>NZ_JAUBVK010000022.1:0-15604 GCF_036705795.1 Microcoleus sp. ARI1-B5
ACTTGGGCATCACTCCCTCCAAAACTCTGCCGAGCGCTGTTGAGTTTTTATTATACCTAATCAACCGGACATGATATAACGCCACCTGTTGAGACAAAGCCGCCAGTAGCTGTAACCCCGCCTGTTGAGACAAAGCCGCCAGTAGCTGTAACGCCACCTGTGGCGACACCTCCACCCGTAACAACGGCACCGATCGATCCAAAACCACCAGTTGCTGTAACGCCTCCTGTGGCGATAAAACCACCTGTAACAACGCTGCCCATCCCCGCTCCAATACCACCGGTACAACCGCCTAAGATCGCCCCGGAACCGCCTAAGATTGAACTTCCACCGACGCCTGAAGCGCCTGTTGAAACCGTATTACCGATTAGTTTGCCACCAGAAAAACACGCATTTATCGGCATCATCGATACTGGGTTTGCGCCGAACAATCCCGATTTGGATTACTCTAAAGTGACATTGGGGCGCGATCGCATTGACAAAGACAGCAATCCTTTGTTTACTGCCGGCACAGGTAACGAACACGGCACTTTTAACTGGGGTTTAGTTAGTGCAATTCAAGGCAACGATCGAGGCATTGACGGCTACAACGATAAAGCGAATGTTTATCTAAGTCGGGCAATTGGTTCGGGGGAATGGGATTTAGCTTTAACTGATTTTGTGAGTGAAGCGAAAGGACAAAAGCAGAAGAATGCGATCGCCCTTCTTCCCCTCGATTTAACTCAAAAGAATGCTGATGGAACCATTACAACTCGTTACGAATTTACAAACCGAGAACGTGCTGCTTTAGAAAATGCGCGTCAAAACGGAGTGCTGTTAGTTGTAGCGGCAGGAAATGACGGCGGTGTGATGTCTGTTTTGGGTCAATCTTCCCAGGAGTTTGAGAATATTATCACGGTTGGTTCATCTGATGGATTTGGGCGATCGGATTATTCCAGCTACGGCTATGGTTTGGATATTTTAGTGCCCGGAGGTGCGATCGACAATCCGACTTTATCGACTGTTGGTGATGATGTGGGCACGATGTCGGGAACTTCGGCATCCGCAGCTAAGGCGGCGGGGATGGCGTCTAAGGTTTGGGAGGCTAATCCCGATTTGAGTGTGACTCAAGTGATTGATGTTTTGACTGGAAGTGCGATCGATTTGAAGGAACCCGGATGGGATCAAGAAACGGGTTTTGGGGTGGTAAATTTCAATAAAGCTGTGGAATTGGCGAAGGAAACAGCACCGCAAGCTTATATTCCTGCACTTTTCTCGAATCCTACAACTTCGGGTTTAGAGGGACAAGTTACGCCGTTAGAAAGGGCGACAGCCGATCAGTTCAACGGCAAATACTATGATTGGGTGTCTTACACTATTCAGTCGGGAGATACCCTCAGCCAAATTGCACTCGACACAATGGGCGATGCTTCTGCTGATGCTTATAACTTCATTGCTCAACATAACGGCATTGCCGATGCCAATGTGATTATTGCGGGTGAGACGATTTATATTCCCAAAGAGGTATCTGCACCTGTTGACCCAGGCCCCGGCACAACCGATCCAGGCCCCGTCATCACCGATCCAGGCCCCGTCATCACCGATCCAGGCCCCGTCATCACCGATCCAGGCCCAACGCAGCCATCTAATTCAATTAATATAAACGGTCACACGGTTGGTGGCAATTTCTATCCAGTTTTCCAGAATTATCAAGGGACTTTGGGCAATCCCATTTCTGATGTCACCAATTATAATGGTGCGAGCTATCAGATATTTGAGAATGGGTCGATCGTCAGCAGCCAGTATGGAACCTTCCCGCTTTACGGTGCTATCCGTCAGACATTCTTAAAAAATGGTGGATTGGAAGGCTGGTTAGGTGAGCCGAAAAGTGGCGAAAAGGGTCTGGGAAATGGAAATATCATTCAATATTTTGAAGATGGTTACATTTACTGGAATGGGAGTAAAGCAACTGCTTATCGTTACGGGACAACACTACCTAAGACACCGACTAATATTGGCAGTCAGCTAGGCGTAACAATGCCTAATTTCAATCTACCTGCTTATCGTGAAAATAACATTTTCTGGCAGTCGGGATACGCACCGGCATCGACTCATCCATCCTCTACTAATTTAGGCAGTGCTCTAGGTAACTGCACTTGGTATGTCAACGGTCGTTTACAGCAGTTAGGCTACAATACAACGGCTTTAAATAAGTTGTCTGGAAATGCCTATGATTGGGACAATCAAGCTGCTGCGGCTGGCATTTCTATGTCGAATACCCCTCAAGTTGGTGACATTGCCCAGTGGGAAAGTGGTCATGTTGCGGTAGTTGAAAAGGTTAATCCAGATGGAACCATTCTGATTTCTGAGTCAAGTTACACTCCTAATAGTGGTAGTGCTGCTGATTACTTGTACAAGACTGAAACTATTGCAGCATCCTCTCCCTCTCGATTTATCTGTCTGCCTTCTAGTGATTCATCAGGTAGTAGTTCAAGTAACGGCAGTGGCCCTAATAGTGTAGTAACAATTGGCGTTACCCCTATTAGTTCTGGATGCAATAATTCTGACCCGATCGATGATGCTGGATGGAAACAAGTGCTAGATGAAAGAAACACAGACTTCAATATCATTAAACTTAATCCATTGGGAGAATTAGGTCGGATGGAATTCGAGACAGCACATTATGCAGGCGCAGCTACCTGGAAGATAGCAGGATGGGATGATGCTGCAGAGATGCTCTATCACTATTTAGATGAAGGAAATGGTGGGGCGAATTATTCTATAGATTTGAATGAGGCCATAAAAGAATCTTCTGGTATGAGGAATGAACTTAGTAAGATGGTCGAAGGCTCTGCTTTATCAAAAGCAATCAAGGCTGTACAAGAAGGTTGTCAATTTGGAGGAATAGGAAATAACTGGGATACTGCCGGACACTTTTCGTTAGGAGATCCAAATTGGATTGCAGCAGTAGGAGGTTTCCATAAAAGATACACAGGTGATTTTAAACTAACTCCAAATACGGATGAAATCACACTCCGGCTTCAATTTAACCTGAAAGATGTCTACGATTTTGACGGCTATGCTTACGGTTTGACCGGTTCCCATCAACTACACCTGTCTGGCTATGCTAGAGCATTTGAAGTCAGTGGACAGTCGGGTTTCTATGAGTGGAAGTACACCCTGGCTGGAGTTAAGCTACAAGACGGGTTCGATGGCACTGTAATCAATGCCACCGAAAGCAGTGGTAGTTCAAGTGGCTATAACACTTAATTTGTTAGATCAGTTTTTAGGGTTAACGATCGCCCTTTTTCCACTATCCGAAAAGAGCGATCGCCCTCGATTTGAAATGAAGTCGCGATCGCTTTTTTGGAGTTCATCAAAAGAGCGATCGCTTCTACTTGTAGGATGGAATAACTGCTTGCATCTCTCAATTTCCACGAACAATGACTCAAACACTCAAAATCAAACACTTGCCACCATCCGCTATTGATTCACTGATGACCCATTTGCCTGACTATGTGAAAGTCGCTATGATGGAAAAAGCTACGCAGCTAGAATGCTCTCTCGAAGCTGCGATCGAAATGGCGATTGCTAGTTTTCTCGACTCCGAAGCTTTCAGCTTTGAAGATTGCCTATTATCGCAACGTCTTCAGGAATCAGAACTGGTAGAATCTCCGCAAAGGAAATAGGGTGCGATATCCCTTTTGGAACTATCCGCAAAGTGCGATCGCCCTGTATTCGGAATGACTAGGGCGATCGCCGATTCCATCTGCTATAATCTTCAGTAATATCTCATTTACGCACAGCGATCGACATGAGCGATGAAGAACTGAAGCAACTAATAGAAAGCAACGCTAGAGCAACTCAAGCTATGTTAGATAACATGGCAGAAGCAAGACTCGAAAGACAGGAGCTGCGAGACGGAATGGTACAATTACAAAATGCTGTCGTGCAATTGATTAACGTTCAGTCAGGAATTGCTAACTTGCTGACTTCTCTGGATGAAGATCGTCCAACGATGCTGAGAAAGCTAACCACAATTGAAAACAAACTCGATCGACTTCTAGACCAAGAAAATGCTCAGTAAAAAAGCTATATCCCTTCTTAAACCCGAGCGAGATCCTTTTGGAACTATCCAAAAAGGCATCTCGCTTTTTTTCAAGGCAATTCAGATGAATTGAAATCATGGTATAAGTAATATGTTTAATAACCGCTTAATTTATGACCGGAATTAACCGCGAACTAAGCATCGACACCAAACATATTGCGAAACATCTACCCGACACTCCTCAAATGCAAAAGCTACTTCAACAAGAAGGTAGCGTTCATAAATTTAACGATCGAGCTACAATGGAAAGCGTAGCTCAAGCTATCATAGCTAATGGAGAGTTTATAGGCGTAATTCGCGGTCATGAGCGTTATGGTCTCTATTTCCCTGACCCCATTGGTTACAGACTTGACAGCAATAATAGTAGAATACCACTCTAGTACGGAGAAATTAAAATTAAAGGAGATAAATATCATGTCATCCCCAGAACTAAACCTAGCCGATAACTGGGAATTCACAGAATTATGGGTAGATCCGACAGCATCACCACCTTACGTCCTAATTTTGTTGGGTGATAAGGCAGGCAATAGCTGTGTCTACGATCCAGCTCAAAATTATCAGGTTGTATTTGCGAGTTCAAATTATGAAGAAGCTAAACTCTGGCTGTTAGAAGATGAATACGAACGCATAGAACGTCGTTTACAATTGGAAGCAGCATAAACTATTTTTGAGAAAGTTCGGAAGTGCGAGATCCCTTTTGAAACTATCCGAAAGGGATCTCGCTTATTGATTAATCTAATAATATAAAAAATACTTGATTAAATAAATTACCTTTAGCGTAAAATCTATAGCATACATCTCACACAAGTAAACATGGCAAAATTGCCTATAGAATTTGCCGAAACCATCTGGAATCTAAAACGGCAATTATTGGATATTATCGATGATGCTACAGAAGCCGAATATACTCTCTTTGAGCAATTTGGAGAAACCGACAGAACAATCGACTATTTAGAGCAGCTAAAAAACGTAGCACAGCAAGCCGATGAGCGATTTTCCCAGTTTTCCCTATTGCAACGACGCTTGGCTAATGCACAAGCCACAGCAAGTTCTGATATGCTAAGATTAGTCACAGAAGTAATTGCTTATACCCAAGCCAGACTTCCCGCTTGGGAACGCAGCATTGAAGAAATTAAGATTGAGTGGAGATTATGATCAACGAACCAGGATATATACCGCCCCCAGATGTCGATCGGCGACTCCTCGGCAATTTACGTCGCAGTCGCTGGGAAATGGAAGAATTAGGTTGGAAATTAGAAGAAGTTATTGCCAAATTAGACGAAGAGCACCGACAAATTCAACAAAAACGGTTACAAACACTTCTCAACAGTCAGTAGTTATTATATGTTGAGAACTTTAATAAAGGCGATCGCTTTTTATTTGCAATGAATTCGCGATCGCCTTTTTTGGGATAAGAAAAGGGCTAGCGCTTAATTATTACCTATAATTCTGATTAACCTATCCCTGAGACATTAAACATCCAAATCTTGAAGCCTTCGCAGTTTTTTGATAATCAGTTTCTTATCAATAGTCGTAAAATTATAACTCGTCATACTCAGCATCCTCTGGGTTATCCCAAATTTTAGCAAAAGCTGCTTCCGAGAGTTTAGTCGCACTATAAGTTAGAAGACTCTCTTCACTTCGAGTTAATAGGAAGTCGAGGAAATCTTCTAATACCGTAATTTTATCGGGCGGTAAGCTACGAATTTTTTCGATCAGCTTGGTTTCGGGACTTTTAGCGATACTCATGTTCTATCACCTTTTTATTGAAAAAACAACACACATTCTTCTAAACCTAATTCCGCCAATTCCTGTAACTCTGTATCTTCTGCATAAACTTCCGCATAAAGCATCGCCGATTCTTCCAATTGCTGGGCTTCTAGCGCTAGCTGCAACCGTTGAATCGCTATTCTCACCAATTCACTAGGATCTTTAAATCCATAGTTTTGACAGAGTTCTAAAAAACTTATCTGAGATTCATCTAGTGTAAATGTTTGCTTTTTCAGAGTAAAAATACTAGGAACTTTACCCAAGTTAGTTGTTTAAAAAGCTTTGTTTAGTATGAAAGTATTTTTATGATAACATACCTTCGTATCTCGTGCAAAAAAACTAGCAAATATCAATAACACCATATTACCAGAAACTATGAAAAAAATCATCATCGGCATCATGGGCCCCGGCGACAGTGCCACATCAACCGACTTAGAAAACGCCTATCAACTCGGACAACTCATCGCCGAAGCAGGATGGATATTGCTAACTGGCGGCAGAAATATGGGCGTGATGGATGCCGCCAACAAAGGAGCAAAATCAGCTAACGGTTTAACAATCGGCATTCTTCCGGGAAACGACACTCGCGGCATTTCTGAAGCTGTAGATATTGCCATTGTCACCGATATGGGAAACGCCAGAAATAACATTAACATTCTTTCTTCAGATGTCATAATTGCCTGCGGTATGGGCGCGGGCACTGCTTCGGAAATTGCCCTCGCCCTCAAAGCTCACAAGCAAGTTATCTTGTTAAATGACAGCGCCGAAAGTCAACTTTTCTTTAAAAATTTAGCACAATTTAACATCTTTGTGGTAAACAATGCTGTAGAGGCTATGAATCAAGCTCGCGAAATCCTAGCAAATCCAAGATGAAATCCAAGATGAGACTAAGCAAATTCAACTTTTGTGCGATCGCAATTTTCCTAACTTTGGGGATATTCGGCAGTACCAAAGCAGACGGAGGAATTGCACAGTTCAGTTTCAGCAACAAATCCACTCAAACTTTAGCACAAACCCTCCCTCCGCCTCCCCCTTCCCCTTCCCAATTGCCTGTCACCGAACAAGAAGGCCCGCCGATTACTAGCGAATCAGCACCGGATCAAATAGCTTTAGCAGCCCATTTGCAGACTATCAAAGCTAGAATGTTCGGTGCTTACTGGTGTCCTCACTGTCACGCGCAACAAGAACTTTTCGGCCAACAAGCATTTACCGCAATTACTTACATTGAGTGCGATCGCAGAGGCAAAGATGCTCAACCAGATTTGTGCAAAGCAGCCAATATTAAAGCTTATCCCACTTGGGAAATTCGCGGGAAATATTACACGGGTAGGTTATCTTTGGAAAAACTTGCTCTCTTATCCGGTTATAAAGGCAGCAGCAATTTTGGGCCACCTGTTCCCTCTCCTTAAATATATCTAAATTAGTTGGCGACACTCGCCCACTAAGAAACCGGGTTTTTGAACCGAGATTGACGCTTTTGGGCAATGATTTTGGTTAAAAACCCGGTTTCTGGCCACCCGCGCGTCTAGGAGTATAAATGTAAGGTACTTCAGGGCGCACCTAAATTTATGACTTTTATGAATCGAACTTCTGAATAATATGAATTGACATGACGGAGACCTGGTTATTTAATTGTAATTAGGTGGAGATAGATATGTCAATTTCAGAAGAGCAGTTATTCAGGAGACTGAAGCAATGCAGTTACAATCTAGCAAAAAACAAATAATCTGGAGCAGTTTGCTGTGCTTTTCGGCAATTGCATTTCCCGTAACGAGCCAAGCTGTAACAGCACAAAATTTTTTCCAAAATCCGACTGCAAACAGTCAATCTCAAAACACCCTGCCTTTGGCTCCAACAGTACCAGCTCAAGGAGCAAAACCGTCATCAATACCTGCTCAATTGCCAGTTACCAGCAATAGTATCTCCACGGGTGCGCTGTTAATATTTTTCGGGATATTTAGCTTGTTTGGGTTATTGATAGTATTGATGATTTTGTTTGTTATCTTCACTCTATTTCGCAGGTTATTTTCTGGGAAATCTCCTTCCCGCTCCCCCTCCCGCCGCTCTTCTAATGGTAGTAACAGGAATTACAGCAGAGTTAGCAGCAATTATAGCGGTGGTGGCGATTACAGCATTAGCAGTGGCGATGACAGCGGATTTAGCGGCGATTACAGTTGTACGAGCAGCAGCGATTACAGCATTAGCAGTGGCGATGACAGCGGATTTAGCGGCGATTACAGTTGTATGAGCAGCAGCGATTACAGCATTAGCAGTGGCGATGACAGCGGTGGCGGCGATTACAGTTGTATGAGCAGCAGCGATTACAGCATTAGCAGTGGCGATGACAGCGGTGGCGGCGATTACAGTTGTACGAGCAGCAGCGATTACAGTAGCAGCAGCAGCGATTACAGTAGCAGCAGCGATTACAGTAGCAGCAGCAGCGATTACAGTAGCAGCAGCGATTGCAGTAGTAGCTTTGGTGGCGGTGGTGCAGATTACAGTAGCAGCAGCAGCAGCAGCGATTACAGTAGCAGCAGCAGCAGCAGCGATTACAGTAGCAGCAGTAGCGATTGCAGTAGTAGCTTTGGTGGCGGTGGTGGAGATTACTGATAGTTGTAAGGTGCTCTTCGGCGCACCCTATTCGATCGTGAATTATATCATTTTCCCTAGAATGACTACAATCATATTGGTTTGTAGTGAGGACTTTAGTCCTCGGAATGGATGCGGACTAAAGTCCTCACTACAAACCTTTTTTAGGATTACTTTTTAGTCCGAAAAATAGTCTTCAACTATTTTCAAAATCCGGGAGGCCGCTAAACCGTCGCCAAAGGGATTAATGGCCATTGCCATTGCGTCGTAAGCTTCAGAATCACTCAGCAATTCTGCGGCTTCTGCTGTAATTGTATCAGAATTTGTACCGACAAGTTTAGCAGTGCCTGCGGAAACTGCTTCGGGTCTTTCTGTGGTTTCTCGCAATACTAAAACAGGCTTGCCCAAACTCGGTGCTTCTTCTTGCAATCCACCTGAATCTGTCAGGATTAAATGACTCCTCTGCATCGCTCCTACTAATTCTGCGTAATCTAAGGGTTCTGTTAAAAAGATTCTGGGATGGTCGCCCAAAAGTGCTTTTAATGGTTCCCGGACGGTCGGATTTCGGTGTAGTGGTAAGAGCAAAGCTGTGTCGGGAAATTTATCTAAAATTTGAATAAATGCCCTGGCAATTCCTGCTAATGGTTTGCCCCAATTTTCGCGGCGGTGTACTGTTGCTAAAATGGTGCGGTATTTGCTCCAATCTAAGTTGGGAATGTTGCATTCGGGTTGGCGTTTGGCGACAGCAAGCAAAGCGTCGATGACTGTGTTGCCTGTACGGTGAATTTCTCCCAAAACGCCCGATCGCCCTAAATTCTCTGCCGCCAGCGCTGTTGGGGCAAAATGCAGCCTTGTGAGCTGCGAAATCAACCGCCTGTTAGCCTCTTCGGGATACGGATTGAACACGTCGTCAGTCCGCAAACCGGCTTCTACGTGACCTACGGGTATTTTCTGGTAAAATGCTGCTAAAGCAGCCGCAAACGCTGTGGTTGTATCGCCCTGTACCAACACGATGTCTGGCTGCAACTCTTTAAACAACACTTCCAAACCATGCAAACTCCGGGAAGTGATATCCGTCAAGCTTTGCTGGTGCTGCATAATTGCTAAATCTCGATCGGCTTTTAGGTCGAACATTCGCATCACTTGCTCGACCATTTCCCGGTGCTGACCGGTTAAAATTACTTGGGTGGCCAAGTTTGGCGAACTTTTGAACAGTTGAATTACTGGGGCTAGTTTAATCGCTTCCGGGCGAGTTCCTAAGACGATGCAAACGCGGTGTGTGGCTTCGGGCATGGTAAAGTTGGGTAGTTGAGATTTGCGAGGCTCTTAAAGGCTGAAGATTTTATAGCTGGGTTGAATCGTTGGTTAATAAGATTTATTTTTTTTATGAACCGCAGAGGGCGCAGAGGGCGCCCAGAAGGGAGAAAAGAGTGAGAGAAAGTGGTTTGCCATGGGATGGGGGCGGGTTTTTGAGATTGTGAGTTTTAGGCAATTATTGTTGGTGGAACCCGCCCCTACAAATTTCTTGACATTAGTACATTTTTATTTTTTAATTGGTCATGCCCTATCGCTACATTCTATTTTACAAACCTTACGATGTTTTAACTCAGTTCACTGACAATTCAGGGGAAACTAAACGGCGCACTCTTAAAGACTATATTCCGATTCCTGATGTTTATGCGGTGGGAAGGCTCGATCGCGATAGCGAAGGTTTGCTACTGTTAACCGATGACGGACAAATGCAGCACCGCCTCAGCGATCCGAAATTCGCTCATCCCCGCACTTACTTGGTGCAGGTGGAAGGGATTCCAGATGCTGGTGCGATCGCCCTTTTGCAGACAGGTGTCACAATTCAAGATTATCGGACTCGATCGGCAAAAGTGCAATTATTGTCCGCAGAACCCGAATTGCCGCCCCGCGAGCCCCCGATTCGATTTCGCAAAAACATTCCGACAGCTTGGCTGGAAATGACCCTCACAGAAGGCCGCAACCGTCAAGTCCGCAGGATGACCGCAGCAGTAGGGTTTCCGACGCTGCGGCTGGTCAGGATCGCGATCGGGCATTTGCGTCTCGAAGCCCTCAAACCCGGTGAATGGCGCGAATTAACTCCAACAGAAATCAAACTATTTTAAGACTTGCACAGAACATCATCAGGAGTGCATTGCGCACCCTAATTTCTGGGAGGTAAAATAAAACTTTCCTTTCCATCCCGATCTTTTTGCACCCGCGCCCCCAACTTTACAAGAGCTTGTTTTGCCCTTAGACGCACCAACTTATCAGTTGTTTGGTAATAAACCGTGCTCCAAGCATTAAACCGCACCGGCACGCTATCTGGATCTCGGCGCAAAAAATCAGCAGTTGCTCGAAAAATCGGCGCCAATTTCTTCCCATCCGGGGTTTTTTCCACCCACTCAGCAGCCATTTCGTGAGAGCGAATTGACTCGGGAATGTCCCCCAACAGCAGCAACTCATCAAGACCTTTAGTTCGCCACACTATCCACGCTTGAGGATGAATTTCCGGCGAAAGGGCGTTAGTACCCCGCTCGATCAACTTAACAGCAGTTTCAGGGTTTCCCTGGTAAAAAGAAACGGCTGTGGACAGAAACAGGTAGATGTCAGCCCAGCGAGGGTCGCGCTGGGTAACTATGTCAAAATAATTTTGGCCCAGATTGTAGCCCGTCACATCTCGCGCTTCATCGTCGCCAAAATACTGCAAAAATTTGAGAAATGTCCAATCTGCAATTAAATTGTCAAACCCAAAACTCGGGAGATTTTTGAGCATTTTCAGCCGCAGGGCTTCTTGCTGGGCGGCTTGCTTGAAACTGGCTGCAGACATTGCAGAGATCGGCTTTTGCCCCTCAACGCCTGCTGGGGCAATTGGGCCCAATTGCCCGATCGACTGCATGGTAATGACTCCAGCCAGCGCTGCTACACCGATAACTCCATTAACGAGCAGGCTCAACCACTTACGGGAAAAATTTTCGATTTTAGCTTCCACGGCACATTTAAATCCAAGTTTTAAATTAAGTTTATTAAAATAGAGTAATGATTGGTTGGCGATCGACTATCAATCTCGTTACACTGTCCAGAGGGATGCTATGGCCTCCACAACATAGTTTAAGTGGTAGTTTGAGATTTTTTAGCAATCTAAAATCTCAAGTCAAAAATCTAAAATCGAATTCAGCCAAAATTCAATGAATCAAGCCCGCAGACGCTTTTCTAAGTTACAGGCAGCCCTGTTCACGGGGGCAATGGCAACAACCGCTTCGATATCTTTACTCGTTCCCAGTCTGAGCCAATCAGTCCGCGCCGAGCTTCAAGATAGCCCCAAAGCTGTCTTAGACGAAGCTTGGCAAATTGTGAACCGAGATTATGTCGATCCCACCTTTAACAAGACGGACTGGCAAGTCACCCGCCAAGAATTGCTGAACGCAAATTATACTTCTCGCGAAGCAGCCTACACTGCCCTCCGCAATGCCCTAGAAAAATTAAAAGACCCCTACACGCGCTTCATGGACCCGAAACAGTACGAAGCGCTGAAGAATCAAATCTCCGGGGAACTGACAGGGGTGGGGATGAGGCTCGAAGAAGATGAGAAAACGAAAGCGATCACGGTAGTCGAACCGATGGAAAATTCCCCTGCCCTGAAGGGAGGGATTCAAGCGGGCGATACGATTTTGGTGATTGACGGCAAAGCTACCAAAGGCATGACGGTCGCGGATGCGGCTCAGGTAATTCGGGGCGCCGAAGGCACGAAAGTTACGCTGCGGATCGCCCGTCAGGGCAAAAGCGAGTTTGACATCACTCTGACTAGGGCGAGAATTGAGGTGGCAGCGGTTCGCTACAGCCTCAAGAAGGAAGCTAACAAGAATGTCGGTTATATCCGCTTGCAAGAGTTTAGCTCCCACGCCGGCGAACAAATGCAGCGGGCGATTAAAACGCTCTCGGAGCAGAAAGCTGACGCTTTTGTGTTGGATTTGCGGGGTAATCCCGGCGGGTTGCTGTCGGTGAGCATTGATATCGCGCAGATGTGGATGGATTCTGGGGCGATCGTCCGTACAGTCTATCGCGCGGGAGATTCTCAGGAAATGCGGGCAAACCGCACTGCGATCACTGACAAGCCTTTGGTGGTGCTGGTGGACAACAACTCGGCCAGCGCCAGCGAGATTTTGGCGGGTGCGCTCAAGGACAACAAGCGCGCCACTGTGATGGGCGGCCAAACTTTTGGCAAAGCTTTGGTGCAGTCTACGCATCCTTTGTCTGACGGTTCGGGATTGGCGGTAACGATCGCTCACTACTATACTCCCAACGGTACGGATATCAGCCACAAAGGGGTTACTCCCGATGTCAAGGTGGAAGTCACCGACGAACAAAAGCTGAAATTAGCTAACAAACCGACGTTGGTTGCGACTAAGGACGATCCTTGCTACGCGCAGGCGATCGCACTTTTGAAAACTACCGCTGCATCGGCCCGTCCCGCTGCTGGTAATGAGGCTCTTGCTCCTAAGAAGTAGTTGAAACCGTCAGCCATTAACAATTAGTTTTCAGATAAAACCCGCACCGGCGGGTTTTGTTTTTCTAGTTTGATTTAGCCTCTAATATCATGTCCAGTCGATTACCATAACAAAAAAGGTTTGTAGTGCACAACGGAACGCACGTGCGGACTTCAGTCCGCAGCCTCAGAGCGGACTGAAGTCCGCACGTGCGTTCCTTGCTTATTGCGGTCAATCGACCGGACACGATTTAATTGCTAGAAAATGGTTTGTAATAACAGCCAACTATTTAATCCTACTATAATACTAGCCACTAACCAAGCTACCCCTTTCAGCCAAAATGGATTCACAAACTCTCCCATTAAACGGCGGTTTGAGGTAAACATTACCAAGGGAATTACTGCAAAAGGTAATTGTAAACTGAGAATCACTTGACTGAAAACCAGTAAATTAGTTGTACTACCTTCACCGAACCAGATAATTGAGAGCAAAGCCGGCACAATGGCAACCAGTCGAGTCAGCAAGCGCCGCAACCAAGGCCGCAGACGAAAATGCAAAAACCCTTCCATCACAATCTGTCCTGCTAAAGTTGCAGTCAAGGTTGAGTTCTGCCCCGAAGCTAATAAAGCAAAAGCAAAAATTGCACTGGCCGAACCCACACCCAGCACCGGAGAAAGCAATTTGTAGGCATCTTGAATTTCTGCTACTTCTTGATAGCCGGAAAAATGAAATGTTGCAGCAGACAAAATTAGAATGGCGGAATTAATAAACAAAGCTATTGACAGCGCTACTGTAGAATCAATTGTGCCAAATTTAATTGCTTCCCATTTTTTATCAGCAGCTTCTTCCCAAGCGCGAGTTTGCACGATCGATGAATGCAGGTAGAGATTGTGCGGCATCACAGTTGCCCCTAAAATCCCAACCGCAATATAAAGCATTCCCTGATTTTGCAAAATCTCTAGGCTGGGAACATAACCGAGTAAAACTCCTCCGGCATCGGGTTTGGCAAAAATCATTTCTGCGACAAAGCAACCGCCAATAATTGTAATAATAGTAATCACCAAAGCTTCGATATAACGAAAGCCTCTGCCTTGTAAAAATAACACCATGATTACATCTAATGCAGTAATGCACACTCCCCAAACCAAGGGAATGCCAAATAGCAATTGCAGCCCGATCGCACTACCAACAAGTTCAGCTAAATCGCAGGCAGAAATCGCAATTTCACAAAGTATCCACAGACAGAAACTGACTCGCGGACTGAAATAATCTCGACAAGCTTGTGCCAAATCTCGTCCAGTTGCGACTCCCAACCGCACGCACAATGATTGCAGAAAAATTGCCATCAAATTAGATAGCAAAATCACACTTAATAGCGCATAGCCAAACTTTGCTCCTCCCGCTAAGTCAGTCGCCCAGTTTCCCGGGTCCATGTAACCCACTGAAACCAGATATCCAGGCCCTGCGTAAGCCAGCATTTTACGCCAGAAACCTTTGCTGTTGGGAATGGGGATGCTGCGGTGGACTTCAGGAAGGCTGGGTCTGTTTTCCGAGTGAGTCATTGGTTTTACGGTTCAAGGCTTTTCATTTTTTTTTCATATTCTCACAAAGTCCGTTAAATTTCATCAGTCGTATGGCTCAAAATCTTGGGCAGTCCCGGTATATATTAAGTTGTGTATATTTCTGAGGTCGAACCGAGGTGCGGGCGATCGACAAAAAAGCAATCGCTGAATAGACGAGCAATTGCTTTCCCAAGCTTTCCAATCAGGAATTCATCTGCTATAGGCTGCGTTGCATCTGCCTGATATCTGCGGTTGACCGACTCGCATCAAAGATTTAGTTAAAAGTCGCAGATATTTGGGGTAGAGACGGCGATGTCGTTTCCCTACTTTTCAGAATTGGGATCGTTAAGGCGCCGGATAAACTCTAAGGGCAAACCGTCGGTATCGGCAATAAAAGCTACTTCGTAAACATTTTGCCCGATCGCCTGTTGAGTCGGTTCCAATAAAACTTTCAAAGCTTGAAACTGGTTTGGTTCGTCTTTAGCTGCTTCCTCAAACCGCTGTTTCAGAGACTGCAACCAGCTCGGCAAATCAGTTGTCGCCTCAGTTAAATCGAAAGATAAATGATAATATCCAACATAATGCTCGTCTGCAAAAGCATCCGGTGCGGGTTTTGGTTCCGGGATTTGAATGAGTTCGATGCGTCCGTTGAGACCTTCCATCCAACAGGCTAGGGTGTAACCTGTGGTAAAGCGATCGCTCACAGTAAAGCCTAACTGTTCGTAAAAGGCGATCGCCCGGTGAATGTTAGCAGTGCGAATCGAGGCGTGGTGCATTTGGCAGTTGACAGTTGACAGTTGACAGTTGGCAGTTGACAGTTGGCAGTTGACAGTTGACAGTTGACAGTTGGCAGTTGACAGTTGGCAGTTGAGAGTTGACAGTTGGCAGTTGGCAGTTGACAGTTGACAGTTGACAGTTGACAGTTGACAGTTGACAGTTGACAGTTGACAGTTCGCAGTTGGCAGTTGACAGTTGACAGTTCGCAGTTGGCAGTTGACAGTTGACAGTTGACAGTTGGCAGTTGGGAGTTGACAGTTGACAGTTGACAGTTGACAGTTGACAGTTGACAGTTGACAGTTGACAGTTCGCAGTTGGCAGTTGAC
>NZ_JAUBVK010000022.1:15704-30565 GCF_036705795.1 Microcoleus sp. ARI1-B5
AGTTGACAGTTCGCAGTTGGCAGTTGACAGTTGACAGTTGACAGTTGACAGTTGGGAGTTGGCAGTTACTACTAATAAATAATTACTAATCACTAATAAATAATTAATCACTAATCACTAATAATTACTACTGACTACTGACTACTGACTGCTGACTACTGACTACTGACTACTGCCAACTGCCACTGTCAACTGTCAACTGTCAACTGTCAACTGATTACTGACTATTCAAACAACCGAAAATAGGGATATCTAATCGGAACTCCCGGCTCTTTTTCCAAATCAAAATTAATCACTTCCCAACAAGGCTCCTCTTGAGGATCGGGGCTAAAATCAACAGGTAAACCGTACAGCCTGGGGCGGGGCGAGTCCGGCTGACCCCGCCAAGGCGTGCTGCGTTCCAAATAAGCGCTGATTAAGTCCCGATAGCGTTGGGCAACGATCACGCGAGTTGCTCGGTAGCCTTGAGTATAGAGTCGATCGAGCGCTTCGTGAATTTCAAACCGAATCCCGTCCGGGTGCGTGTGCTGGCGATACCATTCACTCTCCCAGCGGCGCCAGTGCCGCCCAGACTGAAGGTGAACCAGTTCGCCCGTTTTTGGATCTGCCTCAAATGCCCCGTGACGCGGACACAAATAGGTATCCGTGAGTGTTAAAGCCGGAATTGTTTGGCGACAGTGGGGACACTGAATTTCCGGGCCAAACATCGGGTATTGCAAGGCAACTTCAATCATTTATTGCGTCCCAGCATATTTATCTGCAAAAGTGGCAAATAGTCTTATTATATCCCGTATCAAGAACCAGCTAATCTGCTAGAAGTATCACGATCGACCAAAAAGATGAGCAATCTCAACAAACCTCTGCCTGAACTTCCTGCCTATTGGCCCGCGCCGGATCTCTCCCAAGCGGCTTTTGTCGCTCAAGGCGCTGTTGTCATCGGCAGGGTAGAGGTAGCAGCGGGCGCTAGTATCTGGTACGGGGCGGTGCTGCGGGGGGATGTAGAGCGAATTGCGATCGGCAAAAGTACCAATATCCAAGATGGAGCAATTCTGCACGGCGATCCGGGGAAACCGACTGTTTTAGAAGATTTCGTGACAGTCGGACACCGAGCCGTGATTCATTCAGCTCACATTGAACGGGGCTGCCTGATCGGGATTGGGGCGATCGTCCTGGACGGAGTGAGGGTGGGAACAGGCTCGATCGTCGGTGCAGGGGCGGTTGTCACCAAGGACGTTCCCCCTCATACGCTAGTCGCGGGAGTGCCTGCCAAGCGAATGCGGGAGGTCTCTGAGGAAGAAGCAGCGGAGTTGGTGGAACACGCTAAGCGTTACGAAAAGTTGGCTTTGGTACACGCGGGGAAAGGTTCTGATTTGGGATTTGGTTAGTTGATAGAATAAGATTTTAAGCAAAAAACTATTAGTTTCCAATGGCTTACACCGCGCCAAAAATCTTAACTTTTGAAACATTCCTCGATCGATATTGTGACAACTTCCGCTACGAACTCGCTGACGGAGAATTAGTTGACAGGTAACCCACAGGCCCTCACGAAACCGTCAGCGGTAAACTAGCAACTCAAATCGGCATCGCCATCGCAGCAGAAAAACTACCTTGGTTCATTCCCCGCACTTGTTTGATCCGTCCATTTTCAGATGCAGCTACTGCCCGCCGTCCTGATATTGTCGTATTAGATGAAACCGCTATTGTCAGCGAGCCCCTTTGGGAAAGAGAACCTGTAATTGCGCTGGGGCGAACGATTAAATTAGTTGTAGAAGTAGTCAGCACTAACTGGGAAACAGATTATGCTCGAAAAGTGGAAGAATATGCTCTTTTAGGAATTCCCGAATATTGGATCGTGGACGATCGCGGATTGGGGGGCGTGGCTTTTATCGGCAAACCGAAACAACCTACTATCACCGTTTGCCAACTGATTGACCAAGATTACACCCAGCAACAATTTCGCCTCGGCGATCGGATTATTTCTCCTTTGTTAACCAGCTTGCAACTTCGGTTAGATGATGTTCTACCGCGATAAAGTGGCGTGTCAAACTACATATAGAAATTAGAGATAGGAGTCCAGAAACCGATTTTTTTTGAGAAAACTCGATCGCAGCGCAGAAACATATAAAACCCCGGTTTTTGCGATCGGAGTGGGTAATTTCTGAGAATGACTATCTCTTTGGGAATACGATCAACTTGAAAATATCCGGCTGAAGCTGCCGGATAATTAAACCTGAAAAGCATCGATCGCCAAATCTCCCCAAAGCCAGTTAACTAATTTAGAGAAAACTGTAATGAATCCAGATGTATTTTTGGAACAGAAAAATTTCTGCCTTCGCTCAAAGCATTGACTGGCTTTACCGCAGCCCTGGGGGCTAGGGGGGAGCGCTACTTACGGCTTTTTAGTTGCTTCTGGACTCAGAATCAACAACTGTTTTTCGCTAATTGATAAAACCAGAGGACGTTCTTTAGCAGATGCACTTTTATGTAAAGCTTTAAACACATACAATTGACCACCGCGATTGATTAATAACCGCCACACTCTGGGATTTTGCGGATCGCTTGTATCGTTTGTTTCCCGTCCCCGCAGTTGATCGAATAAAGCTTTATCTCCAATAATTCGGATATCTTTTAATGGGGGATCTGTTGATAAGTCTGCCAGTTGCCGTCCTAATGCTATATTCTTTTCCGCTGTAAACAATACAGTCACAACAGGCAAATTAGAAGTATTGTCGATCGCATCCAGTCTTGCGTCTGCAATGCCTTGCCACCGGGCAAACCAAAACAAAGCAACCAAAATCCAGATTACTATTATTGTTTCATTGAGGAGCGATCGCTGGTGTTTGGCGGTGAGGAATAACAGGAGCGATCGCGCAATTCTACCAACTCTTCGCCTATTTCGTTGTTGACCGGGTGGCTGGGTCGATGTTACCGACTGATTTGGGTTTTGAGCTAGCTTAGTGCTGAGCCATTTAATCCCACGTAAGGTTAATTGAATCACCAATGCTGTCAGGATAACGGCAAACACCGTGCGGCAGAATGCCGAGAAACTCCCCAGAAATACCTGGATGGGAACGAACAAAAATGACTCAAAGGGTAAGTCCAGGGTAGTGACTTCTAGCTGAAAAAAGCCAAAATAAGCCCAGCGGTAAATCCAGCCTGTGAAAAACAGTGCCGCACTGAGTAAGCCAAGGATACTGGCAAAGGTTCCTAAAATGCTAGGTTCTGGGTTAGATGGGGAATTTTGGGACACGGAGGATTACCGAAATAGGGTTCTGTGACTAAAAATTCGTTTCTGAACAGTAAATTTCCGGAATGGAGATTCTATTTAGGTTATAGGAAGTATAGGTCTATACAGAGCACTGTTAAAAGTATGAACGGATTATTGAAGATATTAGGCGTATTAGCACTCTTGACGGCAATGACTGGTTTAGCTGGGTGTGGCAGCCAAACGCAAACAACTTCAAACAATCCATCCAGTCCTGGGGTTCTGAAAGTTCAGCAAACCATTGAAGTCCTGTTGCCAGATAAAGCAGAAGTGACATTGAAGGATGGTAAGTCTAAGTCGGGTAGGTTGACGGCATTAAGTCAGAAACAAATACAAATTACTCCCGGTGGCGGTTCTGCCGTATCGATACCCATCGACAAAATTAAGGATAAGAAAGTGACGTTTAAGGGCCAAGTTAAGTTTGTCAGCAATGGAGTGCTAAAAATCCGGGGGGAGGATAAGACAAAACCAGTGCTAGACAATTGGGAACGAATTCCGCTGAGCGATTTTAAACTGCAAAATCCAGATATGGCGGAAGTAAAGATAACGTCCTTGGATAAGACAAAGCAGAAAGGTATCCAGCAAGTAGCGGCGAACAGTGGCTTTAGGTTGGAGCAAATGCAGTTGGATTCTGCTGCGGGAAAGATGACGCTCAAGGTAACAGCGTTTGATAAGTAAAAGTTGCCGGGTTTCTAACCCGGTTTTTTTGTCGTTTTCGGTTGGATAAAGTCACGATTTTCTGTATAAACCGGGTTTATTTGCGTCAGTTTTGCAATTAAAGTGAAAGAGTTTATGAAACGCATTTTAGGCAGTATTTTAGCGCTAGGGATTGGCTTGTCTCCGCTGACGGTTCCATTGATGGTTGAACCTAGTTGGGGGCAAACTCAAAATTCCCAGCGTCAACAAGTAGAGCAACTTCAAAAGCAAGCGGTGCAACAGACGCAGCAAGGACAACATCAACAAGCGATAGATACCTTGCAGAAAGCTGTAGCTATTTCCCGACAACTCAAAGATAAAAAATCTGAAGCGCTCGCACTGCTTGGGCTTGGTTTTAACTACGATAACATCGGGCAACCGCAGAAAGCCTTGGATTACTTCAACCAAGCATTACCAATTTTTAAAGCCGTGGGCGATCGCAAAGAAGAAGCTATGACGCTGGATAATATCGGTCTGAGCTACAATAACATCGGGCAACTACAGAAAGCCTTGGAATACTACAACCAAGCTTTGCCCATTCGGAGGAAAGTGGGTGATCGCGCCGGAGTTGCCACCACGCTGAATCATATCGGTGGAGTCTACCGTAGCATCGGGCAACCGCAGAAAGCTTTGGAATACTATAACCAAGCTTTGCCCATTAGCAGACAAGTGGGCGGCTCAGTGGAAGCTACTACGCTGCATAATATCGGTCTGAGCTACGATAACATCGGGCAACCGCAGAAAGCCTTGGAATACTACAACCAAGCTTTGCCGATTCTCAAAGCAGTGAGAGATCGCACAGGGGAAGCCAGGACACTGAATAATATCGGTAGAGTCTACCGTAGCATAGGGCAACCGCAGAAAGCCTTAGAATACTACAACCCAGCATTGCCCATTATCAAAGCAATGGGGTATCGCCCAGGCGTTGCTATCATGCTGAGTAATATCGGTGCGGTCTACTTTAGTATCGGGCAACCGCAGAAAGCTTTGGAATACTACAACCAAGCTTTGCCCATTAGCAGGGAAGTGGAAGATCGCGCAGTGGAAGCCAGCACGCTGAATAATATCGGTTTGGTCTACCATAATATCGGGCAACCGCAGAAAGCCTTAGAATACTACAACCAAGCATTGCCGATTCTCAAAGCAGTAGGCTATCGGGCAGAAGTTGCCAGGGTGCTGAATAATATCGGTAGGGTCTACGATAGCATCGGGCAATGGCAGAAAGCGTTGGATTACTTCAACCAAGCTTTGCCCATTAGCAAAGCAGTGGGCGATCGCGCACACGAAGCTACTATGCTGAATAATATCGGTGCTGTCTACCTTAGCATCGGGCAACCGCAGAAAGCTTTGGAATACTACAACCAAGCTTTGCCCATTAGCAGGGAAGTGGAAGATCGCACACTGGAAGCCACCACGCTGAATAATATCGGTTTGGTCTACCATAATATCGGGCAACCGCAGAAAGCCTTAGAATACTATAACCAAGCTTTGCCAATTAGTAAGGAAGCCAACGATCGCGCTGGTGTTGCTACGACGCTGAATAATATCGGTGCGGTCTACTTTAGCATCGAGCAACCGCAGAAAGCCTTGGAATACCCCAACCAAGCTTTGCCGATTTTCAAAGCAGTGGGCGATCGCGCCCGGGAAGCTACCACGCTGAGTAATATCGGTTTTGTCTACCGAAATACCAAACGACCTACTGAAGCTATCAAACTTTTCGAGGAAGCAGTCAAAATCACCTTAGAAATGCGGGGTGGTTTACAGCGAGAAAATCGACAAGAGTTTTTGGAGACTCAAACAACAACAGCGGTTGCCCTTGTCGATCTCCTCATCAAGCAAAACCAACCCGATCGAGCCTACGAATGGATTAACCGTGTCACTAATGCCGAACTCGCTGACTATACTCGCCTGATTGACGCCAAAGTTGCCAATCCCCAAGCCCAAAAAGCAATTGACGACTGGAATCAAAAGCATCAGCAACTTCAATCCCTACGGCAGCAATTACAACAGAATTTTTCACAAGATCGTTCCCGACAAATGCGGGACTTAGAAGCCAAAGTCAACAAACAAGCCGAAGACATCTCCCGCAGCTTTCCCGAAGTTGCCGAACTCTTTGAAACCAAACTGGCGGATATTGACCAACTGAGAAAAAATATCCCGTCAGGAACCGTGATTATTCACCCCGTCTTGCTGACAGAATTCAATAAAATTGCCATCTTTGTCATCACCAAAGATAAATTGACCGTCACTCAAAAAACCATTAATCCCAAAGAATTCAATCAACTACTCACCCAATACAGCAAACAATTAGAAAACCGCAAAGATACCAGCGACTACAACGCCAATAGCGAAAAGCTGTACAATATCCTCATTCGTCCAGTTGCATACAAAATTCCGACGGCATCCAACACTCAGGTGAGTATCATTGCCCCCAGGCAACTGCGATATCTCCCCTTTGAGACTCTCTACGACAGCAAAACTGACAAGTACCTAATTCAAAAATATCCCATCAACTATCTCACCTTCATTTCTCCTCGTTCCTGGCAAAATCGCCAACAGATGGAATTAGTTACACCGCTAAAAAACATCCCATCGATTCAAGGCATTGCATTCATTGCCATCATTGGCGGACTCGGTTTCTTAGTATTTCGCAAATTCGGGATTGTAGCAGCCGGTATTCTAGTTGTAGTTTCAGGTGGAGTCGCCTTCTGGTTGGCATCTGGTAGCACGACTCCCATTTTAGCGCTAGGCAATCCTAAACCTATTGAACCATATATTCTAAAGGAAGCCGAAGCGGAAGTTAAAGCGATCGAAAAAATTATCCCAAGCAGTAAATCCTATATTCACCAAGATGCTACCCTCGACAGATTCAAAACCGAAGCACCTCGCTTTCCCTTCTTGCACCTAGCAACTCACGGTTGTTTCCAGCTCGAAGGCTGTAAAAACTTAAACATGAAAGCCAATACTATCCTGTTTGCTGATAAAGAATACGATATTGCCGATGCAGCTTTACTAGGATTGCAAAACACCGAATTACTAGCTCTGAGTGCCTGTCAAACTGCCAAAGAAACCGATGTAAACGGCGAACAAATCTCTGGTGTTGCCTACGTGTTTGAACGCGCTGGTGCCAAAGCTGTCATCGCCAGCCTTTGGACTGCGCCAGACACAAAGACTAAAGATATCGCAATTCAGTTCTATCAAAACATCAAAAAAGGCATGAGCAAAAGCGAAGCACTGAGGCAAGCGAAACTCAGTCAGATTAATAGTCATCCCTTTTTCTGGTCGCCTTTAATTTTAATTGGCGATGGGCAGTAGTTACAGAAACCGGGTTTCTTGAAGAAACCCGGTTTCTCAAGCTGTTGACTGGGTATATTGCACTTGTAGGGTGAGAGTTCAATCGATCTATAAGCTCGATATATTCAATTTCAGGACTTAGTATGGGGCCCAGAAACCGGGTTTTTCCCAAATCCTCGTCACAACCCGAAGACTCGGTAAAAAACCCGGTTTCTTCGATCGAAGCGCGTCCATGACTGACAATGCAGCCAAAAACGATATGACTTGATATTTATGATTCATATAGTAAAGAAAAGACTGTGACACAATAGAATAGGTAATAGCCGATCGCGAGGCCGCACAGTATGCTCAACAACACCATTACCATTCCCCAAACCTTCAAAGTAACTCACGAACAGTTCCAGCAAATTGCTGCCGTCAACCGTGACTTAAGGCTAGAGAGAACTGCTACAGGAGAATTAATTGTTATGCCCCCGACTGGAAGCGATACAGGTAAGCGCAATCTAGATATAGAAGGACAAGTCTGGTTGTGGAACCGCCAAACCAAGCTGGGAGTAGCATTTAACTCTTCTACTGGTTTTCAACTGCCCAATGGGGCCGATCGCTCCCCTGATGCTTCCTGGGTTAAATTAGAACGGTGGCAAACTCTCACAGCCAAAGAACAAGAAGGTTTCGCTCCCATTTGTCCGGATTTTGTTGTAGAATTGCGCTCTAAATCTGACAACATGGAACCATTGCGAGAAAAAATGCGAGAATACATCGCCAATGGAGCGCGTTTGGGATGGTTAATCGATCGCAAAAACAAGAAAGTTGAGATATACAGACACGATCGAGATGTGGAAATATTAGACAATCCCAGCACTTTGTCTGGGGAAGATGTGTTGCCGGGATTTATTTTAGATTTAACTGATGTTTGGTAACGCGAGGCAAGACGCCCCAAATTGAGATGTCAAATGGGATCTATACTATTAAAGCTCTAGCGGAATTTGACCGATCGCCCTTGCTGATAAAATAAATTATGAACGATCGCACATCTACTCCAAACATCCCCCCGTACACCTGGAAACGTCCCATCGGCCTCGGTTGGGAGAATCCCTATACAGTCCGCTACGCAAGCAATCTCGACGACGGGCCCTGGCACGGAATGCCTCTGGGCGGGTTCGGTGCCGGCTGCATCGGGCGATCGCCCCGCGGCGACTTCAACCTCTGGCACATTGACGGCGGGGAGCACATTTTTCGCAGTTTGCCCGCTTGTCAGTTCAGCGTTTTTGAAGAAACTCAAGGCAAGAAACAAGCTTTTGCACTGTCCACTGAACCGCCAACCGATGGCAGTTTATCGAGTTGGAAATGGTATCCTTGCGAAGGAAGAAGGAAGAAGGAAGAAGGAAGTTCGGCAGCGGATTTTGTAACGGATGTAACGGATAGAATACAGCAGGATGAAGGGAGACGGGTAAAGTCTAATTCTGGCACTTATCATGCTTTGTATCCGCGCAGTTGGTTTGTTTATGAGAATGTATTTGAGGCTCAATTAAGCTGCGAGCAATTTTCGCCAATTTTGCCGAACAATTATCAGGAAAGCAGTTATCCAGTTGCCATGTTTGAATGGGTGGCGCACAATCCTACAGATGCGCCGATTACTCTCAGCATCATGCTGACTTGGGAGAATATTGTCGGTTGGTTTACTAATGCTGTACCCCCCCAGCCCCCCCTTACTGAGGGGGGGTACGGGGGGGTTCCCGTGAAGGTGCGAGATGATGGTAGTCCATTTTATGACTATCAACCCAGGTGGGGAGAAAGTGCCGGAAATTTGAATTTGTTGGTGGAAGATTTTCACCGGATCGGTTGCGTGATGACGCGGTTGACTGCTGAGGACGAACCGCAAGAGGGGGAGGGACAATGGGCGATTGCAACTATTACCAATCCGGCGGTAGAAGTATTCTATCAAACTCGCTGGAACCCGGCGGGGAATGGCGACGATATTTGGCGCAACTTTTCTGCGGAAGGTTTCTTGTTGGATGACAAAGACGAGACAGCAGCAGCCGCAGGAGAACAGTTGGCTTGTGCGATCGCAGTTCGCTTTACTATTCGACCCGGAAAAACTCGCAAAATCCCCTTTATCATAGCTTGGGATTTGCCCGTTACTGAATTTGCATCGGGAGTTTGGTACTACCGCCGCTATACGGATTTCTTCGGGCGCAACGGCAAAAATGCTTGGCCGATTATTCGCACGGCGATGAAGCATTCGGATACTTGGCGCGAAAATATTGAAGCTTGGCAAAAACCGATTTTAGAACGGACTGATTTGTCAGACAGTTTTAAAATGGCGCTGTTTAATGAGTTGTACGTTTTGACTGACGGCGGTACTCTTTGGAGTGCGGCGGACGAACGCGATCCGAAAGGTCAATTTGGAGTTTTGGAATGTATTGATTACCGCTGGTACGAAAGTTTGGACGTGCGGCTTTACGGTTCTTTTGCTTTGTTGATGCTGTGGCCTGACTTAGAAAAGTCGGTCATGATCGCGTTTGCTAGGGCAATTTCTGCGGGAGATAATACGCCGCGAGTTATTGGCTGGAATCAAGCTGCGGCTATTAGAAAAGCTGTCGGTGCGACGCCGCACGATTTGGGTGCTCCCAACGAACATCCTTGGGAGAAAACGAATTATACTAGCTATCAAGATTGCAATTTGTGGAAGGATTTACCGTGCGATTTTGTGTTGCAGGTTTATCGGGATTTCCTGTTTACTGGTGCCACAGATTGTGAGTTTTTGCAAGAGTGTTGGCCGGCAATTGTTGAGGCTTTGGCTTATCTGAAAACTTTTGATGAGGATGGGGACGGTATTCCTGAGAATTCGGGTGCGCCGGATCAGACGTTTGATGATTGGCAAATGCGGGGAATTAGTGCGTATTGCGGCGGTTTGTGGTTGGCGGCGCTGGAGAGTGCGATCGCGATCGGCGAAATATTAGAAGATGCAACACCGCAGATCGTGCCTAACCCGCAAGAGAAGATTGCATTATATCACAGTTGGCTGCTACAAGCAAGACCCAGCTATCAAGAAAAACTGTGGAACGGTCAATATTACCGTTTGGACAGCGAGAGTAATTCCGAAGTGGTGATGGCCGACCAATTGTGCGGTCAATTTTACGCAAAACTGTTGGGATTGCCGGATATTGTGCCGCCTGAATGTGCCGTCAGCGCTTTAGAAACTGTGTATGAATCTTGTTTTTTGAAGTTTAATGATGGCGAGTTCGGCGCTGCGAATGGGGTGATGCTGAACGGTTCGCCGGAAAATCCGAATGCGACTCATCCTTTGGAAGTTTGGACGGGGATTAATTTTGGGTTGGCGGCTTTTTTGGTACAGATGGGAATGGAGGAGAAAGCGTTTAAGTTGACGGATGCGGTGGTGAAGCAGATTTATGAGAATGGGTTGCAGTTTCGCACGCCGGAAGCGATTACGGCGGGGGGGACTTTTCGGGCGAGTCACTATTTGCGGGCGATGGCGATTTGGGCGATTTATGGGGTGTTGACTGGTTTTAAATAGGGCATTGGTTGGTAGTCAGGACTTCAGTCCGTTCTTGAGTTAAGAAGGACTTGCATTCCGCACGATCGAACCTGTTCTTGAGTTAAGAAGGACTTGCATTCCGCACGATCGAACCTGTTAGTTGGTTTGATCGTTCGGACTTCAGTCCGTTCTTGAGTTAAGCTAAGAAGGACTAAAGTCCTCACTACGAACCTTTTGGATAAATCTGTTTGGATATCAATTTTTTGTTAAAAAAGTATGGCCTTAGTGTTGAGTTTCCTGATGTCAGCGGTGCGGAACACTGGGAAATGCTGCAAATTCGCGATCGCCTCGCAGAAATCGAGTCTGACTTGAGTGAAGCCGAAAAGACATTGCTCATCAAGGGCGATCGCCAATTAATTGAAAAGGTAAACGATTTTTACCATGAGTTGTCGCGCTTTGTCAATTTAGCTGAAATTAGAAAAGCTGAAGCTATTCCTCCTCAGCGCTGGTGGTGGTATTTGGATGTATTAGTGTTTTTGCCAATTTCGTTAAAACCCGAGTTGACGAGTCACAGCGAATCGCTGTCAAGACGGTATTTTTAGGGATTGGTTGTGTGTAAGTGCGATCGCACAATTGAAAATTCCCTGGCGCACTCTTTCCCAGCCGTTAAAACACACAGATAGACTCTGGTTTGAGGGGACAGGTTTTATTGGCAATTTCGAGAATGTATTAGCTTTGTCGCCGCAAGTACCGGATAACCCTCTGCACGAAGAATGTTTTCTTACCTCTTCCTACCGCGAGTTGCTGCAATAATGCTGTCGAGATATGCACCTTGCATAAAGAATCCTCACGCACGAATGACTGTAATTTCTAGCCCCAATGGACTAGCATGAATTTCAGTTTTCAGCCGTTCTTCTAATTCTAGTGCATTATCTCTTTTATCAAAAATTACCAACCAACCCGAATCTTGTCCCAATCTCGCTAAATATCCATCCAACTGTTCCAATCCTTTAGTCAAAGGATCGACTTTCCGATTGCGCCACACCTTCAGTTCAATTCCCAGTGTCACCTCACCGTAACGCAAACACAGATCCATGCGATCGCGCCCAATGGCATATTCTCTCTCCAACGTTCCCCCACCATTAATCACCCGATGGAGAAACGCCATCAGCACCAAATGCGGCGCAATTTCTGGATAAGATGCACTTTTTAGCAACGGTTCGCCATGTTGCAGCCAAAAGGCGAGAAAGGCATCGAGAAGAGCATCTGTGTTTAATTCTCCGCGATCGCCCAACTAACTGGGACTGATAATCGGTAAACTATCTTGGGGGCCTTGGGCTAAAACTCGCGGCAGAACTTCTCGATAAATCGGATTGGCGATGACTAGCCCCCCAGCCGGAGATCGTTTGAGTAAGCCCAAGTCTACCAAATATTGGCGATCGTCATTGGAAGACTCTGGCAATTCTCGTCCGGCTAAAATCGGTTCGATAATGGCTTTGACTCGGTTTTCTCTGAGTCGTTCGGCTAGACTATCTAAATGGGTATCTTGTCGTTTAATCAGAATCTCTTTAGCGGTTAAAATATGCTCTGCTGTAATTTCTATTGATTCATCAGTGACTAACTCTTCTACGATTTCTTTAGCTAGCGCATTCACTAACCAAGGTTGT
This sequence comes from Microcoleus sp. ARI1-B5, assembly GCF_036705795.1. Classification (NCBI taxonomy): domain Bacteria; kingdom Bacillati; phylum Cyanobacteriota; class Cyanophyceae; order Oscillatoriales; family Microcoleaceae; genus Microcoleus; species Microcoleus sp. ARI1-B5. Next base: position 28,126 of record NZ_JAUBVK010000022.1, read on the forward strand.
CCCTGAGTCAATTCAAAAGCTAAAGCTGAGGCTTCTGGAGTAAAAACTTGTCCGGTATCTTCAGTATGTTGGTTGTAGAGTTCGACCACTTCAGCAGCGTTAAAATTCCGCATAGTGAGGGAACGAACTTTAATATTAAATGGACTGGACGTATTGAGCCTGTCACTGCCACCCGCCGCCACTTTATAATCGCGGACATCTCGCAAACCGATTAAACCAACTGATTGAGGAAAAGCGTTTGGACGATTGGGATAACCGTCGCGTAATTGACGTAGAATTGAAATTAAAGCAAGGTCTTGTAAGGCATCAATTTCATCGCTCAAAATAACTAAAGGACGAGTTGAAGACTGTGCCCAAAGTTGTAAAGCGGCCCTAATTTTTTGTCCTGACTCGATGCCTGTCCAATCTGGAGGTTGAAGTTCACTCGGAAGGCGGAAAGCAATATTATCTCGCCAAGCACCGAGAATGGCATCTTCAGCACCAGCAATGTCTTGACTGAAAGGTGCGCCCACTTCAACTGACAGCATGACGGCGGTGTATTGTCCGCTTTCGGTGAGTTGTTTGGCTAAAGACAACATGGCAGTGGTTTTGCCGATTTGTCGCGGTGCGTGGATGACGAAATAGTTTTCCTGGGCAATCAGTCTTTCTAGGTTGGGGAGGCGACTGGTTGCAGGCAGCATATAGTGGATGTCAGCGCGGCAGGGGCCAGCGGTATTGAACCAGCGAGGCATAGGTAAATTGGGGTGAAGAAGGGGTTGCTTTTAGTTTACCTTGCGGTTGTCAGAAGGGCGATCGCACCCAAGCGTCAGCAGATCCGATTTTGCACCCTCGCAGCGGTTTCAACCGCTATCTTAAAACTACAAACCAAACTCAATTACGATAAAATCCTGTTGGGTGATGAGATTAGCTGGTAAGCCGTTGAGGGTAGCTAAGATTCGATCGCTGTTGGCAATTTTGATTAAAGTTGCACCGCCATCTTGAACTATGCTGAGCCGATCGACCTTTAACCCTTCCGTCAAAACTAATAAATCCTCACCTTGCCTAAAATCAGCAATTACATTGCCACCTTCCCCCGCCCTCAAGCAAAAGTAATCGCGCCCGCTTCCCCCTTGCAGCGTATCGTTTCCTAAATCTCCAATCAACCAATCGCCACCAATTCCACCAATCAAAATATCGTCACCCTTGCCGCCGTACAGAGTATCGTCACCCTCACCGCCGCACAATTTATCCGCATCTTCATTGCCAAAAATTAGATCGTTGCCGCTACCGCCGCACAAATAATCTTTTTGACTGCTAGCATCCGTCGCGATATTGTCAATATCTCCGAAAATCGTATCCTCGCCGTCGCCGCCGCAGATGGTTTCACTTCCCAAATCTCCAAACAGCAGATCGTTGCCTGATTCGGCGCAAATTAGATCGTTATCTTTGCCGCCGTGTAAGGTATCGTTGCCCTCGCCGCCAACAAGAGTATCTTCGCTTTCTTGCCCGTGCAAGACATCATTGCCGTTATCCCCAAAAAGTAAATCTTTTCCTGTAAAATCGCCGTCAGAGGAGTCAGAAGTGCCGCCAAATAAACGATCGCCACCTTCATCCCCAAGCAACGTATCGCTGCCTTTGTCGCCCCAAACTACGTCATCATCTTTGCCGGCGATCGCCCGATCGTCATTTTTACCCGCATAAATAACATCATTCCCAGCGTGCCCAACGATGTAGTCGTTATCTTCGTTGCCAAAAATCGTGTCGCTGTCTGCATCCGCGCCCACAGCAACCGGGCTAGCAAAGCCGCCGTAAATATTGTCGCTGCCCAATAAGCCAATTAGCAAGTCGCTGCCGTTAAAACCGTTGATGCTGTCATTAATATCGCTGCCGGTGAGAGTATCTTTACCGTTTGTATCGGTGAGGGTGTTTGCAGCGATGTTGGGGCCGGGAATCGAAGTGCGATCGGGTAAATTGATGCGATCGCACATACAGTCTTCCGCAACAGCAGAAATTACCGCAGGTTTGGGGGTTTCGCGTGGTGGGGGTGCGGTTGGGGCGATCGCATAATTCGGATTTGCGATCGGCATGGACGCAGGTTTAGCCGTCGGAATTGGAATTTCCGCTTGTTGCGCAATTGCCGTCGGTGTGATAATTGGAGTTTCCGCAGGTTCGACAATTGAAGTTTCCGCTTGTTGCGCAATTGCCGTCGGAATTGGAGTTTCCGCAGGTTCGACAATTGAAGTTTCCGCTTGTTTCAGAATTGGAATTGGCGTCGGAGTTAGAGTTTCCGCAGGTTCCACGATTGGAATTTCCGCAGATTTCAGAATTGGAATTGGCGTCGGAATTGGCGTCGGCGTCGGAATTAGAGTTTCCGCAGGTTTCACAATTGGAATTGGCGTCGGAATTGGCGTCGGCGTCGGAATTAGAGTTTCCGCAGGTTTCACAATTGGAATTGGCGTCG
>NZ_JAUBVK010000022.1:30665-114603 GCF_036705795.1 Microcoleus sp. ARI1-B5
GAATTGGCGTCGGCGTCGGAATTGGAATTGGAATTGGTGTGGGAATTGGAATTGGAATTGGTGTGGGAATTGGAATTGGCGTCGGAGTCGGAGTTTCCGCAGGCGTCGGAATGGGAATTGGCGTCGGAGTCGGAGTTTCCGCAGGCGTCGGAATGGGAATTGGAATTGGTGTGGCAATTGGAATTGGAATTGGTGTGGCAATTGGAATGGGAATTGGAATTGGTGTGGCAATTGGAATTGAAATTGGCGTCGCAGTTGGAATGGGCGTCGGCGTCGGAGTTGTATCTACCACAGTCAAAACAGCACTAAAAAGAGTTCCTAAATCTCCTCCAGTAGTGGGATTATTCAGAATTAAATTAACAGTTTCTTTGCCTTCAATTACCGAATCGTCAATAATTGGCACAGTGAAAATTTGAGAAGTTTCGCCAATTCCAAAATTTAAGGTTCCCGATGTCTGGTTATAGTCGCTACCAGCATTAGCCGTGCCGTTAGTTGTGCTGTAACTGACAGCAGCAGCCACATTAGTAGCATCGGTGCGAGTCACGGTAATTGTGGCAAATGTACCGTTTTCATTAACGCTGTAGTTGGCGTTGCTAAAGTTGAATGTGCCTGGATTGGTAAGGTTGATAGTGAAAGTTTGATTGGCGGAAGTATCGACGCCACCGCTAGCTGTACCCCCATTATCTCTGAGGTTGAGAGTGATATTAGCACTGCCGATCGCCCCCGCCGCCGGTGTAAAGGTTAGCGTGCCCGCCGAGTCGATCGCAGGTGGTACGCTAAACAAAGCAGTATTGTCATTCCCGACTACTTGAAATGTAAGGGTTTGTCCCGATTCGTTAGCCGGGCCCGGAGAAATCGCCGTCGCCCATCCGGGGATGGTTTGCGCGCCCGAGTTGCGGTTGACAGTGCGTTGGCGAAGCCGGCCGAAGGCATCGCCCCCTTTGACAAACGCAGGTGCATCGTTAACTGGATTAACGGTAATTGTCGATGCGATCGAATTAGCGCTTAAAGGCGTTTTTCCCCCGGTAACTGAAGCGTTAACGCCCGCAGTACCGTTACCTACTCCGTTAGTTCCATCCCACGCCCGAACAGTAATGGTTGGTTCGCTTCCCGCGGTACTGTAATAGTCTGGGTTGGGTACAAAGCGGACTTTCGCAGGCGTTTGCAGCGAAACTCGCGTTAGGTTGATGTTAGATTGAGCTGAGGTTGTGTAGTCACCGAGGAATAGAAAATTAGGAGTTTCGTAAGGGTCGATCGCGCCGCTAAATGCAGCATAATCTCGCAGCGGGCCGGTTAGTATAATATTGCTGCCATCTGAAAGAAAGTAATTGTCGCCTTGAACTCTCAGAGTGTAGTTAGTAGCAAGATTGGTGTTGTAACCAACACTTTCGGCGCCCAAAAATAAGCTATTGAGTTGTCCGCCCGGGTTGGGAGTAATGCCGTCTGCTTGGGCAAAGATATTGCCCGAAGTTGCAGATAGCTGCTGGAAACCAATTTCAATTGCTTTGCGATCGCTGGTAACGGCAATAATGCTAAAACCCGCTCGATTGGAATTAGTGCGGGCTTCCGAGATAATTTGGAGATTAAATGATAAGCTAAATCCTGAAGTGCGATCGAGCGTAGGAAATGACGAAGTTAAAGGATTTAAAGGATTTACTGTATAGCCAGCATAGATGCTATTGGCAGCACTGCTGTTTAAATTAACTCCATTACCGCTCAATATTTCTGAAGCAGTAGTTGTAGGAGAAATAATATTTAAGTTAGTCAAAGACAGCCAATTTTGAGAACTGGGAGTGTTGCCAAGCAAGCCATTATAAAGAGGAGTTGGGCCGAGGATTGTTGCTGAGCTTTCCGACAATGTGCCGAAATTTGTCCAAGTATTGCCGTTAGTTGAAAATTGCCAGTTGCCGTTAGTATTGTCTGCGGCGGTGACTGCGACACCCAAAGGATCGCCATTAGCATCACTGCCGAACTCGCTAGTGAGGTTGAAAATACTAAAGCCAGTGTTAGCTGCGTCGGTTGTATCTTCATTAATTGCGATCGGCGTATTATTAACGTTAGGATTTGCCAAAGTCGGAGCGCTGTTGACTGGCGGGTTGCGGAGACGGTTAATATAAATAGTGTTAATTCCGCCGTTGGGCAAACCGATAGAACCTGGACTGTTTACAGCATAATTAGCAGTGATGTTGACGCCGCCTAGAGCGCTGGAAAACTCGACATTACCCCCGTTGCTTGGGGCGGGAATTTGCACTTTAGCTGCACTGCCAAAGGCTCCGTGCGTTCCCGATGTCCTCCAGGCGATCGAATCTACTGTATTGAAATTTGTTTGAGTTGTATTGTCAACATAAACAACATCTGAAGCCGCGAAATCCCCATCAAAATTTCCCGCTGGGAGCAGCTTTGTCAAAAATCCACCTTCGGGACTCAATCGAATGTTCCAATCGTTATCTGTTCCCGACAGTATGGGGTTGTAGGCAATCTCTTGATTGGCGGTCGCTCCGCCGATCGCAATTATTGTTCCTGCTTTAAATACGGGAGCAATATTTGCCATGTTGGCAAATCGATAAGCCGAATATTTAGCTGTTGTTAGAGCAGTTGAGTCGCCTACAAAGTAGCTCTGAAGCTGAGTTGCTGTTAAATCTTCTGTCAGCAGTAACTCTACATACTCGTTGCCTGTAAAGTCTCCCGTAGCGCGCCGGAATTCGTTAATAATTATCTGTCCCATCTAGATGCACCTAAATTTGATATAAAAAACCGATAAACTGTGTTCAATATATTTACTGGCGCGAACATTCAAGCAGGAGAGCCTTTCATTTTATACCTAAAATCTGCCTTTTCGTTCAGACCTAGGGTGCGTTAGATTATCCGCTTAAAATATGGCAAAAAATGTGACGAGCTGACGCACCCTACCTGACTGCCGGATAGATGATTAAGAGCTTAATACAGTCCTACTGATAATTTTTGTGAATTCATCACGAAAATATACTCTAATTAAAATTTACTCAATTAACTTTATAATGTCAAGCATGAGGTGAGAGTAATAAATTTATTCATATAAAAATTGATATTGATGCGGCTAATCAGGCGCGAAGTTAAATCGAAAATAACAACAAATCATATCAGGCCCCATCGATCGCAATATTTCACCCGTGGCGGTTTACGCCGATTTCAGGCTGATATTGGAAACCGGTCGCGAACCTACCCCCCAGTGGAATTATGGTAAAATTATCGGGTACGATATATCAATAGTCCGGACATCTTTTAGGTCGCAGTCTGAAACCTTTGATTTACCCGAAAGCATCTCGATCGCCCTGAAGCCTTTATTCTACGGTTGGCAATCAAAAACTATCCGAAGTGTTAACCTAAAACAAATACATCATTGCCCGTGCCACTGACAAGAGTATCGTTTGCCAAGCTGCTTGTGCGCTGCAACAGCTACGAGATGTTGATGCCGCAGAAAAAGATTTGGTGGATAAATTTTAAGTACGCGCGGCGCAGCTATCCCGACCGGATTCGCCCCGACGAGCAACTGCGAGAATGGGCAAGGACACAATTAAAAATGTAAAACTAAATATGGAGAAAAGTTTGAAGGGCTGAGAATACCGTGAAAGTAGACATCTCATTTCAATCACTGCTAGAAGCAATTTCGTCACTGGAAATTGCCTAAAAACAGAAGCTTTGGGAACTTTTGGAAGCTGAATTATTCCCCCAAGAGGAAGATTTTCCCGAAGATATTGCTGAAATTGAGGCCGCCCGTGCTGATTACAAAGCCGGTGACTACATCACGTTTGACCAATATACGACTCAACGGGCAAGAAAGTCATTATGACTTATACAATCATTACACCCAAAGCTGTGCAAAAGCAGCTAGATGCCTGGCCCGAGGATGTCTGCCGTATCGCAGTCAAACTCCAGCAACTTGCCGAAAACCCGCGCCCAGATGGAGAAATCAAACTCAAAGGTTAGGAAAATGAATACCGTATTCGCATGGGTGATTATCGCGTTCGTTATGAAATAGAAGATGAAAAGCTAACGATTTTGCTGTTGCAATGCCAACATCGGAAGGACGTTTACAGAGGAGGTTGATTCCTCACCCACTATCTCACCCATCTCAAAACGAATTAAAACACTTCATCTTCGATTCCCACCCACCATTCGCCCAGATTCATTAAATCCTGGTGGAGGTCGGTAAGTTCTGTGATATATTCCTCAGCAGAAATCTCCGATCGCCTTTCTTGCAATTTTTTCAGCCGCAGTTGCACCAACAGCCACGGTTTGGAAATTCCGTCCGTTGCTTCAATATATTTGGCTAAGTCTTTGCTGTTCATGGTAATTAGTGATTAGTCATTGGTCAGCAGTCATTAGTCAGCCGTCATTAGTTATTAATTATTAGTTTTTAGACTTATTACATAAATTTTCGAGGAATTTGCCAACCGCAGATTTACTCATCTTAGCGCATATTATCTCAAGATTGGATAGTAATTTTTGCAAAAACTCTACAACTGACAACTGACAACTGACAACTGACAACTGTCAACTGTCAACTGTCAACTGTCAACTGTCAACTGTCAACTGACTATCTGTAATCCGAAGTCTGAATATTTTTCAACTTCGCGGCATATTTCATGCCGTATTCCGGGCGGCAGAAGCGATCGATCTGAGACTCAAAAAACGCCCGATTCGCCTTCAAATGTTTCGGATTTGGGTCATCCAAAGGATACAACAGCGCCGTTCGCAAAGCTTGAATTACCGCCGAAGTAACGCAGTACATCGATCGCTGGAACGTCACCCCAATTTGATTGAGGATATCATCTTCGCCGCGGCACCGCTGTTTGTAGAAATCCATCAAATAAGGCGGCAGGAAGTGCAGCATATCTTGGGCTAGCAACGTCGGCGGGATGCCGGCAGTTCCAACCGGGAATTTGTCTGCATACAAAACTCCGTAGTGGAAGTCTTTTTGGTCGTCGGGAACTTCCCTCGCTTGAGCGTTGTAAGATTTGGTTCCCCGGAACGGCGAAGTGCGGTAAAATACAGATTCAACGTAAGGTAGCGCCGCTTCGTACAGCCAAGTGAAACCTTTTGATTTCGGAATGATTTCGTAGGTTTCGCCGTCGATGAGAACGTGGTGGTAAATCGGACGACCTGCGATCGCAAATATGCCGTTGACCAGGAAATCCATCGCCTGCGGGACTGTGGTAACTTTCCCTTCGTCGTACAAGTCGGAAACTTCAAAAAACACCGGTGCCATTACTTCCCAGAATAAACCGAGATTGCTGTAATAAGACATCTGGCGGCACTGTTCTAAAAACAGTTCGGGGAATGCTTTGTGCAGGGCCAGCATGAACGGGTCTTTTTTGAAGTAAGCTTTAATGGCGCGATCGGCATTAGCTTTGTATTCGTCGCTGTCGAGATAGGGGTCAAACTGGTTGACAGGTACGTACATCCCCCGGTGCCACAGCATCGACCTCATGCACTCTTCGGCAAATTCCATGTTAATGCGATCGTGCCACAAATGGTGCAGCAATCGCGGGAGTTTCCCAGTTTCCCCTTTTTCCATAAACTCCAAAAGTTCCGGGTGTGCGCTTCCAGTCCCCCGCCAAATCCGCAAATCTGCACCGTCGCCCGAATAGTGATTTTGCAAGTCTAAATACTCCTGGGGCAAGAAGTATTTAAAGAAGGGAAGCGGGTGTAAAAATACCCGTTCGGCGATGTAAAGCAAATCGCGCCAGTAGAAATCCATCGGTACCGCGTAGGCCTTCCAAATTGCGATGATTTGCATCAAATTTTCCGGCGTATCTGGAATCATCGCGCCGCCAGCTTCCAGTCTGTGAATTACTTCCGCAAATTCGTGCTTGGAAGGAGGCAGTTTAGTTGCTGGTTTAGTAGGGGTTTGTACCATTTTCTGTTTCTCCTAATGAATAGCAATATTATTTGGACAATTTGAACCCTGGATTCTTATTTTTCTGTCCCGTAAAAGCTGCCTTTTGTTCTCAACCCGACCTTAGTCGTGACTGAGGGAACCAGAAATCAATTTTTGACGCAACCGCAGAGCATGAAAGATACTCAAAACATCATGCTTCCACTCTGGCAATAGCCGTGTCATAGCAATCTCTTCTACAGTATGAATGATGCCAGAAATAATAGCTAGCCACAGGGGAATTCCTGCATAGTTAAAGCCGAAAAGAGCAAGAGTAGCAATGAACAGAGTTAGTCCCCAAAATTTAGCGGAGTAGGTGTGGTAGCTGGCTGGTTTACCATATTTTAGCAAATTAACAATCCACCATGCCAACTGTACAAAAACAACAACCAGCAGCGGGACTCCAAAGGCTATTACTACATCTCTATGCACCAGCCACGCACTAGCAAATACACAGATATAGAAGCAGACATCAGCCCAACTATCGGCTTGACGTAATTGTGCATTACTGACGCCGATGCGTCTGGCAATAACGCCATCGAAGATATCTGAGAAAAACCCAACTAAGTAACCGATGATGAACCAAACGCTGATTGTGCCATCCACAGCATCCCATAGAAGGAATGGCGCGATTGCGGCGCGAAGTGCCACAAGAATACCAGGAATAAATTTCATCATCGGTGGGGGGTAGCGACTAATGACTGATGACCAATGACCAATGACCAATGACTAATGACCAATGACCAATGACTAATGACCAATGACCAATGACCAATGACTAATGATCAATGACTGATTTCTCCTGCTGATAGCTGACAGCTACTTGAGAATATCTGCCAGTTGCCAGGGTTACGGCCATCGCATTTGTAGTAGATTCGCTCCACTTCACCAGCCACACCGGTTGCACTCCCAAGAAGAAAATGATCGCGGCTAAAACTAGGGCTGGCATATTTTCGGCAAACTTAACTGGAGGGTAGTAAGCCGTGGCGTTGTCCAACTTTCCAAAACAGGTGCGGTTGAGCAGAATTACAAAGTAAACTGCTGTTAAACCAGAGGCTAAAATGCACAGTAAAGTCGGAATTGGAAATGCTGAGAAACTGCCTTGAAATACTAAAAATTCGGCGATAAAACCGACTAAACCGGGAATTCCGGCGCTTGCCATGCCGCCCAAAACTAACAGCGAGCTCGCCGTGGGTAAACCCCGCATGGGGTTCATTAAGCCGTTGAGTACGTCTAAATCCCGGGTGCCTGCTTTGGTTTCGATGATGCCTACGAGATAAAACAGCAAGGCTAAAATCAATCCGTGGCTTACCATTTGCCCGACAGCACCGATTAAGGCGAGTTTGGTGCCGGCAGCGCAGGCGACGAGGATGTAGCCCATGTGCCCGATCGAACTATAGGCTACCATGCGCTTGATATCTTTTTGGGCGATCGCGCTCAAAGCACCGTACATCACGCTCACCGTACCGATTATCGCTAAACCCGGAGCGACAATCGACCAAGTTTCGGGGAACAACTGCAAACCAAACCGCACTAAGCCGTAAGTTCCCAACTTCGCCAAAACGCCTCCCAACAGAATTGCTGTTGCTGGCGAAGCTTCGACGTAGGCATCCGGCAGCCAAGTGTGCAGGGGCACTAAAGGAATTTTAATTCCCAACCCAATTAGCACAATTGTTAGCAGGATTAATTGCGTTTTCAAGGATAATTCTTGAGTGGTAATCGCACTGTAATCGAAGTTTAAAGAGCCGCTCAGCCAAGCTACACCCAAAAATCCCGCTAAAACTAAAAGTCCCGAAACTGCCGTGTAAATCAGAAACTTCATCGCAGCGTATTCCCGCTGCTTGCCGCCCCAAATCGCAATCAACAGGTAAAAAGGAATTAATTCTAGCTCGTAAAAAAGTACGAACAGCAGCAAATTTTGAGACATCAAAGCTCCGGCAACACCCGCATTGATCAGCAAAATCAAAGCGTAGTAAAGTTGGGGGCGAGCTATCCCTTCGCCGGTGCCGTAGATTACTAATAGCGTCAGCAGTGCGGTTAAAACTAACAGCGGCAAAGACAAACCGTCAATTCCCAAGTTGTAGCTCAAACCTAATTGCGGAATCCAAGGCAAATATTCTTGAAATTGCAGTCCTGAATTGGCCGTGTCAAATTGAGCCAGCAGCCAGATATTTAACAGGAAAATAGCAGCAGCGAAGGCGGAGGCTACCGAACGCAGCCGCATCGTATTCATGTTTCCGGGCAAGAACCCGACTACCGCAGCGCCCAACGCGGGCAACCAGAGCAAGGCACTAAGCATAATGTGTGAAGAGTGAAGAGTAAAGAATCTATTTTGTCGGCTCTTGTCTTTGATAAGTTGAGAGTTTATATGTTAAACTTTCCCCCAATTATCAATCCCAAATTCCCTCACGACTCAGAAAGAATAGTGACTGTCCCCGTATCTAAATCGTAGTATCCACCAACAACTTTCAGTTTATTCTCTTGAATTAACTTAGAGATAACTGGAGAGGCTTTCAACCTGTTAGCTTGCAACCTAATATTCGCTTTGCAGGCATTTTCTAGCTTGTCGCCCGCTTGGTCTTTCGAGCTTTCTACAGCCGGCTTAATTGCCTCGATCAAACTGCCAATTTGACCGGGAACTTGAGCTCCTTTGAGGGTTGCGTCTACCGCACCGCACCTTTCATGCCCGACTACCACAAGCACTTTTGCTCCCAATACCAGCGTGCCAAATTCCAGGCTGCCAATTTCTTCTGGGGTAGCTACATTTCCGGCCACGCGACAGACAAATAAATCTCCAAATCCTTGATCGAAGATAATCTCGGAAGGAAAGCGCGAATCCGCACAGCCGAGAATAGCAGCAAAGGGTTTTTGAGTTTTGGCAATTTCGGTGATGCGGGGGAAGTCTTGGTGGGGACTTATGCGTTTTCTGTCAACAAACCGCTTGTTCCCGTCCATTAACTGTTTTAAAGCTGCATCGGGAGTCATGTCATTTTGAGCAATTGCTGGTGCGGGTGCAGCCACATCAGCGCCTGCTCGTGCTGCTAGTATCCCTGTACCTATTGCTCCTGCGACAAATTTGAGCGAATTGCGCCGGGAAAGATTTACTTGTCTGTTCTTGTTGTTCATGTGTGCTGCCTTGTTCGAGAAAGTTTGAAATCTTTGTTCAAGACTTCATTTATTTAAGATTTTAGGTTCAAAGTGTCACCTCAAATCTTGAACGTTATATCTCTTTACCCGCCGACAATCAGCGAGAGGCGAGCCAACAGAGGCCAGCTTACTAGCAGTCCCAAAAGTGCAACTCCGAACAGAATTGTCAAGGCATAAAACTGAGTTTGACCGCTAACGTTGTATTTGAGGCTCTGTCCGCCGAAAACTGTGGCAAAACCTACTAAATTTACGAATCCGTCAACAATATTGCGATCGAACCAGGATATGATTTGCGAAACCAGGCCGACTGCAAATATCACTGTTACGCGGTAAAGTTGGGCGGTGTAAAAGTCGTAGGCAAAGAAGTCTTGCAGGGCTTGAGAACCGATTCGCACTGGTTTTTCCCACTTTTCGTTGAGGTAAATAAATGCTCCGGCACCGATGCCGATCGCCGTTGACAAAACTAACAGTCCGGCCGCAGTATAATTCAAAGTTGCCAAAGGCAGCAATTGCCACGCTGCGAGCAAGTGCGGCACGTGCAAGGTAAATCCCATTAACACTGTCATCGGCAAGATAAAAGGCCAGTGAACTTCGGGCGCACGTTCGGTCATTTGCTTCGGTTTGCCGCCGAAAACTAAACCGAAAACGCGCACTAAGCCAAAAGCAGTTACGCCGTTGACAAACAGCACTACTACTAACAGTGAAGGGTGAGTTTCCGAAAGCCCGCCTGCTAATTCTGATAAAGCCCAGAAGCAACCGAAGGGCGGCAGTCCCACAACTCCAGCGGCGCCGACAAGAAACGATATTCCCGATATCGGGCGCTTCGGCCACAAACCGCCGAGAGCTCGGACATCCTGAGTGATGCTGTTCCAAACTACCGAACCGATGCTCATCACCAACAAACCCATTGCCAAGCTGTAGGCAAAGATCAATGTCAAAGCTGTTTGGGTTTGTCCGGTACCGACGGCGATAAATACTAAGCCCATGTAAGAGCTAACTATATAGGAAAGCGTGCGCTTGATGTCGATTTGGGCGATCGCAATTAAGGAAGCACCCACCGCCGTTGCAGCACCCACAATAATAGTTGTCTTCAGCCCCACGGGCGACAAAGCAATCACCGGCTGCAATTTAATCAAAATCCAGGCGCCGGTTTCCACAACAACCGTGTTCCGCAAAATCGTCGCCGGCAAGGGGCCTTCCATCGCCTCATCCAGCCACAGGTGCAAGGGAAACTGGGCGCACTTGCCCATCGGGCCGGCAATCAAAGCCAAACTCAACAGCGTCGCCACTGTGGGGTCGATGTTTGCAGTTTTAGCCCACACGGCCAACTCGTCAAAATTCCAAGTTCCAGCCAGCGGCAGAATTGCGACTACTCCCATCAACAGGAATAAGTCTCCCACCCGCTTCGTCAAGAATGCGTCGCGGGCGCCTGTCACCACCAAAGACTGATTGAACCACAGCCCGATGAGGAGGTAAGTTCCCAGAGTCAGGACTTCCAAAATCATGTAGCTGAAAAACAGAGAGTTGGACAATACCAAGCCGCACATCCCCGCTTCAAACAGCCCCATCAGGGAAAAGAACCTAGCCCAGCCCCAGTCCATCTCCATGTAGCCGACTGCATAAATCTGCGCCAGAAGGTTCAGTCCGGTAATCAAAATTGTCGCCCCGATGGTGACAGCAGAGATGTCTACAGGAATGGTTAAATCTAAACCTGCTACGTTGAGCCAGGGAATGAACTGCGGCCTGGCTGGTTGGTTCCAGATAGCTGTCAGGGCGATGACACCGTGGGCGAAAGCGAGGAAGGTTAAGATGGCGTTTACGTAACCGGATGGTCTAGGCCCCGTGCGGCGAGTTACTGCCGGAAACCACAGTATCGACAGAAATGCGCCGATGAGCGGATAGCAGGGTATAAACCAAACGGTCTGGAGTAAGATTTGAGCCATTGGCATTACCTGTAAATGTTACAAAACTTTAAAAATCTGAGAATAATCTCGATCGCCATTCGGCTGAGGGCATTCGCCACAAGTAAAGAAATTTTGGCGGTGACTGCGAGTTTCTGGTCGTTCTGAAACCGCGCGCTTCAAAATAGACTTATTAATTTTATATTAAGGATTGCCGGAAATTTTCATATTCCCTGATTCAGCATACTTATCTACAGATAAACTGTACTTATAGGATGCAAATATCGGACGTACGGTTGAAACCGCACGCCAAACAAACGATGTCCGCGGCTCGACCCTTCGACAAGCGAGCGGGCAACGCTGAGCGAAGTCGAAGCGAGCTTCGCCGAACGTCCTCCGCGGACTCAAGAGAATAACATAAGTCTTCAACCCGCTCTCTAGTGGGTGCAAGCCTGTATAGACGCGGTTTCAACGGCGAGCGTCTTCTAAGGATTAAAGTCGCTCAATTTCCCTAGCTGCTAAAGGAAGTTGGGCTTGTCGCTGTCCGATCGCCCTTGCCCTGACATTTACTAGACCGATCGGCGTATTGAACAAATCTACCAGATCGAGTTTGCCGATCGCGCATTTGGCAGCAGCAACCGGCAATTCCTTTAACAACCACCTACTCAGCCGATACAAATATTCCCCTGTGGTGAATTCTCGCATCAAATCGACGCCGTGGAGTTCGTGCAAATATTTATTCGACTCGCCGTAGCGATGCCATTGACTTTGTAACTGTTTTATTGTACAGCGGTGGCGGTGTCGGACGATCGCATTTTCGGCAAAATAGATTTTATAGGATGTTTCCCGCAAAATCCGCCAGCACAAATCCGCATCGCCGCCGCTCGTAAGGTACGGGCGAAATAAACCGACTCGTGCTAAAATCTCTCGGCGTACAGCTAAGTTGGCGGTTTGGCCGTAGGGACAAAAAGGGTGAGCGAGAGTATGTTTTTGAGATAAAGTATTTTCGCGGGCTGCGTGTTTTTCTAAGAGACTTTTACCGGGGAGGGCGAGTATTTCACCTGCGGTAATTCCTATTTCTAAGTCAGCCAATGGTTTGACTAAATTTTCCAACCATTGAGTTTCGGGGCGACAGTCGGCATCGGTAAATGCGATGATTTCGCCTGTTGAGGCGCGAATTCCTTTGTTTCTAGCGGCGTAGGAACTTTGAATTGTACTTTCGGTGAGATTGCGAAGGGTAATTTGATTGAACCCCTCTTGGCTGGGGGATTTGGCTGCTGCTTGAAGGATAGTTGAAGTGTAATCGGTACTTTTGTTGTCTACTAGGAGATATTGTACTCTGTGTGGCGGATAAGTTTGCGATCGCAGACACTCAATTAATTCCGGCAAATCCGTCTCGCCGTTGTAAACAGGTACCACAACCGAAACAATCGGTAAAAACTCCTCACTGTTCATGATTTGTCCTTAACTTCTCTTGCCTGTTCGATCGTTCGGACTTCAGTCCTCTCTTGCCTGTTCGTAGTTACCAGAAATAATTGGTTTAAAGCCCAAAGCCCGATCTGGAGAAATTAAAAGAAGACGATTCATTACTCCAATCCTCGGACTTCCAGGTAGAGGTCGCCCTCAAGCAGTCAACTGTCAACTGTCACAGGTCAACTGTCAACTGAATGAAGAAGCGTTTTTTGAGTCTGAAACGGGGAAGATGCCCGTTCCACAACTGCATTGAGTTCCTGTGGAACGGGCATCTTATTTGTTTTTTAACATTGCAGAAAACATCAGCTACATATGCTGTAAAGTCTGTTACCAATCCGATGTTAACTGTTGCCTGTCAACATCAAAATCATTAACACTAACACCCCGTTAGTTAAATAAAAGATACCAACAACCTGAGTTTCCAGCCAGCCGCACAGTTCTAGATGGTGGTGTAGCGGAGCCATTCTTAACAGACGCTTGCCGATGCCATCCGGGCCTTTTGTCGCTTTGTAATAACCTACTTGAGCAATTACTGACAGCGTTTCAATAAAGAAAATCCCGCTGATTATTAATAATATCCAAAGGCTATTTGTTAATAAAGCTACCGCACCCAACGCACCGCCCAAAGCCAACGCACCTGTATCCCCCATAAACACTCGGGCAGGATTGCGGTTGTGGGCTAAGAAACCTAAACAACTGCCGCTGGTGCAGGCGCAAAATATCATTAATTCTGGCGAAGTTGAGGCTACAGATGCGCCTAGTCCCAAAAGTGCGATCGCCCCCAAACCTCCCATCAAACCGTCAACGCCGTCAGTAAGATTAGTAGCATTGCTTTCAGCAACCAACACAAAACCCGCGAGCGGCCAAAACAACAAACCCAAAGGCAATACCCAACCGAAAGGCAAAGCAACGTTCGTAGAAATACTTGGATTGTGGAACATCAGCCACAGACAAAATAGAGCTGCAAAACCTACTTGCAAAGCCAATTTCATCCGAGGTGAAATACCTTTATTCGACTTGCGGCGGAGAATTTGCCAGTCGTCGAGCCAGCCGATGAAACCGTAAGCTAAAGTTAAAGCCGATACGGCAACAACATCTGAGTTAAATCTCGACCAAAGCAAAGCGACTGCGACCCCTGCCGGCACAAAAAATATGCCTCCCATTGTCGGCGTTCCCGCTTTTTTTAAGTGAGCTTGGGGGCCGTCTTCGCGAATTATTTGTCCTGCTTTCAGTTGCTGGAGTACGGGCACAACTAGATAGCCCAAGCCCGATGCCACTGCTGCACAAACAGCTAGCGGCATAAATAGCGATGCAGGCGCATCCAAAAGTCTACCCGCTGCTACATCTAAACCGATCGCTACAATGCCGAGCCCCAAACCCAGCAGCAGGAATAAATTCCTGCCTGTAAGTTTGAAAGGCATACTAAAAGGGATTTTGTCATCAACAAAGTTATCCATGTCACTCCTCAACACACACCATTTGATCGCAAGCAATTGAGAATTGGGGAATAGGGTGCGATACAGGAGATTGGGAAATCTCTTAGTTTTTCTTCCCTGTTTCCGGTTGATTCCTTCACCCGCAAAAAGCGGGTACAAGTCCCCGATTTAAGTCGTCGATGCTCCCCAAATTTTAGACTTTTGTTCGAGATACCAGATTCATCAGTGGAGTGAATCTAAAATTCTTCAATCTAAAATCTAAAATTCTTCAATCTAAAATCGACTCACCCTTCTACCAGTTATTCGTCCCCTACACCCGCATCATCTTCTACTTCTTCTTCTAAATCATCGTAAGGACTGTCGTCAACTGCCATTAGTTCAGAAATTTCTTCTTCGTGCAGATAGTCGGGTTCTTGGACATCCCTTGCTAACAGGCGATGGTTAGATTCCAACCAGTCTAAAAGGGAAGATTGCTGCTTTAATGGAATTACATCGGCAGGCAAGTGGCGAGGTATTTGGCGCAGAGATGGGTTGTACATGATTCTCGGTTTCTAAAGGCAAAGACGCGATCGAGTAGAGGTAATTTTTTGCCGGCTGACTGCTCCTTCGATAAGGGCGAGCAAATCCGGCATTTAGTATGGCTAAGGCATTATACCACAGGCACTCTTTGGTTCCGGAGCCCGATAGGATGGCAGACGGATGCGGGCGATCGCCCCCAATCATGGGCCTCACGATAACACTAAAATCCGATCTTGCCAATCCCTCTTTAGCCGTAATTATTGTAATCTGAGGCGATCGTCTTTTAAGATATCGCAGGACACATGGCGGGCAAGCGGTTGATTCAGAGCAGTCTCTTGCTTTTGCGTCAAAGCCTGATGGCCAATGCCCTCTGCCGAATTCAGCCAACTCTCAAGCAATAAATCTCAGGATGGATACAACGGCGGCGGTTTTATACAGCAAAGACGGTTACGACACCACAGGGCAAAGACTTCTGGGGCGTCATTCAGCCGGAGAAGGATTTCTCAAAAGCTTAGTCCAACACGGTACTGCTGACTCTCTCTACTGTTTCGCAGACAGCGCAGCAACATTTAAGGAGTTTTGTTCGCGCATCCAACCTTGGCTGCAACAACCTCGGAAAGTCCGCTGGATTTCGACGGATCGACCAGATTTGCTATCTCAACCGGGTACAATTTATCGACCCGATCCCGCCCTTGCAGATATGGTTTGGGGGCGCAGATTTGTCGATCAGCGGGCTTACAGCGTTTGCGGCGTTACTCACACGATCGCCACTAAGTATGTCATGGAATCGATCGGCAATTTGGTAACAGCACCAGTTCAACCTTGGGACGCCCTGATCTGCACCTCTAACGCCGTGAAAAACACCGTAGAAGGAGTTCTGAGGGAGTGGTCTGAATATTTAGCGCAGCGCAACGGCGGTCAACCGGAAATTTTGGTCAAATTGCCCGTTATTCCCCTTGGAGTGGATTGCAGCGCGTTTCCGCAGGGTGTGGAAGCCGTTCGTGCGGGCGATCGACAGCGCCAAGAACTCGGCATTTCTGCTGGCGATACAGTCGTGTTATTTGTCGGCCGATTGACTTTCTCTGCCAAAGCCCATCCGGTACCAATGTACATCGCCCTAGAGCGCGCCGCCCAACAGACAAAAGCCAAAATCCACTTAATTCAAGCCGGTTGGATCGAAGATCCGAGAGAAGAACCCGACTTTAAAAATAGCGCCCAAATCTTTTGTCCGTCCGTAAATGCTATTTTTTTAGACGGCAGAAATCCGGAAATTAGAGTTAACATTTGGTCGGCCGCCGATATTTTTATTTCGCTTTCCGACAACATTCAAGAAACCTTCGGACTGACACCCATTGAAGCGATGGCCAACGGAGTGCCCGCCATAGTCTCCGATTGGAACGGCTACAAAGAATCAGTACGCCACGAAATCGACGGCTTCCGCATTCCCACACTCATCCCGCCCCCGGAAGCTTGTTTAGATTTAGCCCTAAATTATCTCGAAGGCAACTTAAATTGGCCGACTTACATGGGTCACACTTCCCTGGCCACAGCCGTTGATATTGATGCCTGCACCCGCGCTTTGTGCCAATTAATTGAAAACCCGGAATTGAGAAAGCGGATGGGGGAAAGTGCCAGACAAAGGGCGAGGGAGATTTATGATTGGAAAGTAGTAATTGCTGCTTACGAACAGTTGTGGCGGGAATTAGCAGAAATTCGCCTTTTGGCACCAGAGTCAGCCGCTTTAAAAGCCGGGAAACCGCCTTATCCGCTGGGCGACGATCCGTTTCGGGTGTTGGGCCATTATGCGACTAGAACTTTAAGCAATGAGATGATGCTGAGTCTGGGTGCGATCGCGACTCCGGAACTTCTAAGACATTTACAAACAATTTGGTTTACCAGCTTCGGTCAAGACAGAAGAATATCTGTTAAGATTCAAATGGATATCTTGAATGCGATCGAGCAAAATGGTGCTGTCAGCGTCGGGGAAATTCTCAGGCGTTATGCGAACAACGAGCAAGAATCAGTATACCTGTATCGGACGCTGCTCTATCTCGTGAAATTTGGTATCTTAGTTATTGGGCCTGGGTAATTGGAAATGGGTAATTGGTAATGGTTCATGCTAAATCCAATAATACTCGGGGGTTGAAACCGCTACTATACAAACGATGTCCGCCGGACGCCGACAAAAGAATAATAAGACTCGGCGGTTGAAGCCGCTACTACACAAGCGAAGTCCGCGCCACGCGAGACTGAAGAATAGAGTAAATGTAGGGCGAACTGCGTACATAAAAGCCTCATCATAAGCGTCGGTAAAAAAACTATTTAGTTCCTGTGCATACCTCATGGACTAATGACTAATGACTAATGACTAATGACTAAGGACTAATGACTTCTAAAAAACTATGCTTAGAAAATCTGCACTATTAGAGATAATTGCTGGTAAGAATCGCGGTTTGCTGGCGACTCCCAGCGACAAACAAGCGATTTTAAGTGCGATCGCCCAATTGGAAGATTACAACCCCACACCACGCCCTGTCGAAGCCGCAGAGCTTTTAAATGGTGATTGGCGGTTATTGTACACCACCAGCCGCGCACTGCTGAATCTTGACGGTTTTCCCTTGGTAAAATTGGGTCAAATTTATCAATCTATCCGCGTCAAAGAATCTAAAGTTTACAACATTGCCGAACTTTACGGCTTGCCTTATTTGGAAGGAATTGTCAGCGTGGCGGCGACATTTGAGGCGACTTCGGAACGGCGAGTGCAGGTGAAGTTTGAGCGGTCAATTTTGGGTTTAAGCAGGTTGATTGGCTATGAATCTCCAGTCAAGTTTATCAATGAGATTGAGTCTGGTAAAAAGTTCGCTGCTGTAGATTTCAGCTTCGATACTCGCGAACAGCAGGGATGGCTCGATATTACTTATTTAGATAAGGATTTGCGGCTGGGGCGCGGAAATGAAGGAAGTGTTTTTGTATTGACAAAAGAGTGATTGTGTGATGTTGATGTGCAGGGCTATCGCAATTTCATCCGCGTTTATCTGCGTGCATCTGCGGTTGAAAAAATAAAATCTATTACTTTAACAAACAGTTCAAGACTGCATAAGTATTGTTACTCCGTCAGTTTTGTCTGTTCTTTCTTTTCCGTCGGCATTGACTTTCTGACAGCTAGCACCAACTCTGCTTCGCTACATCGATACAAATCTCGCATTCGGAATACTTGCCAAACTTCCATTTTTGGCAATGTTCGGCTTTTTTCCCAGTTGCGAATTGAAGACTCCGCGCATTCTAGTTCCCGTGCTACGTCTAAGATTGTCAGCCCTGCACGTTCTCTCAAGGCTCTCAAATCCATAGCTGAATAAACCTTTCAATATAGCAAGTGTGAATATTTAGCGCCAAGTCTTGACACATGAGGTGAGTTTGGTGTTTAATCATAGTAGTAGAGGCGTTAGTCGATTTCCGGCAAGAGACTTACTAACGCCCTTTCCTGTAGTCCATAGAGGATACTAAACCATCATGCCACAAAACGGTTATCAACAGGGATTCACTGCGAATCCTCGGGCGATCGCGTACCAAAAACGCCTTTACCCGTGGGCGATCGCCAAACTCATGCCCAGTATGCAGCGGGCGATTGTGGGGCGATTTCGCAGTCGATCGGATGCTGACGGACACTTGCTGTGTCTGCGTCAACTGATGCCTCAAGCAACGCTTGTGGTAGTCTTTGACTTGCAACCAGACTTAGAAGTACCAATGGCAGCGCCCACAGCAATTCGATAAGCACAAGGATCTGATCCCCCCCTTAAAAAAGGGGGGCTATAAAAATTGACAAATTACTAACTACCAATTACCGCAGCAGATAAATATCAACCTAAGTTAGGATAATTTTATCCTCAATTTGCTTTTAAATCATGACTTCTACAACTGCAAAATTCATCGTGTCTCAAGTGGGCGAAATTCCCCAATGGCAAGCCGCGACATGGGAAGATTATGTAGCAGCCTGCGAAGATCCGTCTTTGGAAGAAGCGAGAATATTTTTTTATGAAGGATATCTTTGGATAGACATGGGTAATGAAGGGCCTCAGCACGCCAGATTTAACAACCTCTTGACTCTGGTGTTTGGATTTTGGTTTGTCAGCAAAGGAGGACAAGCTTTCGATGATTTGGGTGGATGTGTAATTGAGAAGCCAAAGGTGGGAGGAGGTGCGCCGGATAGAATTTTATATATTGGCGGAGAATTCATCCAGTGGCAAAAAGGGGAACCGCGGCGAATCAATCTGAATCAATCGAGAATTCCCGATTTAGTGGTAGAAACTGCCGATACTACTTTGGCGATCGATTTAGATCAAAAGAAGCGCTTGTATGCTGCTTTGGGAATTCCTGAGTATTGGGTAGTAGATATTAAGGGCGAGAGAGTTTTGGCATTTCGCTTGCAGGAAAACGGAAAATATCAGGAATGCGAAATTTCCCGTGCCCTTGAGGGCTTGCCAATTGCTTTACTATCGGAGACTTTGAAACTTTTGGGTGAGGGAAATGGGACGGCGGCGATGTGGTTTGCTCAACAAATTGGGAAGTTGTAAAGGGGCGTGGGGAAAAGTGCGTGAAGCGTAGCTATCCCGTAGGGAATCGCTCTTAATCTTTCTCAATTCTTTACGCAATTTTTGCTTAAAGAGAACCATCAGGGGCATAAACAGTTACACATTTTCAGAAGAAATCTATATAATCAAGTTAAGTAACTTGAGAAAATGTATGACAACAACTGTAGTAGACATCGGGACTTTAATTATCCGCGATCCCAACCTTCGAGGCGGTCGTCCGATTATTGCTGAAACTGGTACTTTTGTCCGCCGCATCGCCGTTTTGTACAAGCAGGGTAACAGTGCGGAAGAAATTGCTAGGCTGATGACTCACTTATCGATCGCACAAGTTTATGCAGCTTTAACGTATTATCATGCTAATCGAGAAGAGATTGATACAGATTTAGCTGAGGAACAAGAAGCTTACGAACAGTTAGCAGAGTTACACTACAAAAACCTCAAGACAAATCCATGAGCATTCGCACATGGGAAAAAAAAGTGCGATTCCCTACGGGATAGCTACGCTTCACGCACTCTCCTCCAAAAACGCGATCGCTCGCCCTAATTTATCTGCGTTTATCTGCGTCCATCTGCCGACATCTGCGGTTAAAAAAAGATCGATACCCCTTACAATCATAAAAAATATAAAATCTACAATCCTAAAAAAATGCTCCGACTCTCCCAAACCCAACTCAAAATCCTCGAAGAATGCCCCCGCAAATTCCAACACAGCTACCTCGAACTACTCGCCACCACCGCCTCCCCAGAACACAAAGAAAAACTCACATGGGGAAGCCACTTTCACCTGTTAATGCAGCAGCGAGAACTCGGGCTTCCCATTGAATTTATCATCCAACAAGACCCAGAACTGGGACGCTGTGTGGCAGCATTTATCAATACCGCACCCGAACTTTTCGATAATTCAGAAAATAGCGATCGAATTTTCCGCCAAGCCGAACACCCCCGCCTCCTGATTTTTCAAGACTACCTATTCACTGTTATCTACGACTTATTAATAGCCGAACCAAATACAGCCCAAATTCTCGACTGGAAAACCTATCCCCGCCCTCAAAAATCAAAATGGATAGCCGAAAGTTGGCAAACTCGCCTCTATTTATACGTCTTAGTAGAAACCAGCGACTATTCCCCCGAACAAGTTTCCATGACATACTGGTTCGTACAATTGCAAGGAGAAGAACCGCCGCAAAAACTCACATTTAATTACAACCAAACAAAACACGATCGCACAAAACAACATTTAACCCACCTATTGCACCAGCTAACCGACTGGCGACAGCGCTATACCGAAGGCGGTGAATTCTTCCCCCAAGTAGAAATTAGTTCAAATCTTTGCGATTCCTGTCAATTCGCGACTCGCTGCAACCGCACCCAAGATACCAAAGCTTCCTCACCCAATCTTCCCGCAGAAACTCCCGCAAATTGGCTGCCAAATCTTGCTATAATCGAGGAGATATCTATTTAATATATAAACAAGCCCCCCCCAATTTTACTCGTTACTAGGCTCTGCCTGGTAACGCCAATACGGAGGCTCTGCCTCCAATTTTCCAGATCGTAAGCGAGGCAGAGCCTCTGGAAATGGGTTCCCAGGCAGAGCCGGGGAACCAGTAACTCGCTTAAGTTTTATTTAACATACAAAAAAGCCCTCGGATTCATCTGTGGTAACAATCTAAAATCTAAAATCTAAAATCTAAAATCGAATGACAGAAATAGATCGAAAGTGGCAAAATCAACCCTTACCTCAACCCCCAGATTGGCTGCTTCAAGCTGTCAGAAACCACGCGCCCGAACTCCCGGGAAACTATGCCGCTGCACTTCTCTGGTATAGAGGAATTCAAAACCCCGAACAAATACCCGGTTTCTTAAATCCCAAACTTTACCAACCAGCAAGTCCTTTTGAATTCGGACTAGAAATGAACTGGGCGATCGCCAGAATTCAGCAAGCAAGAAACAGCGCCGAAAAAGTTGCAATTTGGGGAGATTTCGACGCGGACGGGATTACCTCTACCTCGGTTTTGTGGGACGGATTGGGAGAGTTTTTCGTTCAAAATGACCAACTAAGTTATTATATTCCCAACCGCTTAACCGAATCTCACGGACTAAATATTCCCGGAATAGACGCTTTAGCAAAATCGGGAATTAGCCTAATTATTACCTGCGATACTGGCAGTACAAACATCGCTGAAATCGAATATGCCACAAGTTTAGGCATAGATACAATTATCACCGACCATCATACATTGCCGGACGATCGCCCGCCAGCGACAGCAATTATCAATCCCCGCTACTTTTCGCCCAACCACCAACTGTTTAACCTCTCTGGCGTCGCCGTAGCTTACAAATTAATCGAAGCATTATATCACACGTTGCCGGATATTCCGCAGCGCCCGATCGCAGATTTATTGGAGTTAGTGGCGATCGGCTTAATTGCCGATTTAGTCCAACTTACAGGAGACTGTCGCTACCTAGCGCAACTCGGCATCCAACAACTGCAAAAACAAATCGCAAATCCCACCCGCCCGGGAGTTGCAAAATTGCTCGAACTGTGCAAGAGATCGGGCGATCGCCCAACCGACATTTCCTTCGGCATCGGCCCCCGAATCAACGCCGTCAGCCGCATCCAAGGCTCCGCCAGCTTCTGCGTAGAACTCCTCACCAGCCGCGACAAAAAACGCTGCGAAGAACTAGCAAATTTAACCGAAATTGCCAATACCAGGCGCAAATCTTTACAAAAAGATGTTGCAAAAGAGGCCGCCAACAAATTAGCTAAACTCGACCTTTCAACTACTAGCGTTATTGTCCTCAGCGACCCCCAGTGGCCCGTAGGAGTATTGGGATTAGTAGCAGGACAAATCGCCCAACAATACGGCCGCCCGGTGATTTTATTCTGCACCGAAGGAAGCGAAGAAATCAACGATACTCTTCCTGAAACGCAACTTATCGATTCTTTCAACCCCGATTCGCAAACACTTTCTCAATCTAAAATCCCCAATCCACAATCCCAAATCGCCAGGGGTTCCGCGCGTTCCGCCCATCAAATCGACCTTTACAAATTAGTCAAAGACCAAGCGCATTTATTGGACAGATTCGGCGGTCATCCCTTCGCAGCCGGATTGAGTCTCCCCGTTGAAAATATCCCGCTATTTACCGATGCTGTTAATCAGCAACTGCGACAACAATACAGCACAGATAGTTTGACAGCAGCCCCCGTTCCAGCCGACTTGAAAATTACTGTCGCCGAATTAGGCAAAGAGTTGTTTCAAGAACTAAAATTGCTCGAACCCTGCGGCATGGGAAACCCCGTACCCAAATTGCTGATTGAAAATTGCTGGTTTAAAAATGTCTACAATCGGAATATTAAAGATTTAAAAGGAAAAGAAGTAAAATATATCAAAACTTCTTTTGAAATTTGCGATGAATCTAGCGATGCAGGATTTCCCGGTATCTGGTGGGAACACTACCGAGACGAAGTTCCCCAAGGGCGGTGCGATGCCACTGTCGAACTCGATTTCAATACTTACACGTCGGAGTATGAAGTGCGGTTGATAGCAGTCCATTCGGGCACGGAAGATGGTAAAATAAATTCGCCGACTAAGATAGATTGGATTGTAGACTTGCGAAACAGAAATAATGATGAAGAGTTGTTCCTAGTTAGCACAAACTTGGAATCTCAAATGTCAGCGTCCAATCTAGTCTACAATTCAGAAATGGTCGATCGCGAAAACTCGATCGTCCTCAAAGAATGCCCCGCAAGCTGGGACGAATTGCGCGTCTGGTTTCGCCAAGCACAGCACACTCAGAAAAAACTCGCGATCGCCTACACATTACCGCCACTCGTACCGCCGCAGCAAATCTGCCAACAGCTAATCGGCATCGCCAAATACCTCAGCCGCACCAACAAACCCGTCACCAGACAGCAACTGCGCCAAAAACTCGGCATCGGCGACACATCCCTGCAACTGGGGTTCACAACCCTAAAACATCTCGGTTTCAAAGTCAATTATCGCGATCGAGCTTTCCACATCACCAGACAACCAGAAACCAGAGAAATGCCAGAGCACATCTCCAAAACCTTCTTCTCTAGCCCTTCAACTCAATTCGAGGAGCAAAATTCCCCCACCGCCGCCCGTGTTGCAGCCCAATTCCTAGCAGCAGTCTCCGAAGAACAATTTCGGCAGAAATATTTCTGTCAAGTACCCATTTCCACCATTGTGTCGATCGCCCGATCGACCGTTTTCCAAGAAGATTATACAGAAAATCCCTTCTAACTGATATCTGCCACCATCATTAACAACAGGCAAGATGCCTGTTCCACTCATCTGATAACTTTTATTGTGGGGCCAGCACGCGAAACCCCAGATGGGGGAGGCTTCTAAGCTGTACTGGATTTAAATTAGACTCCAATTGCAAGCCGGAGCTCTCTCTTGTGGAAATTATCTGCGTTAATCCGCGTTAAGGAGCGGTTTCCTCGAAGTGCATCAAAGATTTAGGCAATTCAAGTCTATTGTATATTTCAATCCCCTCTCCCCCTCTCCCCCTCTCCCCCTCTCCCCCTCTCCGGGTCTATTCCTGAAACCGGTGCAACATCTCAGTTCTAAGAAATATCTTAGTTCTGAATTGATGCCGATAAAATAGGGCATAGGGCAATGAGAGTTATCCGTTGCGAGTCACGCCCAAAACTCATAACTCATAACTCACCACCCCAAACCCGAAACTCCCCCACCGCTTTCACTCGATCGCACATCTCCCATTTAAAACCCCTATGCTCCTCTGTCCCCGCTGCCAATTTGAAAATCCCAATCTAAACAAGTTTTGTCAACAGTGCGGAAATTCGCTAATTTACAAACCTTGCCACCAATGCGGCGCCGAAGTCGCCGTTAGCGCCGCATTATGTCACAATTGCGGAGTCACAACAGGTCAAGTGTGGCGGGCAGTTATCTGCGGTCGATCGAACTTTCCAGCAGTCGGGCTAGGCCAGTCAACCATACCCCCAGCCGAGTTTGCACAAAAAACCGACAATTTTCCAGCAACCGCATCAGCCCAAAACTCTCCCGAACCGATCGCAGACGGCATTAAAACCGAAATCACCGCCGACGCACTCCCAGCCACAGCCGCACCAACTCCTCCACAGCCCGATGCCGCCGAATTCAACAGCCCAGAAATAGACAGTGTGGTTGGCGTGGGGGCGATCGCACACCATACCTTTCAAACAGACCAAAAAAGCTCTAACACAGCACCAGACGGCGAAATAACCCTATCTGAAAACAATTTCACAACCGCACCACAGCCAGAAACCGACAGCCCCGAGGGCGCATCTCCCCAATCCCCAGAAATCCCCGTCCCCTATTCAGAATATTTAATTTCTTCCCAGCCCGCAGGAGCTTATTTAGACAGCCAGCAGCGTTACCAGCTCCTAGAAACCCTGCCCGCGAGAAAACCCTCCGACACAGTAGCAGTAACAGTATTAGACTGTCAGCCGCTGCAAATGTCACCCCTCAAAGCAATGCTAGCAG
Organism: Microcoleus sp. ARI1-B5; assembly: GCF_036705795.1. NCBI lineage: Bacteria > Bacillati > Cyanobacteriota > Cyanophyceae > Oscillatoriales > Microcoleaceae > Microcoleus > Microcoleus sp. ARI1-B5. The sequence continues at coordinate 55,158 of NZ_JAUBVK010000022.1, forward strand.
CCAACTCTGCCAGCGTCGCCAAACGCACCTCCCCCTACACCGCAGCCATCAACAGCGGAGAAAATTCGACCAATTGGGCCTTAGCAGAGCTTTGCCAAGGCATAGCTGAACCTTATCTGGCACTGCGGTGGCAATTCTCTCACAACCTGCCAGTCATTCACGATAGCTGGTCAGACAACCAACAGGCAGTGCTGCTGCTAGAAGACTGCTCCCAATGGCCGCTGCTGGTAGAACGGTGGAGTCAACCCGAAACCTCCATCCAGCAAATTGTCTACTGGCTGCACGAAATGACCGAACTGTGGGCCGCCCTGGAACCCTGGCGCTGCCGGCAAAGCTTGTTGGAACTGACAAATTTGCGGGTCAACCCCGAGTCTTCCTTTTCCTTTGCCTCTTTGCGGCTGCAATACCTCTATCCCGAACCCGCCGGCTCAAACCTGCAACTGGTAGATTTGGGGCAACTGTGGCAGGCGATATTTAACCAGTCCGATCGCACTCAGTTTGGCGCCTTGCTCGAACTGCTGCAACAAATGTACAGAGGCGAGATTAGCACCATAGAAGAATTGCGATCGCGCCTAGAAACCGTTCCCCTCGAACTCCAACCCGCACCTCCACCAACCTCAACCTCAACCTCAACCCCCACCCGCTTCCAAAATGGCATCCCCGACAACTCGCCCCCCGAAGTTGTTGGCGAAGTCTTAACCCAGCCCATGCCAGTCCAGATTTACAGTTTAGAAGACGCAGGCCTCACCGATGTCGGTCGATCGCGCGAGCACAACGAAGACTTCTTCAGCATCTGGACTCAGATCAACAAACTCGAAACCTCCTTCGGTCGCATCTTTCAAACCAAAGGGCTTTACATTCTCTGCGACGGCATGGGCGGACACGACAGCGGAGAAGTAGCCAGTCAATTAGCCGCTGAAACCCTCAGAGAATTCTTTCAAACCAGTTGGGAAAATCAACTGCCCGAGGCAGACACCATCCGCCAGGGAGTGCTCCTAGCCAACAAAGCCATCTTTGAAATCAATCAAAAGGACCGCCGCTCCGGCAGCGGCCGCATGGGTACAACCCTAGTCTCCGTCTTAGTTCAAGACACCAAATTCGCCGTTGCTCACGTCGGCGACAGCCGCCTCTACCGACTCCGAAAGGGACAAGCCCTAGAAAAAATCACCTCAGACCACGAAGTAGGGCAGCGCGAAATTAAGCGCGGCGTTGACGCGGAAACTGCTTATTCCCGTCCCGATGCCTATCAACTAACTCAAGCCATCGGCCCGCGAGACGGTAATTTTCTCAAGCCAGACGTGCAGTTTTTAGACTTGTGCGAAGATACTTTATTGATTTTGGCCTCCGACGGCCTGACAGATAATGATTTGTTGGAAACTCACTGGCAGAGCACTCTCGAACCCTTGTTCAATCCCCAAGCTAATCTCGACCAGGGAGTTGCTGAGTTGATTGAACTGGGCAACAAACGCAACGGTCACGACAATATCACGGCAATTATCATTCGGGCGCAGGTAGGCGCATTTCGATTTTAGAATTTGGATGCTGCCAACTTTTTCAAAGGCGATCGCCAGCAGCGCCAGATTTAAACCTGCAATTGTTAAAGGTTCGCCAACAGCAACGGCAGTTTCCGCTCCCAGGCTTGACTTTCTGCCCTCTTACCTAAATTTTGATTTAATTAAGTAGGTGCTTGCCACAAAAGTGCGATCGAGTTATCAGCAATCCTCCCCAAAGTCTTTTTCCCAAAACAAGATATGACTATCATCTTTATGCAATTTTTGAGCGAAAGAAGTGCTTTAATAAAGATTGTATGAACCTCAGAGCTAAAGTTAGTGAAATCCTATGTATTTTCCCTGGTGCAACCGATCGATTTCCCGTAAATTTACGGTTAAATGGTGCAACATATATCGTTATTAGTTACTCGTTCCACCGCCAGCTATGGCAGTTTGCCCTCGGCTCAACGATTTTCCAGCCCGCAATGGGACGATCGCACTTCTATAGTTATTAGCAGATAGCACGGGTCATGCTATGGGAGTGCGATCGCACTTCTCTAGCAACATCTAATATCAAATCCGTTGCATCCGAATAATATCGAGCGCGCTCATCTGACGCGATCGAGCTGTGCCAAACCAGAGCGATGCACTCGGAAAATTAGGATTCCGATCCCAGCGGAAGCAATATGAAACTAATGTTATAAAAGAATGCAGACAGTCTTTTTCCCACCCTTACTCTTAACGACTATCTGTAGCATTTGTTATTGAACAGTCCTGGACGTAGAAACCGGGTTTCTTAACGCAGTTGTCTCATTTGACCCACCCAAAAACGGGTACAAGTGCCCGACTTCAGTCGTGGCTATCCCAAAATTTTCGACTCAAGTTCAAGCTCCGGTGATTCACGGCGCTGCAAGTCAATCTAAAATCTAAAAGCTAAAATCTAAAATCGACTGACCTTGAGGTTTGTCACTAGAAACCAGGTTTAAGAGACTCCCGAGTGCGTCAGTCCTATTGAAATTGAGATGAGACTGTCTGTACTCGCACCCCGCTTCAAAACCAATTGTAATTGCCACTTTCCGCCCCACTCCCAAATCATGGAGATTCCTCAAATCAATCTAAAATGCTGCTGACTCTTTTAGATCCAGAAAAAAATACCCCCCTGCAACAGTGGAGTTTCGAGAACGAGTCCATTGTCCGCATCGGCCGCTCTCCAGAAAATCACGTTGTGATCCCCAATGCTCTAGTGTCGCGGGAACACGTGGAACTGCAAAGAGTTAAAAGTGGTGCTGACCATCAGTGGTACTTAGTCAATTCCGGGACAAATGGCACTTTTGTTAACGGTATTCTCATGTCTCAGGGTTGGATATCCGACGGTGATCTGATCCAATTGGCGCGGGGCGGCCCAACTTTGCAGTTCCAAGTTGTCAGTATTCAACTCGGCGGCAAAATTGAGGCGATCCCTACCTTCAGCCCCGCCGTCCCGAGGTGTACCCACGCGGGAAACCCGCCGGGGAATTTATTCTGCATCCACTGCGGCGAACCGATTAAAGTCGATCGCACAGTGCGTCACTACCAAGTGCTGCGAACTTTGGGCCAAGGCGGTATGGGGACAACGACTTTAGCCTGGGATCGAGACAAAGCAAAAGCTCAAAAACCCGGAAGTTCTCCCGCAGCTTCTCTGGTAGTCCTCAAGGAAATGAATGCTGACATGGCTCAAATAGTCAAAGCTCAAGAACTGTTTGAACGTGAAGCTAAGACCCTGAAAGCGCTTCACCATCCGGGTATTCCTCAGTTTTTTGACTTTTTTGTCGAAGGGGGCAAAAAATACTTGGTGATGGAAATGCTCCACGGCGAGGATTTAGAAAAACGCATCTACAACCGCGGGCCTGTTGCTCCCCAACAGGCGATCGAGTGGATGATCCAAACCTGCGAGGTTTTGGACTACATTCACTCTCAAAAACCCCCGATCGTCCACCGGGATATTAAACCTGCTAATTTGCTAGTGCGCCACCGGGACAATCGCATTACTGTGCTGGATTTTGGCGCCGTTAAAGAAATCGGCACTCCTCCGGGCACTCGCATCGGGGTTGAAGGCTACACCGCACCAGAACAAGACCGGGGACAGCCTCTGGCGCAGTCGGATTTATATGCTATTGGGCCGACTTTGATTTTTTTGCTGACGGCCCAAAGCCCTCAAAAGTTTTACGGGAAAATCGCTCGCGGTTACGGGTTTAAGCTGGAAAATATTCCGACGATCGCACCCAAGCTGCGGGAGACCATTTTGCGCACCACAGCAGCTAAACCAGGGGATCGCTTTCAAACTGCTCAACAATTAGCTCGAGCTTTAGCAGCTTGTCTTTAAGAGAAGTCATTAGTCCTGCCGTCAGTAGTCAGTAGTCAGTAGTCAGTAGTCAGACGGAAGACTTTGGTGTCTGGCAGAAATTAAAAGCCGATCGGCTAAATTCTCTAAATAAATTTTCCGTGGCTAACTTCTTCCCTCTTCCTCTTCCCTCGGCCCTCTTCCTAGTGACACCATTTTAAAAAAAGAATGCAACTGCTTTGCCCCTGTGCCAAACCCTTAGTTCATCAGTCATTCCCAATTATTTAATCGAAAATCCCCAATCGAAAATTGTATGACGAATGACGAATGACAGCGGACTTTTTCCTTCTGACTAACGACTAATGACTAATGACTGCTGACTACTGACTACTCCTATGTTATTCCTCGTCCCAAGCTTCTACAGCTATCAACTCGCTCACGGGGTCTTGCATCGAAAAATCAAACTCTAGGAGTTGCTGTTTCCAGTAAGGCCATTCGTCCCCATAAAGCAGAGCAATTTTCCAAATGCTGTCTGTCGGCTTGATAATGTCAGACGTGACGAGAGAATGCACCTGACGCTGGAACTTAACCATCGGCTGTATAACCTGCTGGCTCATAATACCTCTTGAATTGTTTAAATCTTGTGTAATAACCACTTCCCAGCTCTCACTTTTTACCGCAGTTTCGCCAAGAACAGTCTCGCCAAGATACGTGTAGATTTTTGTCGGGAAGCTACATATTCAACTTGTATCTTAACACAGTTCGTTTTGACAAGGGGCTATAAGCAGGACTGAAGAGTCAACACGGACTTCAAAGAATTAATCATCTTTAGAGTGTCCCGCTATATGCTGTCGATCGGCAGTGGGAGCTTGGCCGCCTCAATTGTTTCAACATCATAGTGGCAGATGCAAGGGATGCGTTCGGCTTGTTTTTGACAAGGCTGAGTTTGGGAGAAACTGCAACTACTGCTCGAACGCTGCCGAAAGCTTAATTTCCGCTTTCGGGCGCGTAAACCACCCCTGTTTTACCTTTGACGCTGGCGAAAGCTGTGAGAGTGGGGTCTGAGTTACATGAACTAATTATAGCTTTACTAACCGCAAAGGTGGTCAAAAATTGTTGGATACTGTTGATCGCAACCCCGCGACTGTCGATCGAACATTCTACCTGGCCCGACGCGGCCGCGCAGGCAAGTTCCCAACCTTTCGGCAGTTCTGATTCAGTAAATCTAAAATCTAAAATCTAAAATCTAAAATCTAAAATTCTATGACTTGGACAAGGCGACACATTCTCACTCTGGCTGATTTTACCTCCGACGAATACGACACGGTGCTGCAAACTGCTGCCAGTTTTCGGGAGGTGCTCGGCCGCCGCACCAAGAAAGTGCCCGCCCTGCAGGGTCAAGTGGTCGCGAATTTGTTTTTTGAACCTTCTACCCGGACTCGCAACAGTTTTGAGTTGGCGGCGAAGCGGCTGTCGGCGGATACCCTAAATTTTACACCGGGAAGTTCTTCTCTGACGAAGGGGGAGACTATTCTGGATACGGCTAAGACTTATCTGGCGATGGGAACCGATTTGATGGTGATCCGCCACGAACAAGCTGGAGTGCCGAGCACAATTGCTTCGTCCATGGATCGCTTGGGTTCGAGAGTCAGCGTTCTCAATGCTGGAGACGGGCAGCACGAACACCCGTCGCAAGGTTTGCTAGACTTATTTACTATTTGTTCTCTGTTAGATGCCGAACGCCCGCGGCTGTCTCTGTTAGCGGGCAAAAAAATTGCTGTGGTGGGGGATATCTTGCATTCGCGGGTGGCGAGGTCTAATATTTGGAGTTTAACGGCTTCCGGGGCTGAGGTTCATTTGGCCGGGCCGCCGACTTTGCTGCCGCTGTTGTTTGCTGAGTGCGGCGATGTTCGTGAAGGTAAGTTATTTTTGCACTGGCAGCTTGAACCTGCTTTGGCCGATGCTGATTTTGTGATGACTTTGCGGCTGCAAAAGGAACGGATGAGCCAGCATTTGCTGCCGAGTTTACGAGAGTATCATTTTTTGTATGGGGTGACGCGCGATCGGCTGAAACTCTGCAAGCCGGATGTGAAGGTGTTGCACCCGGGCCCGGTTAACCGCGGCGTGGAAATTAGCTCGGATTTGATGGACGATCCCCAATTTAGCCTGATTTCTCAGCAAGTTACCAGCGGCGTGGCGGTGCGGATGGCCTTACTGTATCTGATCGGCGGCGGTAAAGTTTAGGTTGTTAGCTGTGAGTTATTAATTTCGGACTTTCGATGATTTTCAGCATCCGGCGCCTCTTTAAAATAATCGTTACCAAGCTGAGCCTGGTAACGATTACAACTCTTGCTAGAAATGTAAATTGATCTAGTTAAGAATTAGTCGATCCAAGCAGTTGAAACCCAGCCGCCGTCTGCAAGTTCTGCCCAGCCGTGTCTGTAACGACCGCTCAATTTCACATTGTCTCCATTGTATAACTTGCCGATGACATGAGAACACCGACTGGCCCGGTGGCGGATATTCAGCCGGCCGCCGTTGGTGGCAACTTCGCCGTAGCTGTGATGGCGGTGACCGCCGCAGTGCTTCTTGTAGCAACCTGCCTGCGCTTCGCCACTGACACTCAGAACAGACAGCGCTACTGCCATACCTGCAACGCCTACCACTGCCGATTTAGGAATTTTCAATTCCAGTTGGAGTTCGGACTCTGGAGATTCATAAGCAACAAAAGAGTGGCTCAATGCTAGTGCTTCCATAGTTTCCTCGTGATTGTTGTTAACATTTGTTGGTGCAGACTCAGGTCAAGACCTCGATTAACAGCCCAAACCATTAACGTATGTGTCAGAAAAGGCACAAGAGGGCGTTACTGTCTTGCTTTTGCTGGGTATTCGTTTGCTTTGCCTGAATCCTGCACAGGTATATCATGTCATTTAAGTAGCTTTCTGGAGCAAAAAATAAATAAAGTTTACATTTTCTGCTGAAAATTGGGGCGGCGGCGATCGGCTTGAGGGTCGAATTAAACTTAACTGTGTCATTCAAAAGGGAACGCAGTCATCGCTTTGAGTTTGAGATGGCTTGCAGCGAGTTGGCCATGATACTGCTTATTTTGGTGTGCTTACTGATTGAGTTGCTACAGCCCGATCGACATTTATTCGATCGCACAAATCTCCTGCTCATCTTCAACGAGCGTCTTAATTTTGTTCGTGGGAGACATATTTTAGTCGCTCGCACTGCTACAGCCGTTCGGGGCGATAGACATCTTGCTAAAGATTGACCTTTGTGTATCCATGACAACAATGCAAGATCGATCGCTCAGGACTTGATTTGTGTCAAGATCGATCGAGTTCTCCAGCACCTGTTCTTTCGCAATGAACTCTTTTTCTGCACTTTCGATCGGCACAATACCTCAACGCAATACTAAAGACAGTTTTGCCATTACTTTAGCTCCTTTATCTGTAGAGGAAATCTATACTTTGGTAGATGATGCCGCGAACGGAGCCGTAGTAATGATGAGCGGTACAGTCCGCAACCAAACAGACGGTCAAGCTGTAGTTTCCCTAGAATATCAAGCCTACGAACCGATGGCCGTGCGAGTATTCCAGCAAATCGCTACGGAAATCCGCCGCCAGTGGGCCGATGTCAATCGGGTCGCCATTCACCACCGCGTCGGACACTTGCAGGTGGGGGAAATCAGCGTATTGGTGGCTGTTGGCTGTCCTCACCGAGGGGAGGCGTTTGCAGCTTGCCAGTACGCCATAGATACGCTCAAACACAATGTACCGATTTGGAAAAAGGAACATTGGGCCGACGGTTCTAGTAGTTGGGTTAGTATTGGAGCGTGCGAAGTTGTCGGGCATTAGTCAGTCGATTTTACATTTTCCATTTTTCGATTTACTCGCCGTCATGAATCTAGGAGCAGGAACTTGGGCGTTGCCCGGAAAGCTGGTCGAAGAATCTAAAATTTTTGGTACTCCACTCAAGGCCCTGCGGGGGCTTGTATCCGTTTTCAGGGGGGGTCATTGACTCTACGATCGCAGTTTCCGAGTGCAGGAACCAATCGCGATCGGCCAGCGTCAACAACTGTGGAATGTTCGATGAGCCAATTCCACCCATGAGCGAATTTATTTCCGTGTCCTGGTCTGCGGTTGTGGCGACCGTTCAAAGAGTGCAATTGCCAGCCGAAAAACTCTCTAATTATGACTTGGTGTTGCGGTGTCAGGAAGGAAATCGACCTGAGGGCACTGCTTTTGCAGAACTGTTGAAGCGGTATCAGTCGCACGTAGACAGGGTTCTGTATCACTTGGCCCCTGACTGGCAAGACCGAGCAGACTTGGCTCAGGAAGTCTGGATTCGAGTCTACCGCAATGTTAACCGCTTGCAAGAGCCTGTTAAATTTCGGGGCTGGTTGAGCCGCATCGCCACTAATTTGTTTTACGATGAGTTGCGCAAGCGCAAGCGGGTGCGAACTCCGCTGTCGCTGGACGTACCCCGTGCTCTGGAGGATGGGGAGATTGATTGGGAACTTCCGGCCGACAGTCCGGGGCCTGATGAAGATTTGACGACTAGAGAATTTTACGACCAGTTGCGATCGGCGATCGCCGATTTGCCGGAAGTATTCCGCACGACAATTGTGTTGAGAGAAATTGAAGGTTTAGCATATGAGGAAATAGCGGAAATGACCGGAGTTTCTCTGGGAACGGTCAAGTCGAGAATTGCGAGAGCTCGCCAAAGGTTGCAGTTGCAATTGCAAAAATATCTCGACGGTCATTAGCAAGAGTGATTTCTGAGGCGGGTCAGTTGATTTGAGATTTTCCATTTTTCGATTTGAGATTTACTTGCAGGGCAGAGAATCTACGAGCCGGAACAAAAGTCTAAAATTAGGGGTTCTCCACGACAGAAGTCAGGGGCTTGTATCCGTTGTTGGGCGTGGTTAAGAAGATTTGGTGAAGTTTGCTGTGACATCAAAACTTCTATTTTACAATATAAATAAGCAGTAAATCATTCAGATAGCGATCGGGTGCTTCCCCTAATTTGAGCAAGTGGTGTGAAATATGAATTATAACTTTGAATCGGATAAAAATCAGAATCAGCAAGGTCTCGGGGATTCGCTGCCCCAAACTCAAGCTAACAACAGTTATCCCCTGGGGAATGTAACTACTATGATGCGCGATCGTTTTGAATTGCTGAGTGCCTACATCGACGGCGAAGTGACGGCAGCAGAACGCCGGCAAGTTGAGGAATGGCTGACAAATGACCCCACTACGAAGCGTTTGTACTCGCGACTGATGGTTATGCAGCAAGGTTTTCAGTCAATGCCGGTGCCTGGTGCCGAACAATCTGCACAGGATTTGGCGGCGAAGGTATTGCAGCGGGTGGAACGCAAGACGAAACGGACTTGGGTTTTGGGTGGAGGTGCGATCGCAGCTTTGTTGATTGCGGCAGTGGCTGGTGTAGCTGGCGGCCGCCAATTGTTTGCTCCGCAGTTTGCTACATCCCCGGTTCCTGCTGAATCTGACGGTTTGATTGTGGCTTTGAACGAGCCTCTGGTGGAGATTGTTAATCCCAATGATTTGATGCTTGGGGTGAATGCACCGGTGATGGATATTCCGAAAGCTGTAGCAACCCCTCACAAGTCATTACCAAAAGCGCAGTAGGATTTCTGTTTTGAGCAATAACCGAAGTTACTAAGCTCCCTGAAAAAGGGGGCTTTTTGCATTGTTTCCCAGTTTTTTAAAGTGGATATATCCTTTGACAATCTCTCGGTTTCTAAGCATAAGATTCTCATCGCCACAAGGCTAAGATCTCCTCATAAAACAGGCTTAACTGTATTTTTCCTGCAATCTAGCTATAACTGTCTCCCCATCAATTCCTTCGCCGCGTTCAAGCTGAGCTATTCCAGCAGCTACTTTTGGACGAGTTTTCTCCACCCATTCTTGATAACGATCGCTCTGTGGGTGTTGGCTGCTATCTGCCAGTAGTTCCAAGGCCGCAGCAATTACCTCATCTACAGAAGAATATTTGCCGCTTTTGACTTGCGCTTCAATGAATTGATTGCGGTCAGATTTTAGAGTAATGTGCAGGATCTTTACTTCTCTAGTCCTGGACGCACGGGTGGTCAGAAACCGGGTTTTTTTACTAAAATCCTTCGTTGTAGCCTACAGATTAGGTAAAAAACCCGGTTTCGAGGAGTCTTAATGCGATCGCGAACTGTTCTAATAACTTTTGGCCACTATATCATTTCTACTGGCTCTCAAGTGTAAAGGTGAAGGGGAGGGCGATCGATCGCAATTAAGCTCGATGGCAAACGCCTCCAAGTTGGCAGCGAGAGGCCGTCGGCATAGGGCCCGGCCTCTGCCCTATCCCTATGCGCGATCGGGCTCTAATATTTGACTAGCTTCTATCAGCCATCTGGGGTCTTCTATCGTCCATCCCCTCTCTCTTCTAGCTTCCCTAATTTTTATTAGTCCCTTCTGAGAGGATCTGAGGGTCATGATTGTATAATTTACTTGTTTATTTGTCAATGTCAGTTTTCGCTCAGTTTAGCGATCGCAAACTGAGTTTGTCAAGACGCGATCGACCAAGAGACAATGATAAGGACAACAACGGGAGCATCCCCATTTCGTAAAAACCGTTCGTTTTTTGTGCTTGAGTGCGATCGTCCCCCACAGCTAAGCCTGTATATGCCCAATTGGCTCTATATTTCCAGGGATCGAGATGTTCGCACTCCAGTCAAAGAAAGCCACTCCTTTTTTAACTAAAAAATTACCCATTAAATAATGACAAAGGATAGCAACCAAATGACAGATAACATGGATGAACTTCCGTCAGGTGGGATAGGCATAAAAGTCCTTGGCAAAATAGCCGATGAGCTAAGCTACACCCCCACTTCTGACAGTCGAAACTGTTTGTTCCTGATGAAACATTATCAGCCCCAAGACAGCACTCAAGCTAGTGGTGTTAAACGACCGATAGATGTTTTAAATAAATGGTTTCAAAAACAACGAGATACCGAATCCGAGGCCAGTTCAAACCAGCCCATTCAAAAAATTAGCCTTACAAGTAATTCTGATATCAAGGCGGTTGCTAAAGTTTTATCTTGGGTGGATCAATTAGAGGAGCTACCGATTCCAGAAGCAGTTTTTCACCAATGGAGACTTGCCACAATAGAAGGATTTACAAATGCTGTTCGCCATGCTCACAAAGACCTACCATTAGCAACTCCAATCGAGCTAGAAATAACAGTATTTCCAGCTCGCCTAGAAATCAAAATTTGGGATTATGGGAAGCCCTTTGACTTAGAAGCAAAATTGCAAGGAGAATTGGCAGAAACAAGTCCGTTTAGCTGGAACGAGCTGGGATTTACTCTTCGCTAACATGACTGTACGCACGGGTGACCAGAAACCGGGTTTTTTACGAAAAGATGCCTTGTAACCTGCATAGTAAGGAAAAAACCCGGTTTCTTTGGTCTATGCCTAAGTCCTAAATTTACCCAGAAAAAAGTTTTTTCTCATGACCTTTGAATTTCAAAGGTGGTACCCGCCAGGGACTTGCATCCGTGGAATCAATCCCAAATCTTCAACGCTCATCCTGGCGTCCCCCGGATTGCATCTGTGGGGTCAATCCCAAATCTAAAATCTAAAATCTAAAATCGCATGACTGCTAATGCACATGGGGAGACTGCTTCAGCATTGTTTGAATAATTATAGCTCGATACAGTTTAGTTAACGTTGTCATTGTGAGGGACGAAGCAAACAAGAGTGTCTATTTTTCACAGCCTTTTATGTCCGAAAGAGTCTTAAATCAAGCGTATTGGTCTATCTGTTAATAAACATTGTGTTAGAACTATACGTCGGTACAAATTTGATTAAATTCGCAATTAGTAAATTGCAGACATGGGTTCGCAGACATCCATCAAACCCAGAAACAATCTCATAAACTCGCCCTCTCTTTGCCATGATTTACATCAACATCCTAGCACAAATTCACGGTACATTTTTATTTAAGTCCACGCAGCCACACACACAACCCGAAAACCGAGGACGTTGAAGTCGATGTCGGGCGCATCGTAGTAGCGAAAAGCAGAGCGACAAAGCCACGGACTGAGGAACCACGAACCCCCGCGCAGCATTCGAGCTTGGTTATCGTCATTGGTATTGACTAATAAATCAATACAGTTTTGATAACGACGATCGTGACAACTATCATCCCAGACCGTACCATCAGTAGGTGCACCTTGATAGCGATCGTGCCAAGGGTCAGCACACCACTCCCAGACGTTGGCGTGCATATCGTAGAGTCCAAAGGCATTCGCGGCCCCAAAGCTACCTACAGGCGTTGTTTGTTGGCGATAAATTCCTTTAGGCCCTTGACCGTAGGAACCCGACCACTTGTTATCTTTATCATCTGTACCGTCATAATTTGCTAAATCTGTCGTAATCGTTTCCCCAAAATGAAAAGGTGTTGTTGTCCCGGCCCGACAAGCATATTCCCATTCTGCCTCGCTAGGAAGACGATAGCTTCTACCTATTTTTTGAGATAATCTGGCACAAAATTCGACGGCATGATACCAAGAAATGTTTTCTACGGGTTGGTTTTCACCATTGAAGCGAGATGGGTCGGGGTCGAGGTTATAGTGGATTTTGGGCAATTCAGCTACTGCTTGCCACTGTGCTTGAGTAATCGGGTATTTTCCCAGGAAAAAAAGGTTTGATTGTCACCTGATGTTGAGGTTGTTCATGTTCATAGTTGTATGCTTCAGTTTTAGGCGACCCCATGATGAATCTACCCCTAGGGATGTAAACCATTTCTAGCTTGGTGTCATAGCCTAAGTCTTCGGTAAAGTAAGAAGCATTTTTGGTTTCGCGTTGGATAATTTTACCTTGAGGATTAACCATGACAGTTTCAAAAGTGAAAGTTTCAGCCGGGATAGGACGGGAAGGTAAAGTAACTTCCACTCCAGCAACGATCGCAAATTCTCCTATTTTGGGTAAGCTATCAAACAACCGAGTTGCTGCTATGCGATCGCCTAGTGCTGTTTGCTTCATTGCCTGTGCTAGAGTCAACAAAGGTTGAAAATCAGCTCGCAAAGGCTCAGCTAAAGTTTCTACTAGCGATGACTTCTGCAACCATTGAGCAAGATTTGGCTGTTGCAGTAATTGATTCAGAGTCTCAGTTAATTGTTTGGCTGCTTGACCCGGTTCTACGTAGGCTAAAGCTGTCCAATACTGCGCTTGTTTTAACCCGCTAATCTTTGAGTGAAAATTGCGCTTGACATACTTGAGTAAAAATTCCGATAGTTCGCGCAAACGCTGCTGACTCAAAGGTTTTAAAAGTACCTTGCGAACGGTGCTATCCATTTCATATAGTTCTTCATCAACTTGGCTGCACAAACCAGACAATAGCAAATCAGAAACTGCAATCCAAGGCACTTGTAATTTTGGTTTAAAAGGGTAATCTCGCAAGCGATAAAGCAAGTCAGGTGTCAAGGCTGCATGACAAGCGAATTCCAGATGAGTTTCAGTAAAACGATTTCTGAAAGCTTGAATGCGCTTAATAGCCTCTTGTTCTTTTAAGTCATTTCCTGTTGCTGTAAATTCGCTCATTGCAGCACCTCGATCGCTTCTTGGAAGCCTGCACTATCTGCGGTAAACATTTTTAGAGTTTCAAATTTAGCAATTTCCGTAAATCGGTATCAGTCTTATAAATTTCATCAATTAAAACAATCTTCCGATCGCACTTTCCAACCCATTACTACATATCCTCCAGTTTGTCAACGATCTGCTTACAAGTGATTTTTTAGCGATCTTTTACATAGTCGATAAAAGTTGGGAGAGTTGAACTACAAGACTACAAGCCATAAGGATAGCAAAAATGAGAGATAGATTTTTTGATGAACCGTCACTTGGGATAGGTATAAAACTAATTGGGAAAATAGCTGATGAGCTTAGTTATACCTACACTTCTGACCGCCGCAACAAGTTGACAATTGTCAAATATTTTCAGCCTGTACTACCTCAACATAGCACTCAAGCTGGTGGTTTGAAGCGATCGAGCGATGTTTTGAGCATCTTTAACTGGCCCAAAGAGCAAATGACTAGCCAATCCGATCGCAATTCTCACCAGCTACTGCAAAAAATTACCCTTCAACTCAATAGTGATGTTGCTACTGTTAGTCAAGTTTTGTGGTGGGTGGAGCAGTTAGATAATCTAGCAATTCCCGAAACAGTTTTGCAGCTTTCCAGACTTGCGGTGGTCGAAGGGTTTATCCTTGCCGTTCACCATCACAAAAATATGCCATCAGACACTTCGATCGATCTTTCGATTGCGGTATTTAACGAACGTCTTGAAATCCAAATTTGGGATTGGGGAAAGCCTTTTAACTTCAAGGCGAAGTTGAACGAAGAGTTGAAAAAAAAAGATCCGTTCGGTTTGAAAGCTCTGGAATTTGCGAGCGAGTAAAGCAGTTCTGTAATTGCCTGCTTTCAATTGATAATAATCTGTAGTTTGCAGTGTGCGATCGATGAACTTAGCCCTAACCCGAAAGACCGGCGGGGGTTTAAACCCCCGCCTCATAGCGAAAGTCCTCTTCAGAGGACTAAAGAATTATTAGATATAATCTGGATTTGCTAACCTCTTTTTGTAATTGTTCGCTGTGCTTCGCAATCGCATAGGTTCTGGCAATAACCGAGGATTCATAAAAGGGCAAATAACCCGGATTTTGTATTAGTCCTCTTCAGAGGACTTGCGCTTTGAGACAGGGGTTTAAACCCCTGTCGGACTGTCGGACTGTGAAATTCACCTTAAGTTAACAACACCAAATAAACTTTTTCGTGATGACTGCTAATACTGTTCCCAAGATTCTTGTTGTGGATGATGACCCACCCATCCGCAATCTAATTCATCGCTTTTTGAATCAGAAATATCAAGTACATTCGGCCGCAGATGGCGAGACTGCTTTAGCATTGTTTGAGGAATTCAAGCCGATGCTAGTAATTCTCGATTGGAATTTGCCGGATACTACTGGGTATCAACTTTGTCAGGAAATGCAGCGCCGTACTAATGTTTTTGTGGTCGTGGTTAGCAGCCGCACAGACGAAGCCGATCGCCTGAAAGTTCTGTCCGCAGGTGCTGATGATTATATCTGCAAACCATTTGGTCTGGCCCAGTTGGCAATTCGGATCGAAGTTGTGTTGAGACGCATGAGGCCTGTGACTCCATCTCGGATTGTATTCGATCGATTTGCGATCGATCCAGCGCGTCGGGAAGCAACACTCAACGACACAGTTATCAAGTTAACAGCCTGGGAATTTAATATCTTGTATTTTTTGGCAAGTCATTCCGGTCAATCTTGGAGTCGCCAACAGCTAATCGAAAAAATCGGGGGGTGGAAGTGCGACGAGACAGGAGAAAAGCAAGTTGTTAGCGTGCATATCGGTCAGATTCGCAAGAAAATGATTCAAGTTGATGCTACGGGATCGCAGTTTATTAAAACTATTCGGGGTTACGGTTACAGGTTCGAGTCGCCTTCGCCCACTGCAATGGCAATTTCCTAAGCTCATCGGCATTAACCACCTTATTTGGTGAAAAACCTATTTTCCCACCTGCCGTGGGGCAGCCAGATGCCTCCTAGGGAACGAACGCGATCGGGTAACATGAAGTAAGCCCAAGCCGTGCCTAAAGGTTTGAGGTGTCGATCGCAAATTTCGATTTCTTCCCGCTGATATTCGTTTTGTGTCGGTTCCCGCAGCGGGTGATAGTCTTCAAGTCGGTCTAAATCGTCCAAAATAGCGGAATTTGCGAAACAAAGGAGAAAACCGCAGACGATGCCCTCTCCGGCCACCATTGCAGGATAGCCGATCGGCAGCGCAAAAAGTTGACCGCGGGCGATCGCGGGCAAAGCATCCACAACCTTTCCCTCGCAGTAGCGCAGATAGTTGCACTCCCCCGGTTTGAGAGTGCCGTAGACAAAGACTTTCATCTGGCGCGGGCCTAACCGCTAGTTTTTGCTATATTAGATGCCTAATAGTTTAAGTCTCGCGGGCGATCGCGACCGCAATCTTGATAAATTTCGTTGTTTACCCTTTCTTATAATTCATGACTCTAGCAGTTAGTTTTATTGCTTTTGGACTTGGGCCTTTGTACTTGAGCTCTTTTTTGCCCTCCCTGGACGGCCTATTTTCGACTCAAGGGATCATGGTGATGCTGCTGGCCGCCTATGCGGGGGCGATGTGGATGTTTCTCACCAGTGCTCCGAAGGTACACACGGTGATGGTATCGGATCTCGCACAAGCCAGGGAGTTCTATGAAGGTATGCTAAACCTGCCCGTAGCAGAAGTGCCGCTGCATTACTACTACAATTACGAGCAAACTTTGGGGACAACTGGTATCGATCCGCTGTATTTGTCGCCGAATGTCGGCAGGGGAACGAGCTCTCAAACGATGGGGAGTCCCGAGGGTTTGTGGTATCAGTTGATGAAAAATACCCAACTGCACATTATTAGCGGCGCTGGCGTAGGCGAAAAAAATCGCGAACGTCATGTTTGTTTCGATCGCGATTGTTTGGATCAGCTATTAATGAGGGTGCAAACTCGCGGCATTAGTTATAAAATTCGCCGGGAAAAGCCGCTTAATTTTTTGGTTAAGGATTATGACGGCCGCGTGATTGAAATGGCTGAGGTTAGTAATTAGATAAGAGTCGAAACTCGGCGGTTGAAACCAGGTTTACACAAAGGAAGTCCGCCGGACGCCGACTGAAGAAAAGAAGGTAAATTTAACCGCCTATCTTCAACCCGCAGAGGCGGGTTTTGCCTGTGTCGCCGCGTTTTCCAACCGCCCAGTCTTCTGCGTTTCTTCTTTGTCAATTAATCTTGGCTTCAACGCTGGATTTTTCCGATGTCGCCGCTGCTTTAATCTCTGCAACTGTCTTGCGGCTGAAGAGTTGGAAATACAGAGAAACAAAGAATTCTTTGACTGGGAAAACAATCAAAGTCAAAGGATTGATTGTCACGATGATATTGCGGACATCAGCTTTAGCTTGTTTGACAATTTGCTGCGCTACCCAGTCGGGAGACATAATGCCGATCGGGTTTAAGTTACTTTTGAACGGCCCTAAAATCAGTTTGCGCACGATACATGGTGCATCCAGCCTGCGCAGGGTGACTAAATCTCCCAGGGCGCGTTTGCTGAGTTCGTACAGGGGACTGACAGCGGGAATCACTTCTGCTTCGGAAGTGTTGATCCAGACTTCTTTGCAAGCTATATTTTCGTTAGTGCGGACTGTTAAGAAAAACAGTTCCATCAGCCGCCACGCGGAAAAAGTGTTAATTTCGTATGAATTTGCGATCGCCTCTGGTGTTCTTTCTTTCTGTACGTTAATCCCGTGATTGATGACGAGAATATCGATTTTTTCTAACAATTTGGCTAAATCTGCCTCTTGGCCGGCTTGCCAAGTTACGGTTTTTACAGGCAAAATCTCGCCGTCTACATTCACAGTAATTTCCTCATTTCCAGAGGAGAGGGCGATAACTTTTGCACCAGCTTTGTGCAGGTGTTTGAGAAGCAAACGCCCTAAAGTTCCCGAGGCGCCGGTGACGGCGACAGTTTTGCCTTTGAGAGAAAGTGCTGTACCCATAAGTTTATCTATTAAGGTGAAAGTACCGCAATAGTAAGCATTTTGATTGTCGAAGTGGTGCCGCCAGTGATAAGGTTTATTCACGAACCAGTTGCCGGGGATAGTTTGGAAGTCTCCGGGTTGGTGGGTGATGTCGGTTAACTCGTCTGCGCCTTTGATGCCGATCGCGCGGGCGATCGCACTCAACAAAAAGCTTAAAGTATAAATACAACCGGCTGCTGCGCCCCAGTGATATTCCGGCACCCAAAAATAAGCTAAAATCCACAGCAACAAGCCCAAAACCATCATCGCCGCAGCTTCGGGCACGTCGTGACGCCAGTGTGCTTGCTTGTAAATTGTCTCGCTGACGGGGGTCAAATTCGGGCGGAAAACGCGGTGATGCCAATTGTGCAGCTTTTGCAGGGGCGGCACATAATGAGACGCGACGTGATAAAAGTCTCGGATGATTTCTGCCCAAAAGACAGAAGCTATTGCTACAGTGCCGACGATCCAGTAATTTACCATGCTCGCATAATTTATAAATTTGAGATATTATATCATGTCCGGTTAATTACCATCATAAAAACCGTTTGTAGTGAGGACTTTAGTCCTCATAATCAGAGGACTAAAGTCCTCACTACAAACCAATTTGATTGTTTTTTTTTGATACGATCTGAGATATTGTCATTTTTAAATGATAACTCAAAATAATTTTTATGGCTAGTGTGGCAATTGACTCAGCCGTTTTAAAATCTGCAAAACGCGGTACAGTTCATTGCCGGAATTGGAAATAACAAATTCAGCAGATCGGGCATACTGTGGATTTTCCCCTCTGACTAACTTGACAAAAATGAAGTTAGCCCCTGTGGCAATCATCCCAAAAGTCGGAGTTTGGGGATGGGGATTTACCAGCATATCTGTCAGGAGTTGGGCAAGTGCTGCGTCAGTTGAAAACGCAAGTTGTTTGGATTCCATTACTGTCACCCAAAAGTTGTCTTTCATAATCAGAATATCTATTCTGCATTCGATGATTCTGCCTTCGTCTTCTTCTTCAATCGCGATAGACTTTTCAGCTTTGAATTGAAAAGGAGACTCGTACAGACCAGCAATAAATAGAATGGGGCTGATAATTGTCAGCTTGACTGCATTTTCCAACACGGGCGGGGAGTCTACTAAGTTGTAGTAGATTTCTTGAACGCGATCGAGCAATTGTTTTTCTATGTGAGTTACTTCGGGCAACTTTTCTTGCCATTCTGGGAAGAAATCAGCTTGACGCACTCGCTGCAAGCCAAAGTTATCGATTAAATAGCGGAGGTTGATGTCTCTTGCTTGAAGTTTTTGTACCATGATTTACTATTTTAAGCGAGTTGACTCAGGCGTTTAAATATCTGCAAAACACTGTACAGTTCATTATCGCGTCGGCGAATTGAAAATTGCTCTGACAAAGCATAACGTGGAGTTTCCCCTCTGACTAACTTAATAAAAATAAAGTTGCCACCAGTAGTAATCATGCCAAAAGTAGGTTTTTCTGGATGAGGACTAGCCCACATATAAGCGAGGAGTTGTCCCAGCCCTTCCTCTATGGAAAAAGCTGCTTTTTTTGACTCAATTACCATTACCCAAAACTGGTCTTTTAAAAGTAAAATATCTAGTCGGCCTTCGATGATGACACCATCATCTTCTTCTTGAATTTGAATGGATTTTTCAGCTTTTACCTGAAAAGGAGACAGGTAAAAGCCTGCAATAAACAACAGCGGTCCGACTACTGACAGCTTAACTACATTTTCCAGTAAAGGTGGATAGGTAAGTAAATTGATAAATCCGGCTTTCAGCCGATCTAGCAATTGTTTTTCTAAATCGGTGATTTCTGGCAAGTCTTCTTGAAATTCTCTGAGAAATTGCTCATCTTCTGCTAGCTGAAGACCGAAGTTGTCTATCAAGTAGCGAATGTTTATATCTTTGGCTGCGAGTGTTTGTGTCCTTGTTGAATTTTTATATAACTATAATTCTATTATACTGCTATTTTTCTGAATTTTGGTATTTGTACAGGTAATTTTTTACATTTTATAAGTTGTGTGCAGCGCTATTTATTTAGGTTTTTGGTCGGCAGTTTGTTGTTTTTGGGATGCTTGCATTTGCAGCAATTGCGGCACGGTTACAAAACGGTATCCCTGCTGTTTGAGTTTGGGAATAATTGCCGACACGGCCTCGACTGTTTGCTGGCGATCGCCCCCGCCGTCGTGCAACAATACGATCGCCCCCGATGTCGCTCTTGACAGCACGCTGCGGGCGATCGCAGCCGCCGAAGGTTGCAAAAAGTCTTTAGGGTCGATCGACCACATGACAACTACATAATTTTTCTTTTTCGCGTAATCCGCGAAACCGTTATTTAAACGGCCGCCGGGGGGGCGAAACAACAAACTTTTCGCCCCAGTCGATCGATAAATATGAACGCCAGTATTATCAATTTCATCCGATGCTGTTTTTTCGTTAACATTGTGATAAAAGTGATGCCAAGTATGATTGCCGATCGCATTTCCGGCCTTTACTACTTGTTTGGCAATTTCTGGATTCTCTCGCAAATTTGCACCCAAACAGAAAAATGTAGCTACCGCGTTATGTTTCTGCAATATTTTTAATATTTGCAAAGTTTCCGCAGTTGGCCCATCGTCAAAAGTCAGGGCGATAACTTTTGAGTCGCTGATACTTGCTTTATAAACAATTTGGCTGCGAAATTGCGCCGGCGGTGCGAATACTAAAGGTTCTACGAGAGGTTTGGGAGACGGAGTTGGGGCGGGAGAAGGAAGTATTTGGGGTTTGGGCGGTTTCAGGAGGTTTGGCGGAGGATTGCCAAAAGGGGGGATTTGGGCTAACGAATTTGAATTCGCAGTTTTTAAGCGATGGGGAAAAAGTAAAATCAGGGCGATACAACCGATAATTATAGCGATTTTAAACCACGATCTTTTAGTAAATCTGGTATTCATTAACTGTACTATTTGCTGTTAACGATCTAATTATCGCTTACAACTTTACCTAAAATTAGTTAAAATCTAAGATACCGACGCATCACAACAGGAGAAAAGCCATGATTGCTCCGGCAAATCTCAGCCACATCACGATCCCCCCTTTAGAAAATGGCGATTTGCTTACCCGTGCCGAATTCGAGCGGCGCTATACCGCTATGCCAGCACTCAAAAAAGCAGAATTGATTGAAGGAATTGTTTATATGGCTTCACCCTTACGCTTTGAACCCCACGCCGAACCTCATGCCGATTTAATGGGCTGGCTGTGGACTTACAAAATTGCTACTCCAGGCGTGCGTCTGGGCGATAATCCCACCGTGCGTCTTGACGTAGATAACGAACCCCAACCCGATGCTGTACTGCTAATTGATGCTCAACGCGGCGGCCAAACTTGCCTTAGCGATGACGGATATATCGAAGGCGCACCCGAATTTGTTGCTGAAATTTCTGCAAGTACCGCTACGATCGATCTGCGCGACAAAAAGCGAGTTTACCGCCGCAATGGAGTCAAAGAATATCTGGTTTGGCAAGTAATGAATCGCCGGATCGATTGGTTTTCCTTGCAAGAAGAAGAATATATTTCTCTGCTACCCGATGCTGAAGGAATTATCCGCAGCCTTGTTTTTCCGGGATTGTGGCTGGCAGTTTCAGCGCTGATAAATGGAGATTTGCCAAGTGCGATCGCAACTCTTCAAGCCGGATTAAACAGTGACGCACATCAAGAGTTTGTCCAACAGTTAGCCACTTGCCAAAATCCCGTTTTGTAGAGACGCAATTTGCGGCGTCCCTACAAATAATTACACTACAACCGGCAAGTCTGCCGAGCCCTTTCATCCTCCGGTTCTTGCCACCCAAAAGAAAAATGGCTCACCGCATTAATTTGCGGCGTTGCAGAGCGAATTGCCCGCATTTGCACCTCCAAAGACGGCCGATTTTTCAGAGATTTCCCCCAATCTCCGGCAATAGCAGGAATGATTTTTGCTCCCGGAGGCGCTAAACTCACTACCCGCTGCACCTGCGGCACAATGCAGCTTACATCCCCGCAATTTCCGTAAGACATCGCGTGAAATTCCACCCCAGCCGGAAACCTGTCCCAAGGCTGCAATCTCGAATCAAATCCCCCTTGATTTATCTTTTGATTCCCATTAGGAAAAAACACTGCTCCTACAGGAATCCCCATCCTTTGAGCTGGTTGAGTTGCCATCCCTAAAAAATCTAAAATCCCTTGGACTGCATGAGCAACGCTCAGTTGCCAGAGGTCTTTTTGCAGAATGCCAGTATCGGGAAGCGGCGGCGTTGGTGTCGGTTTGGGCGTTGGAGTTGCAGGGTTTGGCGATTTTGTAGCGGGAGTGTTTGAAGCTGCTTTTGATGCGGCCTTCTGCCTTATAGAAGCTGGAGTTGCTATTGGTTTAGGGATCGGAATTCGCCCCTGCCAAAGAGGTTCTTGCTCGGTCGGATACTGTTTGACTACGGCTTGAACGTCATTAGTATTGATAAATCCTTTAGTCAAATATCGCTGAATTAAATCTCGCCCTTGCTGATTGTTAGCCCGCTGCAAAAGAACTTGCTGCGATGCTGGGCCGTAAATCCACAAGTCTTGAACTTTGGTAGCAACTGAAGCGGGTCCGACGCCCCGTAGATAGCGAATGTAGTCGAATAACATTCCTTGCGGCTTGCGCTTGACTATTTGATTTACTAACAAAGTATAGTCTTGCCTCGCTTGCGGGTTGTACGGATCGATAAAGGCTTGATTGCCCGGAACTTCTCCGAAGTCCTCGTTAATTGCTGCGTCTTCAATTACTGTTAAACTTGTCTGATTTTTACCGTTTATAGCGAGGGTTTGCTGTCTGTCGGAACGCTGAGAATAGGTATACCCAAAGTTCATGGTAAATAACCAGGCGTATACTTTTAAACCTCGCTGTTTGCCTTTGGCGATCGCCTTTTCCAGCAAGTCGTATTTCTCGTAGCCGGGATTTCTCAAAACAGAAGGCCAAGCAGTTGGATTGTCCGCGGCTGGGAGCAGCACTTGACCGTCATAAAACACTTCGACGTAGACTTGATTGTAGCCTTTATTGACAACTTTGTCTAATACGCGATCGATTTCTCCTGGCCTGACATCGCAGGGATACAAACGGAGCCAAACTGCTTGGGTTTGGGGCCAAGTTTTTTGGCGGCATTCTGCTATTTCCCGGGCGTGTTTGCTCAAAACGGCAAAATATGCTTGCTGGGATTCCGGTTTTCCTGACAGGGCGGCGCGGCGCAAGTCTTCTTTTTGATTTACTTGCTCTTTGGATAATTGGCAATAGGCTGATGTTTCGGCAAATGCTGGTTGATTTTCGATAAAGGGCAAAACAAGCTGGCTGATGAAGCTACTGGTTAAAACAGCAGTTACCGCACTTAAACAGCGTCGCTGGTGTTGAAAGTTCGCGATGCGAGTTGGTGCAATTTTCATGGGATAATTGAATCGGGTTTTCTAGTTTAAATTGGGTGGCGATCGCCGGATTGGCGATCGCGCAGACGCACATCTACAAAATTTCTACTTTTTTTTAGATTGACCCCGCCCAAAAACGGGTACAAGCCCCCGAATTAAGTTGTGGAGATCCCAAATTTTAGACCGAAGTTAAATCTCCCAGATTAATCTGTGGAGTCAATCTAAAATCTCAAATCTCAAATCTAAAATCGACTGACCTAGTTATGGCACAAGTCGATCGCACAATGCAAATTCTGTCTGGCGGCAATTTAGAGTCTGTGCGATAAAATAAGATTAGACGGGCGCGGTTGAAACCGCTGCTATACAAACGATGTCCGCTTTCGCGGACTAAAGAGTAAACGAGTAAAAAAGCCGGATTTGGTATCATATTCAGTTCAATGTTTCAGTATTTTTTCAGTAAATCCAGTAAAAAAAGCGCCTGGGTACACTGGGCGCTAAAAGCAGTTGATATTTCTACTAAAAATTGTTAACTCTCAAATGTCGAGGATGAAAGATGAATTCTTAAAATTTATCTTTTCTCCCAAAATTTTGAGATTAAGACCCTCTGTTGAGAGCAGATTCTACCTGCTGAAATTCTGACTCAAGACGCTTTTTCAACTTTTCAGGAACGGGACGGTTGGGATAGGAACTGTAATGTCCAGCCAAAGAGTTTAATGCCGTGCGCATTGTCGTGAAAGATGCCAGCTTGGTAAGAGCGGGATCGCGGCGGTATGCTGCGAAAAAATCATTGATACTTGTGCGAGCAGCGGCTTGAGCGGCTGCTTTTTCCGGTGCGCCATCTGGCAATGTGAGCGCTGTTCTCAAGCTGTTGACTAATGCTAATGTGTCTTTGCTGTAGTCTCCGCTGAGAGTGGCGGGAACATTGGTACAGCCTGCTACGCCGATGACAACAACTAATACCAGGGCTAACAGACGGGAAATGTAATGCTTCATAAGGGTTAGAACAATGGAAGCGAAAGCGGCAATCAAAATTAATCTTTATCCTATCTCGAATTGAGCTAATAATGTCAATTTTTCAAGATTTTTGCAGCGATACCATAAAACAGAAAATTTGTCAATCTCACGTAGATTGATATCATATCCGCTCGAACAGCCACAATCAAATTGGTTTGTAGTGAGGACTTTAGTCCTAGTTATGGATGCGGACTAAAGTCCTCACTACAAACTGTTTTTATTAGGGGTAAGTGAGCGGACATAATATGATTTATCAATATTAACTCTCAAATTTAAAATCGATTAATTTTCCCGGAAACAACGGAGAGAATTTGGGTTTGGCGCAGCCACTGACTGTCAAAAGCACCTAGGTGAGTCGTAGTAATCAGAGTTTGAAATCGTTCTTGAATTGTTTCTAAAAGTTGATTTTGGCGGCTCAAATCCAGTTCTGCAAGTACGTCGTCGAGCAATAGTAAAGGTGCTTCGCCCACGACTTCTTCAATAAGCTGCAATTCGGCTAATTTTAATGCTAGTACGAGAGTTCGCTGCTGCCCTTGGGATGCGTATTGACGCGCTGGGGTATTGTTAATTGTAAATGTAATGTCGTCGCGGTGCGGGCCGACTAAGGTGGTTCCTTGAAACTGTTCTGCGATCGCCCTTTTTTGAATTTTCTCTAAAAATGCTTGCCGCACTCCTTCGAGATTGTCTTTACCGATTAATTCCGAGCTTACTTCAATATTAGCATCGTATTTGACATCTAAAATTTCTGTTGAACCGCTAATTGAACCGTGCCAATTTCGAGCTAATGGCATCAATCGTTCCAAAACTCGATCGCGCCTGCGGATCACGCGAGCCCCCGCTGTCGCCAATTGCGCGTCCCACAAAGCTAATTCTGAGCTCTTAATTGGGGATTGGGCGCTGGGAATTGGTAAGTCTTCTGTATTTTCCGGTTCGGGATTTTCGGGTTGCAGAAATCGGTTTTTGTCAAAACTTTCGGAAAATTCCGCTTTTCTGATTTCTTTAGAACGTTTTAACAGAGCGTTTCGCTGGCGCAAAATTTGGTTGTACTGGTGCAAAATGTGAGCGTAAATCGGCTCTAGTTGGATGACTAGCCGATCGATCCAATTGCGCCTGCCTTCTGGCCCGCCGCGCACTAAGTCCAAATCCAAACAAGAAAATTGTACTACATTTAAGACGCTCAAGAAGTCTAAATGGCGGCGCAGCGGTTCGCCGTTGAGCTTCAGGTTGCGGCGCGCCGCTTGGCGCAGTGTTAAAGATAAGTCGATCGCTCCGGTTTGACGTTCTAGTGTAGCATCAATTTGGGCGAGCGGCTTTGAGTCGAGGATTAAATCGCGATCGCGCGATACCCTGTGGCTTTTTAAGGTGGAAAGCAACTCTACCGCTTCTAACAGGTTAGATTTTCCTTGGGCGTTATTTCCTACTAAAATGGTTTTGGGAGCGTCAAAGGCTACCTTTTGATCGAAGTAGTTCCGAAACTGCCGTAGGTGCAGCGTTTTCAAATACATAATATTAGTAATTGGTAATTGGTAATTGGTAACTGGTAATTGGTAATTGGTAATTGGTAATTGGTCAAACAGGTCATTTGTAATCTGCAATATAGTAGACTGCTTAGATAAATCTTTGATCTATCGGTAAACCGCAGATGTAAAGCAGATTAACACAAATAAACGCAGATGATTTTAAGACCTAAGAGCGAATGAATACAATTCAAGTCTATTCTATGATTTTAAATATCGCTAAATATAAACGAACTAACGAATAATGAAATATCCTTCATTATTCGTTAGCCACTAACACTATTTCCGAGTTTTGTACAAGCGTACAAACAGCTTTTCCATTTCAATCCAGACAAACATCAGGGCGCTGAAACCGAAGCAAATTAGCAATTCAAAAGGCGTCAAATAGTGAGTGCCGAAAAATGCTCTCAGCGGCGGAACGTAAATTAGCATCAATTGCAAAGCAGTAGTAACAATCACAGCTCCCCAAACAAAAACGTTAGTCAAGGGATTTAACTCGATAGTAAGCTGAGTGTTAGACCGAATTGCGATCGCGTGACCCATTTGCGCCAAACACAGAGTTGTAAACACCATTGTTTTCCAAGCATCTGGATCGCCGTGTCCGGGAGCGTGAGTATATCCGTAAGCCCAGGACATCATCGCGATCGTCAAAATTGCAAAAATAATCCCGATCCGAATCATGTAAGAACCCAAACCCCGCGCAAAAATACTTTCTCGCGGACTGAAAGGAGGCCTTTTCATCACGTTCGGTTCTGCCGGTTCCACGGCCAAGGCCAAAGCGGGAACCCCGTCTGTGACTAAGTTCATCCACAAAATTTGCAGCGGCGTCAGCGGCACTCCTCCCAAACCCAATAAAGGTGCGGCCGCAATTGTCAAAACTTCGCCGATGTTGCTGCCCAAAATGTACTTAATAAAGCGGCGAATGTTGGTATAAACCACTCGCCCTTCTTCAGCGGCGGCGACAATAGTTGCGAAGTTGTCGTCGAGGAGCACCATATCGCTAGCTTCTTTGCTGACATCGGTGCCGGTAATCCCCATTGCGATGCCGATATCGGCTTGTTTCAAGGCGGGGGCGTCGTTAACGCCGTCGCCGGTCATCGCTACAAATTTGCCCCAACTTTGCAAAGCTTGGACTATTCGCAATTTGTGTTCTGGGGAAACGCGGGCGTAAACGCTAACGTGTTCGACTTGCTGTTTGAGTTCTTCTTGGCTGAGCTTTTCTAATTCTTGACCGGTGAGAACTCGATCGCCCTCTCTAGCAATACCTAAATCGTAGGCGATCGCTTTTGCTGTCAACTGGTGGTCTCCTGTAATCATCACCACCCGAATCCCTGCATCGCGGCACTTCACCACTGCTTCCCGCACTTCCGGGCGCGGGGCGTCCAGCATACTGACGAGTCCCAGCCAAATCATGTCTTGTTCGCTGGTTTCCTCAGAACCTTCGGGCGGCACGTTTTCCCAGATTTTGTATGCAAACCCGAGGACTCGCAAACCTGCGCTTGCCATGTTGTTGTTTTCGGCGAGGATGCGATCGCGCATTTCCCGGCTTAAAGGTTGTACTCGATCGGCGACTATAATGCCTTTGCAGCGCTCCAAAGTCAACTCGGGAGAACCTTTGGTCAGCATCAAATAATTCGGCTGCTGTCCGTTTTCTGCGGGAAATCCCGAATGTCCCGATCGGCCGGGCACTTCGCAAATCACGCTCATCCGCTTGCGTTCCGAAGAAAAAGGAAATTCCGCCGTGCGCTGCAACAATTGAGACTGTTTTTCCCTATAAATGCCTGCTTTTCCCGCTAAAGAAAGCAGAGCTCCCTCCGTGGGGTCGCCCAAAATCTTCCATTCTTGCTGTTCTTGCTGCAATACTGCGTCGTTGCAAACTGCACAGGCAATTAATAAAGATTCGAGTTCTGGATATTCTTCTAAATTATTAATTTGGGCCGATGTATGGCGATCGGTAAAATCTCCGATCGGGGCATAGCCGGAGCCTCCAACGCCGACAGTGCAGTCGCCCGTAGACACTAGCTGCACTACCATTTTATTTTGAGTCAGAGTACCTGTTTTGTCGGAACAAATGGTTGTTACCGAGCCCAAAGTTTCTACAGCCGGAAGTTTGCGAATCAAGGCGTTTCGCTTCACCATCCGCCTAGTTCCGAGCGCCAAAGTAACTGTCACGACGGCGGCGAGTCCTTCGGGAACGACAGCAACTGCCATGCTGAGAGAAACTTCTAACAGTTCTTCAAATCTGCTGGTATCGAAACCGATGCTGCCGTTGTTGAAGGTAATCATGCCGCCGATGACCACAATTGCGACTAAGCCTAGGGCGCCGGAGACTAGAACATTTCCCAACTGTCCCATCCGCTGTTGCAGGGGAGTCGGTTCGCTTTCTACTGACTGAAGCATGGCGGCAATTTTGCCCAGTTCAGTTTGCATTCCGGTGTTGGTGACGATCGCCTTGGCCCGTCCCTGAACAACTTCTGTACCCTGAAAAATCAAGTTAAGCCGATCGCCCAAGGAAGCATCTTCGGGAAGTTCTAGCTCTGCTTGCTTGGTAACTGCTAGAGCTTCTCCCGTCAAAGCAGATTCTCTGACTTGCAGGTTGTTCGATTCGATCAGCCGTCCGTCTGCTGCTATTTTTACCCCAGCCTCCAACAGCATTACGTCTCCGGGTACGAGTTCCTTGGCTGCTATTTCCGAAGTTTTGCCGTCTCGCAGGACTCGAACTAGGGGGGAAGCGAGGTTTTTGAGGGCTGCGAGGGCTTTTTCGGCACTTTGCTCTTGGAAATAGCCGAGAATGCCGTTGAGTATGACGATCGCAAAAATGGCGATCGCATCTTTGGGAAAAGTATTCGATTTGATATCTAAGAATGCAGAAACCACGGCCACAAACATCAGCATTACCAACATGATGTTGGTGAACTGATCGACAAATATCGACCACGGACTGCGGCCTCCTGTTTCTTCTAGTTCGTTGGGGCCGTATTGCTGCAAGCGTTCTGACACCTGTTGCCCGCTCAAGCCTGCGTCTTTGTTGCTGCTTAGCTGCTGGAGGGTTTTGTCAATTGCTACGGTGTGCCAAGAAGAGGGAGAATTTGAAGACATAAATTACGATCGAGCGTGGGGCATAAAGGTGGATGCGGCCGGACGGCTGCGGCCGGTGGATGCGGCCAACGGGTATGGGGAAGAGTTAAGAAGCAGGAAGCTTGACACTTCTGGGTCTGTAGCTCTCTCGATCTTTTGCTAGATTTACCGCTGATAGCACTAATCCACCTTACCAAACTTACCAAAAAATTAGGTCTAAAGCCTCATACTAGCCTCATACTTCCAAGACGGCTGGGAAATTATACTATAACCATGCTACATTCACGAGCATAAATCTTCTGGTATTTGAAGCAAAACTTGAGGGAACGCACCAGCCGCACGATGCACTTGGTGAGGCGATTCATACTGCTCGTTTTGTTCGCTATTGTTGCATTAAATAATGGATGAATCACACTATAAGAAACCAGCTCTTCACAAGGGGTTTCCACACTTTCGGTAGGTGTTGGTAAATTAATAATATTTTACCTGGATCGATTAATGATATTTTGTCAGTATTAGGCGTTCTTCGAGATGACGATCGAAATCAAGTGTGAGGCAGGATTTATGTTACGAAAACGTTATTTAGTCAGCAGTTCTGGACAAGCCATTACTCGCCGCCATTTTCTGTATGCCTTGGCAGGTTTTGGTGGAGCCGCTGCTGTTCATCGCAGTCTGGCTAGCTTGGGTCTAACTCCCAATCCCTACGCCGCCAACGCCCAAACGCCCCGCTTCCCTGCAGGCAACATAGGGCAAGGGAAAAAAGTAATTGTGATTGGGGCGGGTGTGGCCGGACTCTGTACCGCTTACTTGTTGGCTAACCGCGGCTTTGAAGTACGGGTGTTTGAAGCCAACAATCGCATCGGCGGTCGTTCCCTCACCGTGCGTCCGGGCGAGAGTTTTCGAGAAGCAGGCGGTGACTTGCAAACCTGTGGCTTCACAGCAGGTGCTCCCGATCCCTACCTCAACGCTGGCCCTGGGCGAATTCCGCACCACCATGAAACGGTGCTGAAATATTGCCGCCAATTCAATGTAGCCCTGGAGCCATTCATTTTTCTTTCCACGGCCAATCATTACCAGAGCAACAACTTCAACCAGGGGAAACCTGTGCTGTTCCGCCAGCTTCAGGGCAGCCTCTACAATCAGGTGGCCGAGGTTTTGGCTAAGACCCCTGGCACTGCACTAGACAGGGCGCTCGATCGCGTGTTCACCGAGGACGATTTCGTCCGGATGTTCTTCGATGAATATAACCTCACTGAACTGTCACCGGGGCGTCGGCGGGAAATTTTGCGAGCCATCTTTGCGGGGCATTTTGGCGATTATACCAATGCCCTGCCTGAGGAGCCCGCCTCCCTAGCAAAACTGCGCGAACCGTTCCTGGAAAATTCCTCCCGCTTGGGCTATAGCTTCCGCGACCAATTGCCCGCTTGGGCTGGGGTCAACGAGGGCAACCCCTTGCCGGTGCTGGAACTAGAAGAAGTGCTGCGATCGATGTTCTGGGCCGGGGAAGTTAACAACCCCCTGCGCTACGAGTGGCAAAATTCGCTGCTTCAACCAGTGGGTGGCATGGATATGCTGTGGCGGGCTTTCCTGAAGCAATCGGTTCCGGGCAACCGCACCGTTGCCGATTTGGTGGTACTCAGTCGCCCGGTGAAAGCCATTGAATCCACAGGCAATGGAGTGACGGTAGCCTATGAAGGAGGCAGTGAGAAGGCAGACTTCTGCGTATCGACCATGACCCCCAAACAGTTGGCGAAGGTCTTCAAATCAGCGGATCGTGCCTGTGCCGAATGCCTGAACAAGTTTGACTATATCCCGTCTACCAAGGTGGGCTGGCAAACCAAGACTCGGTTTTGGGAAGTGGGCGATGGCCCCCTCTATCAGCCTGGTAATGAGCCGATCTATGGCGGGATTAGCTGGATGAAAACTGATTGGCCTGATGCCCTGCGACAGGCGTTCCAAGCGGAGAAAAATGGCTCGCCGCTAACGGCAGAAAAAATCCGGGAACTGTATGCCCAAGCGACTCCGATCGCGCGCGATCGTCAATGGTCTACTTTGATCTCCCAAGTTTGGTATCCCTCCAGTGGCTTCCACACCCAACGGGGAATTCTCACTGCTGCCTATAATCGCGGTCGAGAAGCGCGGGTGTTTGGCGCACTGTCGCGGGAAGATCGCATCTCCTTGGCTCTCAAGGGTGGCGAAAAACTGCATCCAGGCTATAGCAACCATGTGATGCAGGAAACGGCGCTCACTGTTTCTTGGCAGGATATGCCCTACTTTGAGGGGGGTTGGGATAGCCACACCAGCCGCAAATCCCAGACCCGCGGGTTCTATGAAAAGTTGAACCGGCAATATAACCCGCACTTGAATGTTTATCTGGCGGGCGACTATCTCAGCTACCTACCGGGTTGGCAAGAGGGATCGCTCGGCTCAGCAGAAATTGTGGTTGATTTGCTGTGCGAACGGGTTAAGGCAGCCTAGGGCGATGCACTAGGGTGATGGGAGTGGCTCTTGCGATCGCCCTCCCCCCTGGTCTCCGACTCAAAGTCCAAATGATTTCACTCAAAGTCCTCAATCTCTCGCTGGTCGATCGAATATTTGTCACGCTCTTTAGGGCGATCGACAATCGGTGCTAGCCTGCCAATCTCTGGATGCGGGCGATCTTCTTCGATGGCTTTCCTTCAGATCCCGAAAGCTAACGCTAACCGGCGATCGGACTGCTTTGTTAGCCTTTCCCTCGCTTTCGGAACCCTGTTTTTGGCAAAATTTTAATTATCGTAATTTTTTTTTAACAATGCGGTCAAACCCCAGACATCAGGCAGGTGCGATCGGTCTGCAGGCACAAGGGAGTTCTGCAGAAGGCAAAAAAAATCTCCCCCGATCTGGCCGTCACAAGAGACACGCACGAGGGCATAACCCCTACTACACATTTTTTCCAGGCGAACCGTCTCCCGTTACCCCAACTTGGATCTCTAATACAGATAAGCTGCTGTAATAATTTGTAACAAACAAAGACTCGCGAGCATTGTATAAAGGTTATCAGAGGGTTGAAACGACAGGCGAAAGTTAACAAAAACACTGATTAACAAAGTTTGTCGCATCTCATAAAAGGTGTAAAATTTTCTAAGGTTTCTTAAACGTCCGTTACAATGTCACAATAGTACAGGTAGCGGAAAGGGAGAGAACGAGCAGGCCAGCGCAGTAGCTGGCGTCAACCTTCAACCCTTGCAGGCTTAACAGCCTGAACAAATTTAACTTAACGGTTTTATACCGCAACCAAACTCAATTAACTCAAGTAGGAGAGTTGTTTCATGTTTGACGCATTTACAAAAGTGGTTTCCCAATCTGACGCTCGGGGCGAATTTCTAGCTCAGGGCCAACTCGATGCTCTCAGCAGCATGGTTTCCGACGCCAACAAGCGGATTGACGCAGTAAACCGCATCACCGGCAACGCATCCAGCATCGTAGCCAATGCAGCTCGCACCCTGTTCGCCGAACAGCCACAACTGATCGCTCCTGGTGGCAATGCGTACACCAACCGCCGCATGGCAGCGTGCTTGCGCGATATGGAAATCATCTTGCGCTACGTGACCTACGCAACATTTGCAGGCGACGCCAGCGTTTTGGACGACCGCTGTTTGAACGGTCTGCGCGAAACCTACCAAGCTCTGGGAGTTCCCGGTGGCTCGGTTGCAGCCGGTGTGCAAAAAATGAAGGAAGCAGCGATCGCGATCGCTAACGACCCCAACGGCGTTACCCGTGGTGATTGCAGCTCGCTGATGTCTGAAATCGGCAGCTACTTCGACCGCGCAGCCAGTGCAGTCGGCTAAAAATAGCCAAGCGAACCTTTCTTGTAAAGAAGCGAGCATCGCATTTTTGCAAACAATCATTTTTGTACAAAAACAACACAACATTAGGGAGACACCAGAACAATGAAAACCCCTTTGACTGAAGCAGTAACCGCAGCCGATTCTCAAGGCCGTTTCCTGAGCAGCACTGAACTGCAAGTCGCCTTCGGCCGTTTCCGCCAAGCAGCAGCAGGTTTGGAAGCAGCCAAAGCGTTGACCGCCAATTCTCAGCGCTTGATCGACGGTGCAGCTCAAGCTGTGTACAACAAATTCCCGTACACCCAACAAATGCAAGGCCCCAACTACGCTTCTACCCCAACCGGTAAAGCTAAGTGCTCTCGCGACATCGGCTACTACCTGCGGATGGTAACCTACTGCTTAGTTGCAGGCGGCACCGGTCCGATGGACGAGTACCTGATTGCAGGTGTTGACGAAATCAACCGGACATTTGAATTGTCTCCTAGCTGGTACGTTGAAGCCCTCAAGTACATCAAAAGCAACCACGGTCTCAGTGGCGACGCTGCAACTGAAGCGAATTCCTACATCGACTACGCAATCAACGCTCTAAGCTAGATTTGCGTGATGCCCGGAATTCTAAGCTACTGTTAGCTTGAGTGTTAGCGGTTGTTTAGAGTTCCGGGCATCTGCGATCGAAGCCTAGTTTTGCAAATACTTTTTTAAGCAGTGGTCAAATTTTAAAGCAAACAAGGAAGAAGCGAAAATGGGGGGGATTGAGTGCAGCAGAACGGTTGGGAATAAAAGCATTTGAAGAAGCGGGACGGCGAGAACTGCGTCCCCACAGCACGCAAGAGGATGCGAAAGCAGTAATTCGCGCCGGTTACAGCCAAGTTTTCGGCAACGAGTATTTAATGTCGAGCGAAGGACTTACCAGTGCTGAATCTCTGCAGCAGCAAGGGCAGATTTCAGTGAAAGATTTTGTGCGGTCAATTGCACATTCCGAAATTTATCGGAAAAAGTTTTTTTATCCGAACTCGCAAACGCGGTTAATCGAGCTTAATTACAAGCATTTGTTGGGCCGCGCTCCCTAGGACGAGTCGGAAATTGCTTTCCACGTTGATTTGTATAATGCAGAAGGCTACGAAGCTGAAATCAATTCTTAGATTGACTCAGTTGAGTATCAAGAAAATTTTGGCGAAAGTATAGTGCCTTACTATGGCGGTTTCGCGACTCAAAGAAATCAAAAAACTGTCGGTTTTAACCGGATGTTTCAACTGTACCGGGGTTTTGCTTCTAGCGATCGATCGCAAAACCAAACTCAAGCCCGGCTGACTTGGGAAGTAGCGAGAAATATGGCTTCGCCGATACACACAGCCTCCACCGTCCAAGCCCTTGGCGGGACTTCCGGCCCTTGGAGCGGCCAACTCTACCGAGTCACCGCAATGCAAGGTGCGGCTAATTTTTCGCCCCAAGTGCGGCGGGCTACTACCGAATATCTCGTGCCTTACGAGCAACTTTCGAGCCGCTTGCAGCAAATCAACAAAGGTGGCGGCAAAGTGGTAAGTATTACCACAGCTTAAAGTTTGTGTATTGACGTTTTTTTGAAACGTCTTTAGCAAAGTAGGACTAAGGCTAAAAAATTCTTCAATTTTATGTGTATAGGTAAGGTGCGCAGTGCGCACCCTACTTTGAGCAGGTGCGCAGTGCGCGCCCTAGTTTGAGACATATTAGCCTTAGTCGTAAAAATCTCAAGTGCAACAAAGCTTTAAACTTTTGTTATTAATTTAGGAGAAAATCTGGTGGCAATTACAACAGCAGCGTCCAGACTGGGAACATCCGCATTGAGCGATGCGCCGACGGTAGAATTGCGCCCGAACTACACCAAAGACGACGTTGAAACTGTGATTCGTGCGGTTTACCGTCAGGTGCTGGGCAACGACTATTTAATGAAATCCGAGCGACTTACAAGTTCCGAGTCTTTGCTGCGGGACGGTAGCTTGACGGTACGAGAATTTGTACGCGCTGTAGCTAAGTCAGAACTGTACAAAACCAAGTTTTTCTACAACAGTTTCCAAACTCGGACGATCGAACTAAACTACAAACACTTGCTCGGTCGCGCTCCCTACGACGAATCTGAAGTAGTTTATCACTTAGATTTGTACCAAACACAAGGCTACGACGCTGATATTGATTCTTACATCGATTCAGTAGAGTATCAAGAAAACTTCGGCGACAGTATCGTGCCTTACTACCGCGGCTTTAACACCCAGCGCGGTCAAAAAACCGTTGGTTTTACCCGGATGTTTCGCCTGTATCGCGGCTATGCAAACAGCGATACATCTCAACTAGAAGGCAATAACTCTCGCTTAGCTGTCGAACTCGGCACTAACACCGCTACGGCTGTAGTTGGGCCTTCTGGCGGTAACGAAGGTTGGGCATATCGGCCTTCTGCCAGAAACGTAACTCCCGCCAGCACTTTCGGCGGCGCGGCAGCTTACGGCAAAGAAGGGCGGTTGGTGCGCGTGGAAGTTTCGGGCATTCGCACGGGCGGCTATCCCAGCGTGCGCCGCAGCAGCAAGGCTTTCATCGTACCTGTTGAGGAGTTGTCCTCGCAAATGCAGAAATTTCAACGCATGGGCGCGAAAATCGCCAGCATTACTCCAATTTAGTTGTGAGTTGTTAGTCCTTAGTCCTGAGTCATTAGTCAGCAGTCATGAGTCATCAGTCATTAGTCATTAGTGAAATTGCTAGGGATTAATGGCCCTTGGCTAGTTAGGTTCTGCGTAAGGTGCGCCCATAAGCACTCTACAGAATTAGGTTGTGCATAAATTCTGAACTAAAGGCTAAGGACTAAGGACTAAGGACTAAGGACTAAGGACTCAGGACTAAGGACTACTGACTGCTAACCAATTAGCAATTACCAAGAAGCTTATGTTGGGTCAAATTGTAGCTGGAAAAAGTGGCAATACAGCTTCCGCCGGTCGCTGTTTTCGTTATGAAGTGGTGGGCTTGCGCCAAAGCGATGATACAGAAAATATCGATTATTCGATTCGATCGAGCGCGAGTACATTTATCACCGTGCCGTACAATCGGATGAATCAAGAAATGCAGCGGATTACTCGCATGGGCGGGAGAATTGTGAACATTCAGGCTTTAAGTGCGATCGCAGAATCATCACCTGAATCGTCCCATGAATCCTCGGATGATAACTAATAGTTTGGTCGAAAGGGATCTTGAAATCGCACGCCAAACAAACAATGTCCGCCGGACGCCGACTAAGAGTAAGAGTTAATTTAACCCGCTTGGAGCGGGTTTTGTTTGTCTAGCAGCGATTTCAAGATCCCGGTTTCCCCAACCCGCTTGGAGTGGGTTTCGTTTGTATAGCAGCGATTTCAATCGCCGAGTTCCCTAATCACTATGAATTATGACTATGAATTATTACGAATCCGACTCACCGCCGCCTGGTGTAGCTGAGGGCGAGTCTTTAACAGTTGAACAGGCGATCGCCAATTTGCACTCCCAAGATTACAGTCTCCGCTATTATGCTGCTTGGTGGATTGGTAGATTTAGAGTCAAGGAACCAGCAGCTATTGCAGCTTTAATTGCCGCATTGCAAGAAGAATCAGAACAAACAAAAATCGGCGACTATTCCCTATTGCGAAATGCGGCGCGGGCCCTGGGTAAATTGGGCGACAAACAAGCCTTGCCGGCCCTGATTCGCTGTTTGGAATGCGCCGATTATTACGTGCGGGAAGCGGCGGCCCAAGCTCTAGAAATGCTGGGCGAGATCGATTCTATTGGGCCGCTAATGAAGCTATTGGATGGGGGGGTAGCTGTGGCTGTGCGAGTCCCAGGAAAATCGCACCTCGTGCAACCTTACGACTCGGTAATTGAAGCTTTGGGAACGCTGAAAGCCACAGAAGCAATACCCCTAATTTCACCTTTTTTAGAACATTCTGTGGAGCGGGTGCAGTACGCTGCGGCGCGGGCGATGTATCAGTTAACTGGCGAGCAGGTTTACGGGGAAAGGTTGGTGACAGCTTTGAATGGGGATAATTTGCAGTTGAGGCGATCGGCTTTGATGGACTTGGGGGCGATCGGCTATTTGCCGGCAGCGCCAGCTATTTCTGAAACTTTAGCAGAAAATAGCATGAAATTGATTGCTCTGAAAGGAGTTTTGGAGCATCACCTCAATCAACAAGCATCTCTATCTTTGTCAGATGAAGCTATCCAAGTTATGAATTTAATGGATAGCCTTTTGTAAATAGCGCCGGGAACTATTAACTTAACGATTAATACCTAATCCGAGTGCTGTTTGCTTCGTTGCCTCTAGCGATGCTTCTATTAGCTGGCTCCCAAATTTCTGCACTTGCTCAACTAAAATCTCTCCAGCACTTTCGGGAGAACCAGCATTAAAAGGCGGTGCGGGATTGTACTCTAGAAGTAATTGAATCATTTTGGCTGTTTCCTCGCCGCAGAGCTTCGCAACAAGCACCAATCCAAAATCGATACCAGCAGTTACTCCGCCGCCTGTAATTCGATCGCGATCGACAACCACTCTTTGAGTCCCAACTTCAACGCCCAGCATTGCTAACTGGTCGCGAAATGCCCAATGGCAAGCAGCGCGGTATCCTTGAAGGAGTCCAGCAGCAGCTAAAATCAAAGAACCCGTACAAACCGAGGTGATATATTTTGCTGTTTTTCCCTGTTGGCGCAGAAATTCCAGTACCTCCGCATCCTGCATCATTTCCACCTGCCCGAGCGCGCCACCGGGAACGCACAAAACATCTAAAGACGGACTGTCATTGAAGGTGGCGGTAGGTAAAATCGTCATCCCCTCGCTACTCGTCACTGGTTCGAGAGTCTTCCACAACAGCAGAACACGAGTGTCCGGCATCATCGAAAATACTTGGTAAGGGCCAGTCATATCGAGCTGCGTCATCCCAGGAAAAATCACCAGACCAATGTAATATTTTGCTTGAGTTGTCATTTTTCAAATTATTTGAACCTTTGCTAGAGATTATGGTAGGAATTGACATACTCCCCGCCGTAGAACGGACGGGGATTCTTGACACTTCATTGAGATGCGCTACAAGTAGTCTTACCTTCTCTCCGTGTCCGTTTACAGTCGTGGCGATGTCCCATCCCGACTTTTAATATGTTTTTAGATGCGTTCGTGTCTCTATCGTGGTGTGTCCCGCAATTGAGGCAAATCACCTCTCTAATGTTGAGATCTAATTTGCCCCACCTAAACCCGCACTCCGAACATATTTGACTCGTAGGTTCCCACCTATCAATCACCCGAAAATCACGCCCGTATTTGTCGCATTTAGCTTCAATTAGAGTGCGAAATTCATACCATCCTTGCAGGCTAATTGCTCTTGCTAATTTGCGGTTTTTCATCAAGCCCGACACATTTAGGTCTTCCAAAATTACAGCTTGGTTCTCGCTAACAATTTTGGTTGAGAGTTTCTGTAGAAAATCGGTGCGCTTGTCTGCGATTGTGTTGTGTTGTTTGGCAATGCGAATTCTCGTTTTGTTGCGTCGCTTAGAGTCTTTCTGCTGTAGGCTTAACTTGCGCTGCAACTTCCTAATTTTGCGGTCTGGTAGGGAATAGTCCGGGCTTTTTACTTGTGTCCCGTCACTGAGTGCAGCAAAAGTTTTGATGCCCAAATCGATGCCGATAGACTCGTTTTTAGCAGGTACACTAACCGGATTTATCTCAACTACAAAGCTTAGGAAATAGCGATTGGCACAATCTTTAATTACCGTTACCGAGCTGGGTTTTGATGGCAGTTCTCGGCTCCAAATCGGTTTGACCTTCCCGATTTTAGCCAAATAAACTTCATCCCCTTTTAAAGAAAACCCTGCTTTGGTCAGGGTTGCAGATTGCCTCGAAGTCTTTTTCTTTAATTTAGGTCTTCCTATTTTTCTCCCTTTGCGCTTGCCTTTGAGAGTACCAAAATAGTTTTGGTAGGCAACATCTAAATGTTTTAGAGATTGCTGCAAAGCAACGGAAGACACATCATTCAACCACGACAATTTCTCGTTCTTTTTAAGAATTGTGAGAGACTTGCACGAATCGTCATAGCCCGAATACTTGCCACTGACTGACTTTGCTAGGGCGTCATTCCACACTACTCGGACGCAACCAAACAACTGGGCTAATCCCCGCTGCTGTTGGTCTGTTGGATAGAAGCGATACTTATACCTAGCTTTCATAGTCAGTGTTAAACTTGGTCTGTACACTCTAACACAGATATGCAAAGCGTGGCAACTAAATTTCGGAGAGAAAGGCACAGTGTTTCGGATCTCAAGATTCATTTGGTTTGTGTGACCAAATACCGCAGGCACGATCTTTGCGCCCAAAGTCTTGATTTAATTGAAAAATCTTTTCAGGAAGTCGCGACCAAAATGGACTTTCAGGTATTAGAATTTAACGGGGAAACAGACCACATTCACGTTTTAATTGAATTCCCTCCAAAGCTATCTGTTTCTCAAATGGTTAATGCACTCATTGCGGGTATCCAGTCGCCGATACGGGCAAGCTGGATACCCGAAGCCCTACGGAAAAGACGCTTTGTGGAGTCCGAGCTATTTCGCTGTTTCGGTTGGAGGCGCGCCGATTGAAATCTTGAAGCAATACATCAAGGATCAATTAAAGCCGTCGTAGAACGACGGGGCTTTAAACCCAAATTTTTGGTAATCTCAAAATTGCATAGTCCCCAAGTGAGTACACTTTGAACCCATCAATGACTAATTCTCTTTATGCCCTATTTGACGCGATCGCCAGGCGATCGCGACGAGCGCGAACTTCGAGTGCGGTTTATGGATGGAGTTGGCGAGCATTTTGGAGTACAGCGCTGGGGAATCTATTTCTTTGGCGAACACTCCGGCATTGCCGAGATTGATGTTCGCGGCGTACCCAATGTTAGTGCTTTTGTAGAGCGCTACGAAAAAGTTGGTCGAGCCGTCGATCCGGTGTTGCGCTACGTGCTTGACTGCCATGCTCCCGCTCACGAAGAAATGGTGCTACCTCTGGGAGGTTGGAAGCAGTGCGAACTTTATCAGCGCTGTTGCGCCTACTACGACCGCGAACACATAATAACTGGGCCAATTGTAGGCGACGGCCGTCTTGTTGGTACAGTTAATTTAGCCCGCGTCGGTGATACACCTGCATTTGGTGGTGAGGAAGTTGCTCGCTTGAGCGCGCTATGTCTTCACTTGTCAGCCCGTCTGGCAAAGTTACAGGTGCCGGAGGCAAGATTCATTTCGCCGTTAGCGAGTCGTTTGACACCGCGAGAGGTACAAATTGCTGAACTGGTAGCACAAGGACTAACGAATGCTGAGATTGGTGCAGCGCTGTGGATTACGCAAAATTCAGTCAAGCAAGCTCTCAAACGGATGTTCTGCAAGCTGAATGTTTGTTCTCGCACCGAGATGATAGCGCAACTTCAAGGGATTTTAGGTTCATAGGAAATATTGTTAAAATTAGCAATCTAAAATCTCAAATCGTTTGTAAACCTGTTGTAAATACTATAAGTAAATGGCATTAGAACTAATTCAGGCGGTCGAACAAGCAGATTCTTCCGAGGGCTTGTTAAACACAGTCAAAGCACTGGCGGCGGCTTCCTCAAAACAAGCAATTCCTACCTTAATCACAGTCCTCGGTTACAACAACCCAGGCGCTGCGGTTGCCGCCGTTGACGGGCTAATTCAACTCGGAGAACCTGCGGTGCTGCCGCTTCTAGAACAGCTTGACGGCTACAATTACGGGGCGAGAGCTTGGGCTGTTCGGGCTTTGGCGGGAATTGGCGACCCCAGGGGTTTGGAGATTTTGCTCGATGCAGCGGCGAATGACTTTGCTTTGAGCGTGCGGCGGGCGGCGGCTAGGGGTTTGGGGACGATTTGCTGGGAACTGATGCCGGCAGAACAAATTGCAGATGCTCAACTTCGCGCGGTGAAAACGCTGCTGCAAGCGTCCCGAGATCCAGAATGGGTGGTTCGCTACGCAGCAGCGGGGGGTTTGCAAGCTTTGGCGGGTGCTGCGACTGTTAAACCGGATTGGTTAGCGGAAGTTTCGGCCAGACTTGAGGAAATCACCCAAAGCGATGAAACTACTTCAGTTAGGGCTCGGGCTTTGCTTGCTAAGAAAATATTGTCACTTGGCTAGGGTTTGGGCGATCGTCTCTTCCAAGTCCCCTTGACTGAGAGTGGTTAATATAAAGACTTCTTGTACGGTTTTGCCCTGTCTGGCGATGATTTTAAATCCCCCCCGGATGGGTACTGACACTCTTAATGTCATGCGGGGGATGTGTCCTTTAACTTTGTTGATGACCCCTGGCGTAACGGTTTGAATGCCCATTTTTAGGGTGAGGCGCTCTAAAATTGGTATCAAACCGGGGAGGTGGGTAGAGTGATTCCAAACTAGGCGGCCTTTGGGTTGTGCGTTCATGACTTTTTACCAAATTCAACATACCCAGTCTAAGCCACCCCTGGCTGGAACCAATTTGAAATTCCCTCAACTTCTGTATCAATAACGTTACTGTGGGCGTCATTGCCAGCAAATCGAGGCAATCTCAAACCGAGATTTTTGATTCCTGGCGCGCAAGCTAAGATTTGATGGCCCAGAATTGTCCTGTACTTTTTGATATTTTGGGTTGGTAAATGTCGGTTTTTCTAGTTGAGTTTCGATCGCCCGGAGGATTTCTGTGACGCTGCAAGGTTTCTGGAGATAGCCGTCTGCTTTGAGTTCCAGGGCTCTTTCCATTTCGGAGGCTGTCATGAAAATAAACGGAATGCTGGCGGTTGCAGGGTACGATCGCAAAGCCGCGAAAACTTCAAAACCGTTGACTTGGGGCATCATCACATCAGACAAGATTAAATCGGGAATTAGGGCGATCGCTAACTGGATACCGACTTGTCCGTTTGCGGCGCCGACAACTTCAAAACCGTGCGCTGCCAGAAGTTCTAATACGGTTTCTCGGATTAAGTTATTGTCTTCAATTACTAATATTTTTTTCATGGGCTTGACCAGGCTCTTTACTTTGTTTGTATTTGTATGTTAGGATTTTCAACTTAAAATTTAAAATATTCAATAGGGTTATTGCAAAAAACCGCTTTTTACGTGTTTTTACGGGTAAAGTGCGATCGCAGCTAGGTGCAATATCTCATAAATCCGGCGCTTTGCTGAGCGCGAAGCTACAAACTGCGAAGTTCACAAATTTCGGGCGATCGGGTAAAATACAGCTCAGTGTATCGCGATTAAGTCAGGAGAGACCTATGTCAGAATTTTTAGACTTTCTCAGACATCAGTTTGCCTACGTTGCCATTGGCGAATTTAAACCAGGAAAATTCAAAGAAGCAGAAGAACTTTTTGAAAAAGCCGTGGCAACTTATGCCACAGGTTTTAAGGGAGCATACCTGCTGCAATTGCCCAATACAGACAAAGGTATTGCCATCATTTTTTGGGAAAGCGTAGAAGAGATGGCCGCAAATCAAAGCGAAGCTTATCAGCAAATATTGAAGCAGATGACGCCTTTGTTTGCCAAAATTCCCGACACTGATGTTTATGAAATCGTCAGTGAAATTAAGCCCAAAAGTGAATGATTAAAAATTCTGCAACCTGCGCGTCATTCCCATTCCCATCGGCGTCTTGCGCCCCACTCCGCTGTAAAGTGCAAAATCTGCTAAAGCGTTAATTTGCTTGATAGTAGCAGGAGCTACATCTCCCATGATTCGGTAACTAAGATCGCCGACGCAGCCAATAAATTTACTGCGAGAATCCGTACAAACTTCTGTGCGGATATCGAAGAAACTGGGGAAAATAGCTTCTGTGAAAGTAGGTTCGATCGCAATCCTGCTGTACTTGTTCCAGCGATTCGCTAAACTGCCAAAAACACTTTCTCTACTTGGCATCGCACTATCGTACACGCCTTGCCGAAAATTAGTAGGAGTGCAGAAGGTAAACGCAATTTGGCGCTCAGTTTCCGAAGCGCGATCGAACAATTCGGCGTAAGTACAGAAGTTTACCCAAGGCTGGTTTGATTGCGGTTCGCTCAAAATATTGGTAATGTATATATTTGTCGGGCCCAGATGCCAAGGGATCTCGAAGTTGAGTTGCTGCCAAAGTTGAGTTAGGCGATCGAACAAACCGTCATCCAGCAGAGAAATTCGCCACCAAATCGGCGTATTTTCCCGAATAGCTTGTTTTTGTTCCCACTGGACAGCCTGGGAAATAGTGCGCCCCGCCGGAGGCAAAACTCTCTTTTGTGGCTGCGGCGTGCTGCTTTTGTAAACCTCTTTTTTGCTTAGTTGGAAAGGGCTTAAAGTAAAAGCTTTTTCATTAGATTGGTCGTGCAGGTACGCGCTCAAATCGCTGTCTACCGCACTCACAAGGTTGAGAAATAAAGCGTGGAGGTGCCGTCCCGTTAAAAATTGGGATGGGATTGGTGCAACTGGTAGCAGGTTTAAAACGAGGCTGTGGGGCATTTAAAAATTATATACTGTGTCGGTATATGTGTTCAGCTACTATTAATATTACAGCTAAGTTGCAACTTATATTAATGAATATCGATCGGGTAAGATGCTCTTTTGGGGTGGGCTTCGCAGCACCACCCCTAATATGCGATTAAAATTCGCAACAGCTTACTGTGAATTGTTAGGCGATCGTGATTTCTGGCGATAAATAAACGTCTTGAATGGCGTTGAACAATTTTACACCTTCTTCAAACGGACGCTGAAAAGTTTTGCGACCGGAAATTAAGCCGCAGCCCCCAGCGCGTTTGTTGATTACCGCCGTGCGAATTGCTTCGGCAAAATCGGTTTTTCCAGAAGCACCGCCGGAGTTAATTAAACCCATCCTTCCCGCATAACAGTTGAGCACTTGATAGCGGGTTAGATCGATCGGGTGATCCGTTGTCAAATCCGAATAAACGCGCTTGTCGGTTTTGCCGTAACTCTTGCCGCTGGCTTTCGCAACTGCTGCGTAGCCGTTGTTAAATTCGGGCAATTTCTGCTTGATGATGTCAGCTTGAATTGTCACTCCCAAGTGATTTGCTTGACCAGTCAAATCGGCGGCCAGGTGGTAATCTTTGTCTTGTTTGAAGATATCGTTGCGGAGGTAGCACCACAAAATTGTTGCCATTCCGTACTCGTGAGCGTGTGCAAAAGCTTGACTGACTTCTTGGATTTGTCGCGTCGATTCTGGGGAACCAAAATAAATTGTTGCTCCGACTGCAACGGCTCCCAAATTCCAAGCTTGCTCGACAGTAGCAAACATTATTTGGTCGTATTGATTGGGATAAGTCAGCAGTTCGTTGTGATTGAGCTTGAGAATGAAAGGGATTTTGTGCGCGTACTTGCGAGATACGCTTCCTAACACTCCGAGAGTTGTCGCGACAGCGTTGCAGCCCGCAGAGATTGCTAGTCTGATGATGTTTTCGCTGTCAAAATAGATGGGATTCGGTGCAAAAGAAGCGGCCGCTGAGTGTTCGATTCCTTGGTCTACTGGCAGGATGGATAAATAGCCGGTATTTGCCAAGCGCCCGCTAGAATAGAGTTGCTGAAGCGATCGCAAAACTTGAGGAGATCGATCGGTTTGAGCAAAAATGCGATCGAC
Organism: Microcoleus sp. ARI1-B5; assembly: GCF_036705795.1. NCBI lineage: Bacteria > Bacillati > Cyanobacteriota > Cyanophyceae > Oscillatoriales > Microcoleaceae > Microcoleus > Microcoleus sp. ARI1-B5. The sequence continues at coordinate 99,063 of NZ_JAUBVK010000022.1, forward strand.
CCAATCCGGGCCCGGCAGGTGCAACAAATCTTTAGAAATTTTCGCTTGATGGGTGAGCAAGTCTTCGGCTTCGTCGCCAAGCCAAGATTCGATCGCACTGGGAACTGATAGTGTAGCTGTCATGCAGATTGCCCTCTCAATTTCAATGGCAGGCTGATGATTGCAGACATTAGCCTTGCTGATATTGTAGCGAAAAAATCATTTTTTCCATCCCGGCAACGATCGCCTGAATTTTTAACAAGATTAGCGACAACAGCAACTAGGACGCGCTACTCTGTAATTAAGCTGGCAGTTCAGCTTTCCTCGCTGTTGCCTGCGATCGCCGATCGACTCACAACGAAGCCATCACAATGTCACACACTTACTTTGATTCTGAAAACGGTCACAAATCCTTCGAGATGCCCGGTGCTAGACCCCACTACAACCCCGATCGCCCCGGACAAGTAGAGCATATTTTCCTCGATTTAGTGCTGGATATTCCCAAACAAAGCTTTCGCGGCACTTGCAGCATCCGCATCAATCCAGTCCGCAGCGGTATTGACAAATTAACCTTAGATGCGGTAAACCTCAACATTAAATCGGTAAAAGTCGGCGAAACCGAGCAAAATTTCGACAGCGACGGCGAAGTGCTGCAAATTCAACTGCACGAACCAACAGCAGCTTGCGAACCGATTACAATTGCGATCGAATACTCGGTCGAAAAACCCCAGCGCGGCCTCTATTTCGTCGGCCCGGACAAACACTATCCCGACAAACCAACACAAGTTTGGACTCAAGGCGAAGACGAAGATTCCCGCTTCTGGTTTCCCTGTTTCGACTATCCCGGACAGTTGGCAACTTCCGAAATTAGAGTGCAAGTTCCCCGACAATTTTTTGCTATTTCCAACGGCGAATTAGTTAGCACCAGAACCGACGGCGACGATAAGATTTATCACTGGTCGCAAACCCAAGTTCACCCGACATATTTAATGACCTTAGCCGTCGGAGATTTTGCTGAAATCAAAGACGAATGGAACGGCAAACCTGTTAATTATTATGTCGAAAGAAGCCGGGAATCTGACGCTAAGCGCAGCATGGGAAAAACGCCTCAAATGATTGAATTTTTTTCTAAAGCATTTGGCTATCCTTACCCTTTTCCTAAATACGCTCAAGTCTGCGTCGATGATTTCATCTTCGGCGGCATGGAAAATACATCGACAACTTTGCTAACAGATAGGTGCTTGCTAGACGAACGCGCCAGCCTCGACAATCGCGGTACGGAAAGCTTGGTCGCCCACGAATTGGCTCACCAATGGTTCGGCGATTTAGTAGTAATTAAACATTGGTCTCATGCTTGGATCAAAGAAGGCATGGCTTCTTATTCTGAGGTGCTGTGGACTGACAAAGAATACGGCAAAGAAGACGCGGCTTATTATATGTTAGGTGAAGCCCGCAATTATTTAGCCGAAGACAGTTCTCGCTACCGCCGCCCGATGGTGACTCACGTTTACCGCGAAGCTATTGAATTGTACGATCGCCATTTGTACGAAAAAGGCGCTTGCGTCTATCACATGATTCGCGCTGAGTTGGGTGACGAATTATTTTACAAAGCAATTCACACTTTTGTGCGCGATAACGCTCACCAAACTGTAGAAACGATCGATTTGCTAAGGGCGATCGAAAAAGCGACCGGCCGCAATCTAATGTTTTTGTTTGACCAGTACGTTTATCGCGGCGGTCATCCAGATTACAAAGTTGCTTATTCCTGGGACGGCGATAGCAAATTAGCAAAAGTTACTGTTACCCAAACTCAGGTAAAAGACGGCAAAAATGGCAACGGAAACGGCAACAGCAAAGATGTCTTTGACCTAAAAATTCCGATCGGCTTCGGTTACAAGCCTGAAAAAGATGCAGACGATCGAAGTTCTTCTAACCTAAAAAGTTTCACAGTCCGAGTCTACGAACGCGAGCAAAGTTTCTATTTTCCGCTAGCAGAGAAGCCCGCATTTATCAGTTTTGATGTCGGAAATAACTACTTAAAAACAGTTGTTTTAGAGTATGGAGTTGCCGAACTAAAAGCTCAGTTGCAGTTCGACCCCGACCCTGTTTCCCGGATTTACGCTGCCCAAGCTTTGGCGAAAAAGGGAGGATTGGAAGCTGTGAAAGCCCTGTCAGAAGTTCTCAAGAAAGAGCCGTTTTGGGCTGTGCGGGCGGAAGTTGCGGGTCAGTTAGTTGATATTAAACTAGACCAAGCTTTTGATGGTTTAGTAATTGGTTTGAAGGATAAAGATGCTAGGGTGCGCCGCGCGGTGGTGAATGCGCTGGGTAAAATCAAGACTCACGAAACTTATAAAGCGCTGAGGTCGATCGTTGAAAAAGGCGATGACAGCTATTATGTAGAAGCGGCCGCAGCGAGTGCTATGGGTGCGATCGCAGGGGCGAATCCCGACGAAAAGCCCACGGACGAACAGGTACTGAAAGAGTTAAAATTGGTTTTGAAAGAGCGTCAGGGCTGGAATGAGGTTGTGCGATCGGGTGCGATCTCCGGTTTGGCGCAAATGAAAACTTCGGAAGATGCGCTGAACCTGATTTTGAAATACACAGCCGCCGGTACTCCGCAAGCTTTGCGGTTGGCGGCAATTCGCTCTTTGGGTACAATTTCTACAGGTCAAACTAAGCTCAATTTAGAACGGATTTTGCACCGATTGGCGGAACTTTCTAAAGAGACGTTTTTCTTGACTCAAGTATCTGTAGTTGTGGGTTTAGGACAAATGGAAACTCGCAAAGCTATTCGCATTTTGCGTTCTTTAGCTGACCAAACTCCTGACGGCCGCGTCCGCCGCATGGCTGATGAAGCTGTTCAAAGAGTGCAGAAAAATGCTGGTTCTGATGCAGCGGTGAAGCAGTTGCGGGAGGAATTAGACCAGGTGAAGAAGGAAAATCAAGATTTGAAGAGTCGGATGGAAAATTTGGAGGCTAAGGCGAAGAAAGATTAGGCTTGATTCAGTTGACAGTTGACAGTTGACAGTTGACAGTTGAGGGCGACCTCTACCTGGAAAGAAGAGGATTGGAGTAATGAATAGTCTTCTTTTAATTTCTCCCTACAAGGGAGAGGCTTTAAACCCATTCTTTCTGGTAAAACCGCATACCGGCGCTGATAGAGGCTGATTTTGGCGATCGGCTTTTATCTGCGTGTCGGTAGAGGATGGCGCGCGATTATTACAATAATCTTATTTTTCAGCCGCAGTACATCTACATTTGCTACTTTCAACATAGCGTGAAAGCGAAATATGTCTATTCTCCAGTTTGTTGTATCAAATGGTGAATCATCTAGAATCAGCCGTGCAGTTTTTATTGTTTAGTTGCCAACTATTAATCAAGTTGCAGCAGCTTTTACACCCCGAAATATTGCAGAAATTATGAGTATACAAACCGCTGTATTTGTAGACCAATCGGGAGTAATTCCCTACCGCATTCAAGACGGGCAAATTGAAGTAATGCTGATTACTTCTTCAACTGGTAAGCGGTGGGTGATTCCCAAAGGGTTGATTGAACCTGACATGACTCCCCAAGATTCCGCCGCCAAGGAAGCTTGGGAAGAAGCAGGTTTGTTGGGTAAAGTGTTCCCGGATTTGTTGGGAACTTACGAGTATCAAAAGTCCGGCTATACTTGTCAGGTAGAAGTATTTTTACTGGAAGTGCAAGCTGTTCTGGAAATTTGGCCGGAAGCTAGCAAGAGAAAGCGGCAGTGGGTAAGTATTCCGAAAGCAATTAAGCGGGTTAATGAACCGGAACTCAAACTGATTCTTGCGGATTTACCGAATATGTTCTGGTGATTGACAGGTTTGTAGTTTGTAGGGTGCGTCAGTCGGGTAATTTTTGGGCAAATCGAGTTATGATGACTGACGCACCCTATTAATTTTTGGTTAAGCGTTAGCTGACAGAAAAGGAAGGCTTTCGGCTAAGTTATCTTTAACTTCAATGCCCTGTTTTCTCGCCCAGAACTGGCTGAGAAAATGAATTTGCCGCAACCCGACAATTAAATTTAAACCTGGTACAAAAATCCACCAAACAGTTAGCGGTTCTTTCATTCCTTCTTGGCGGTACAATTCGTTAACTGTGTTGTAAAGTTTGAACTGCACGATGTAAATCCAAGCAATTCCCACGAAGGAAAACCAACCAAACCATCCGGGAACGTCGGGGTCGAATATCCGCAAAGCTTGGGGGACGGCTACTCCTAAAACAAAGGGAAGCAAGCAAAGTGTCCCCGACCAACCCTTGCCGTTATAGCGGCGCAATTCTTCTTGAATAATCCATTTGTACCAGCCGTAATATAGCAGCAAGCTGAATCCCGACAGCAAAATTACTTGCCACAAGGAGCGGGGTTTTCCTAAAGGTTTGTCGGACATTTTTTGATGTAAGATATGAATGGCTGTGTTTATTGTATTAAGATTTGTAAATTATTGCAAAATTGCTTCTCGGATCGATCGCGCGGTAGCAGGGGCCAGCAGCACACCGTTGCGGTAGTGGCCGCTGGCGATGAGAACGCGGCTGTTACCGGGAAGCGCTTCGATAATTGGGGCGGGCCGTCCTTCGGGGCGCGGGCGCAATCCCGACCATTTTCTGAGAATTTCAGCTTCTGCTAAGGCGGGAAAAAGCGATCTCGCCCTTGCCATCACTTCCTCCAACATATCAGCATTCGCCTCAATTTCCCCGCCATTTTCGGGAAACTCCACCGTCGCCCCTATCCAACACTCTTGATTTGCCAAAGGTACAATGTGAACGTCATCGCAGGTAATTACTGGCGCAAAATCTGGGTTTCCCAACGGATTTTTCAACCGCAAATGCAGCGCTTGTCCCAATACCGGGCGAATGTCCACCAATTGATTTAAGGATGCAGCGACAGCAGCAGTACCTAAACCAGCCGACACAATTAGTCGATCGAACTCCACACTATCAGCAATCGCCGCCCCTGCAACTTCCACCCCAAACTCAAAAATCACGCCATTGCGTTCAGCAGCATCCACCAAAGCCAAAGTTAGCGCCGTCGGATCGACTTGCCGGTCTTGAGGCGAATAAATCCCAGCAATTATGTTATTCTTTAAATCAAGATGAGGGCAAAACTCGCGCACTCGTTCCACATCCCAAAGTTCCAATTTCCAACCTTGAGACTCGCGAGTTGCTGCTAGCTTTTCCCACTTAGTTAAATCTTCTCCTTCCGAACACAGCATCAAAATTCCCTGTTTGTTAAAAGGAATTTTCCGCCCCGTCACTGCTTCCAATTCAGGAATCAAAGTTTCGTAGCGCTGAAGGCTGGTTTCTCTTAACTGCCAATTTCTGCCCTTAGTTTTGTGGCTGATAACTCCCATCAAAACACCGAGGGCGGCACCTGTAGAACCTTGTGCCGGCGGCTGTTTGTCGAACACAGTGACTTTGAGTTCGGGAAATTGACTTAGTTCAAAGGCGATCGAAGCCCCGACAATACCGCAACCAATAATTGCAACGCGAACCATGCGATTTGAGATTTTAGATTTGAGATTTTAGATTTTATAGAAGAAGACCGGGCGGTTGAAACCGCTTCTCTACAAACCAAACCTAGAAGAGTTGAAGAAGACCGGGCGGTTAGAAACCGCGTCTATACAAACCAAACCTAGAAGAGTTGAAGAAGACCGGGCGGTTAGAAACCGCGTCTATACAAACCAAACCCGCCTCCGCGGGTTGAAGAACGGGCAGTAAAAATTACGTTTTACGTTATTTTCTTTACACCGCGGAGGTGGACTTCGTGTGTGTAAACCTGGTTTCAACCCTACGTCCTCGTTTGTGTAAACCTGGTTTCAACCGCCGTCTGCATCTGCGCTACAAACTAAAGCGATTAGGCTTTAGGAATTAGCTGCAAGAAGGTATCGAAATCATTCACAGCTTTTTGATAACTAGCCGTGACTTTCGCATAGTCAGTCGCTTTAGCAGCGAGGTCAATGTCTACCAAATCAGCAAACAAACTCTTGGTCAAATCAACAGCTTGTTGTTGAGATTTCGGCAACAAACTGCCAGACACAGTTTTCATGGTGCTGCGCAATTCGCCGAGAGGCCCGTGAATGTAAGTTCTGGTATCAACCCAATTTTTTTTCTGAATTAGGGTTCCTAGGTTGTCCATGCGCGATCGGAACTCTGTCAGGGTAGGAACATAGCGCTGAATTTGCTGGATCTGGGCTGCTGTGTAAGTCGTTGGAACTTTTGCTTCGACACTGCTGCAACTAACCAGAAATGCCATCAAACACGCCATCATCAAGGCCAAAAATGAACGGGGACGAGTCATAGCGATTTTAGATTTTAGATTTTAGATTTCTCGTTGCGGGCGGGCACGGGGGCACCGCTCCTACTTGGGACCGAGAGTTAGGTACAAAATATTATTTTACCTCCTGGCGGCGCAGAAAAGTTATCAGAGCATCGCCAACTTTTTCAGACCAATGTTCTTGGGGATAATGCCCCGCTTCTTCTAAAGTGACTAACTCTGCATTTTTCATGGAACCGACTAATTTTTTAGCGGGTTCAACACTCAGCCAAGGGTCGGTCAAACCCCACATTAATAAAGTTGGTCGAGTCCATCCTTGCAAGCCGGATTCAATTTCTGCCATTGACTGCGGTAATTGAATGTTGCGGATTGTGTTCATCAGCGATCGCCCCGCATCCGAACTCTTCAAAAACGGGCTGCGGTAAACATCTAAATCCTTGTCTGATATGATTTTGCGGCTGCCGCCTTCGAGGGTTCTGTCCACCAAAAGCGGGTCTTGGGTCATCATGTCGCCAATAAAAGGCAGTCCCAACTGCTGCATTTTCCAAGGCAATCTTATATTTCCTGAAACTGGTGTATTTATGACTGCTAAACGATCGATTTTATCGGGGTTTCTCAAAGCGTATTGAATGCCGGCTGATGCTAAAAATCCTTGGACTACCAGGGAAAATCGGTCTAATTCTATGGCTTGAATAAAGCCTGCGAGGGCGTCAACAAAGGCATCGGGAGTGTAGGCAAAGTCGCGTTTGTCTGGTTTTGCCGATCGCCCGCAGCCCACCCAATCCGGCGCGAGCGATCGAAATCCTTGGGCGGCCAAATCTGGCATAATCGCAGTCCAGGTAAAGCTTTGGGACGGTATACCGTGCAGCAGCAACACCGGTGATTTATCACTTTCGTTTACCGGATTTGCTTCCCGATAAAACCATTCCAGCGCGCCTACTTTAACTTTCTTCTCATCAATTGACATTATTTTACTGATTATTTATCAAAGAATAAGGCGGGTATTCCCCGCCCTACTTACCTAATAGTTGGGTACGCACAAAGCACCATTAGTCTCAACAATTGCCTAAAACCTTTTGTATCTCAGGTTTTTATCGAAGTCTCGATCCCCCTCGCATCCCCCTTCCCGGGGACTTTAAGAATACTCTTGTTCCCCCCTTAAGAAGGGGGGTTAGGGGGGATCTAGGCCTAATAGTAAGGCAGCAGTCTGGCACTACACAAGACGTATTTGTTGACAATGATAACTGAGCACCTTACCCAACTAATTGCAGCCGCGCTTAGAAATTCATTTCAGCAGCTTGAACTTTTTCGACCTGTTTCTTCTTGAGAACCAGCATGATTTGAGCCAGCATGGTCAAAGCCACGAAAGCCATCAATCCTTTAACTCGACCTGCACTTTGCAGCACAATTTCTACGTCTTTTTGACCGAAGCCGCCCACATTAGGATTGCTCGTCAACAGTTCGCCGGCTGCAACTGTTTGTCCTTCGGTAACAATCAGTTCTGGGCCTGCGGGAATTGTATCAACAACCGCTGCACCTTCTGCCGGTTGAATTGTCACTTCATAACCGCCATCTTCAGGTGTGGCAATCTTAGAAATGGTGCCAGCTACCGAAGCATTATAAACAGTATTGTTGCTCTTGGCGCCGGTAGGATAAACCTGACCGCGACCGCGGTTGCCGCCGACATAAATTAGGTATTTGCCGTAGTGAACGGACTTGTCAGTTTCGGGATTTGGCGACAAAACTGGGAATACCAATTCTTTGTACTGTTCACCAGGCAGCGGGCCCACTAACACAATATTTTCTTGGGTTTCGCTGTAAGGTTGGAAGTAAAGATCGCCGACTTTTTCCTTCATTTCTTCGGGAATTCTGTCAGCCGGAGCAATCTTGAAACCTTCGGGCAACATCACAACTGCGCCTACATTCAAGCCGCCTTTGCTACCGTCGCCGGTAACTTGCTGCACGCTTTGATCGTAGGGAACTTTGACCACAGCTTCAAAAACTGTGTCAGGCAAAACAGATTGCGGTACTTCCACTTCAGTCGGTTTGGCACCGAGGTGACAGTTAGCGCAGACAATGCGGCCTGTGGCTTCGCGGGGGGTAGCGGGTGCTGTTTGCTGCGCCCAGAAAGGGTAAGCAAATGCTGCTTGGGGAAGCGCGATGTCGCTGCTCAGAAAAAATCCGGCGGCTGCGATCGCAATTAAGGCAGTTTTGGCGATCGTCCTGGCACTGCGGCGAAATATCGCAGATAAATTAGTTTGTGGCATCAGAGTATTCAATCTCAAAGGTTCAGACAATGCGTGAATTTTAGATTTTGAATTTTGGATTTTGGATTTTGGATGATTAGACTGTTTTCGGGATGCAATTATCTTTGATTTTCACCGCTGACCCCAATCTAAAATCTAAAATCTAAAATCGAAAATCGTTTAAGACCACCAAGGTTCTTCGCCGGTGCGGAAATCTGTTTCTTTCCAAGGGGTAAAAGCAATCTTGTCATCTGCGACAGTGGCGTGGGCCAGGGCCAGAGACAAAGGTGCGGGGCCGCGCACCACTTTGCCCTCATTGTTGTATTGAGAACCGTGGCAAGGACAGATAAACTTGTTTTCGCTAGCATTCCAAGGCACGACGCAACCCAAGTGAGTGCAGACTGCATTGATGCCGTATTCGGCGATAGATTGGTCTTTTTCCACCACAACATAAGTGGGGTCGCCTTTGAGACCTTGGGCCAAGGTGCGATCGCCCGCCGGATGCGAAGCCAAATATTGGCTAACGATGATGTCGTTACCCAAGGCATCTTTAGCTGTGACTCCGCCGCCAACAGCCCCACTCGACGGAGGAACAAAATACTGGACAACGGGATAGAGTGCGCCCAGTGCCACACCTGTGACTGTACCGAACGTCAACAAATTCATAAATTGGCGACGCCCCATATCGGGGACATCGGGATTTCCAGCAGAAGTTTGAGCCATGACCTGCCTTTACGGTTTTAAGTTACGTTTGTTTGCTAGCTGTTAGAGAACCTGTACCTGCAGACGAAGGAGGATAATTGCCGTTAATCTGCTAGCACAAATTTGAGACCGCGAAAATTCCTTTAAGAATGCGCCTTCCAGCCTTTATTAGAGTATTATTACATTTTTTGAACTTTGTCTTTTATTGTTTAACAGATTCACTCAGGAGCAACCATGACGGGCAAGGATTTACACCAGCTACTCCTAGAAAAATGGGGAAAGTCTTACGATATCAGATTGCGGCGGACGCGGGGCAAGATTTTTGTGCAGGTGATGTGGAAATATTTGGAACAGGCGTCTTTTCCGATGACGGAGGCTGATTATTTCGAGCATTTGGACGCGGTGGCCAATTACCTCAACGGCTGGGGCAGCACGGCACAGGTGAGAGAATACATTGTAACTACTCGCGATCGCCCCCGCTTGGGCAAAGCTGTCAGCGTTCCCCTCGATTTGGGCGAAAGAGCCTCGGAGTGGTTGCTTGACGAGTTTTGAGTCATTCGTCATCAGTCATTGGTCATTCGTCATCAGTCATTGGTCATTCGTCATCAGTCATTGGTCATTCGTCAGGAGTGGTCGATCGCCCCGGCATCGCTGCTTGTAAAGTTTTGTATCTGGGCGGGGCTGGATTTTTTGAGTTCCAAGTCCCAAAAATGGTGAGGCGAACTTGTCAGCCGACTTGCTGGCGGTGACAAACTAAGCACTCAAGCAGCTAATTTTTGCAGTTTTTTTTGATTCAAACTCTTGTGTGACGGGCTTTCCGGCGCGAAGACTGCTGTGGGATTTAAATGTCGCAACAGCTTCTGGGGATATTTTAAATTTGGGCGATCGTCCAGGCGACGCTGACCAAAATCATTACCACCAATTTCTGTCAACACTTTCACCTACAATGAGTTTCAGATATCCCGTGAAATTTAGGAGAATGTTGTAATGGGTGTTGCAGTTGGAATGGTTGAAGTCTTAGGATTTCCCGCTGCCGTAGAAGTTGCAGACTCAATGGTGAAAGCAGCCCGAGTTACTTTAGTTCGCTATGAAAAAATAACCCGTGCTTACTGGACAATTATAGTTCGAGGAGATATCTCTGAAGTGCAAGCAGCCGTTGCTGCTGGAATTGAATCAGTTAAAAAGGTCGATGGCGGAAAGTTGCTATCGTATCACATCATTGCTCGTCCCCACGAGAATCTCGATTACATTTTGCCGATCGGCTACACGCCTGAAGTAGAACAGTTCCGAATGTAGACAAAGTTTTGACAAAACTTTGGTGTAGAATTTTAACTTTTAGTAATTATAGAGGCGCGGGCGATCGCACCTCTATATTTTTTGGCAGCGAGTCGATCGATTTTTATGCTTTGTTAAGCTGCGGAATATTTGGTCAAAGTAGGAGGCAGAATAACTTTAAATTCCTCACCGCAGATTAACGCATATCGACGCAGACCATACAATCAACCAGTAATGAAATCGCGGGCCGGAATGATAGAAGCACTCGAAACTCCCTTGAGAATTCCTATAATAGGGTTAAGGCTTCCAACCTGACGAATCTCGGTATCTAAATCATTATTAATCGACCCAAAAGTGATGTCTGAAAACGGAGCGCGAGAACGTACCAGAATTTTATCTTCACCTGGTTTGAAGTCAGCAATCGTATCTGTCCCCCAACCCTTCCAAAGCCTAAACTTGTCCGCTCCCCTGCCACCAACCAGATAGTCATCGCCTCCGAAGCCAAACAACAAGTCGTCGCCCGCCCCGCCAATCAACGTTTCGCTGCCGTCTCCGCCAAGGAGAGTATCGTTAAACCTAGAACCGATCGCTACTTCGATGCCCGAGAGCGAATCTATGCCGCCCTGCCCGTCGGAAGCCCGACCTAAACCAGACCCGTCGCCGACTGCCCCCAACTGGAGATAGACGCCAGTTCCTGCATCGCTGTAAGATACTGTGTCGGTGCCATCGCCGCCATTGAGCAAGTCATTGCCCGCACGACCAGACAAAGAGTCATTACCGCCTTCGCCCTTGAGCGTTTCATTGTCGCTCCCGCCAACTAAGGTGTCGTCGAAGTTAGAACCGATAACGACTTCAATGCCAGAGAGTGAGTCTACACCGTTCTCTATTACGATCGTGGACATCCCCGTGAATTCTCTACCGCCGAATCCATCGAGAGCCCGACCTAACCCAGACCCGTCGCCGACAGGCGCCAACTGTAGATTGATACCACTTCTCGCACTTATGTACGATACTGTGTCGGTGCCATCCCCTCCATTGAGCAAGTCATTGCCAACCCCACCATCAAGAATGTCATTATCCCTGCCGCCGTTGAGAGTGTCGTTGCCGTTGTTTGCTGGGTTATTACGATAACCAAGGAAACCACTGCCATCAGTCAGAGTGTCATCGCCATCGTCGCCATTGAGCAAATCGTTCTCGAAGCCGCCGTTGAGTTGATCGTTGCCAAGTCCGCCATATAGAATGTCATTATGACCCCCACCATCAAGAAAGTCATTTCCTTCTCCACCGTAGAGCGTGTCATCGTTACTGCTTGGATCATTTGAATCGCCAGTGTAGTCACCAAACAGATAATCATTGCCTGTTCCGCCGTCGAGCAAGTCATAACCTCGGCCTCCATAGAGACTGTCATTGCCAAGTCCACCAAGCAGAGTATTAAAATCGGAAGGAAAATCTTTCCTTCCACCATAGAGTAGGTCATCCCCACTTCCACCATCGAGACTATCACTGCCAATGCCACCATCGAGAGTGTCATCACCAGCCAAGCCAGAAAAAAAGTCGTTGCTAATAGTGTAAGGATTAGGGCTGGATAAGTAGTCAGGGTTTGAAGTACCAAGCATATATTTAATCTCCTGTTGGATTGAGTAACTGAAACAGTCAAAAAGCCAATACTGGAATTGGAAATATTTAAAATGAAATTACTTGTTCTCAAAATTAGTAATTTAATATTTTCCTAATTTGAGTAACAAGTAAAATTCCATCAAAAATCTAGCTACTTGGCTGAGCCATGCTGCTGTTTTGAGAGCTTAAAACTTTGCAGTATTATTACTGCCCTGAGTAATTTCACTCTCTGTTGCAATGTTATCTCTGGCTGCGATTGTGGCAACATTTTCTGCTAAATCTTGTTGAGTTCTTTAAAATGTAAATTTATATAAACACTTCTCCTATTTTTTGGCGGAATTATAAAGTTTTGTTGAGCAAAGCAGAAAATCTTGTTCTTACGCAGCAGGCGCTAAATTTTGCCTCTATCCTAAAGTTGCTAAAAAATTTAACTTATTTACATTTTTTTATAAAAACTTTTTAGATAAGGTCTCGATGACGAGTTTTGATAGTATTAACTTATGAATTGTCGGGAATGGCGATCGAACTTGACTTCACACAATCTTTAAAAATTTACTCGTAAGGTATGGGTTCTCACTGAGGAAGTAGCGTGGGACGGGATCTCCGGTCCGTCCTAGCATAAAAAGTTGTGGGACGGGCCGGAGATCCCGTCCCAACTATTTTTGGAATCTTGTCTATTGCTTGCTATTTCTAATTCTCACCGCCCTAAAAGCTTCACCAAACCAACCCCGCCAAAATACAAGCTCAGCACCGCACCTCCTAAAAGACTTTGCGTTAAAGGGTCAGTAGAAGGCGTTAAAACCGCTCCCAAAACTGCCGCTCCCAACACTACATAACGCCAGCCGGAGAGCATTTGGTTGGAAGAAACTATGCCCAAAACGCCGAGCAATACTTGGACGATCGGGATTTGAAAAGCTAAACCGGTGCTGAACATTAACAGCAGTACAAATTTAAAGTATTTGTCGATCGACCACAACTGCTCTACAACATCCGCCCCGTAGGTAACAAAGAAGTTCAGCGCCGCCGGAATCAAAGCGATGTAAGCAAATACTAACCCGCCCAAAAATAGGAAACTAGAACCGAAAAACACTGGCCCGAGCAACCTGCGCTCTTTGCGAGTCAAGCCGGGGAGAACAAACAGCGCTATCTGGTAAAAAATAAACGGACTGGCGAGCAGCAAACCGCTGTATCCGGCGACTTCGATAGAAACAAAGAAATACTCGCCGGGAGCTAGTTGCAGAAACTTGACGGGCCCGGCGGGTACTTCTAGCAATTGTACGATCGGCTTAACGGTGAAAAAGCAACCAACTACAGCGACTGCTACTGCAATTAGCGAGTAGAAAAGTCGCTGTCGCAATTCTTCTAAATGGTCGAACAAAGACATCTCTACTTCGTCTGGAAGTTCGTCTAGATATTCGTTTTCTAGGTTGCGGGAACCCAGAAAACTGTCTGCAATTTGTGCAATGCTATTTTCCGAAATAATTTCTTCAGCTTCTAAGTTGCTGACATCCGTGAAATCATCGGCGATTGGTGCAATGCTATTTTCCCCGCTAACTTCTTCGTCTTCTAAGTTGCTGACATCCGTGAAATCGTCGGCGACTGGTGCAGTGCTATTTTCCGCGCTAACTTCTTCGTCTTCTAAGTTACTGACACCCGTAGAATCATCGACGATTGTTGAAATGCTATTTTCTGGGTTAAGTTCTGCACCTTCTAGGTTACTCACACCCATAGAATCATCAGCGACTGGTGCAATATTTTCCGGGCTAACTTCTGCACCTTCTAAGTTGTTGACAGCCATCAAATCATCGGCGACTGGTGCAATGCTATTTTCCGCGCTAACTGGTTCGAGGTTGTTGTCGGAATCTTGTTCGGATGTCTCCAAGTCTGAGGGAGAAGTCATAAGGAATCGGGAATTGGTAATGGGGAATCGGGAATCGGAAATTGGTAATCGGTAATGGGGAATCGGAAATCGGGAATGGGGCCCAAAAGCATTGACCTTGGTTATTATAACCAACAAATAACAACCAACAAATAACAACCAACAACTAACTAATGACTACTGACTAATGACTAATGACTAATGACTTCTTCAATGCCGATCGCAATTTTGCCCACAGCGCGGCCGGTTTCGCTGTAAGCGTGGGCGGCTGCTACTTCTGGTAGGCTGTAAGTGCGATCGACAATCGGCTCAACTTTACCCGATTCTATTAACTCCCGCAAAAGCCCTAAATCGCTGGTGTTGACATTGGCTACAATTAATTTAGCTTTCTTCCCCGATACAAACCAGCTCGTTAACATCGGTGCGAGGTTTTCGACACTCGGCAAAGTCGAGATATAAACTCCCTCCGGCTGCAGCACCTTTTCGCATTCAGCAAATGTTCTTGTCCCCACCGCATCCAAAATTATATCATATTTTTGGGGCTGTTGAGTAAAGTCAATTTCTGCATAATCCAGGACTAAATCAGCTCCCAAACTCTTGACAAATTCTCTATTTTTAGCGCTGCAAACTCCTGTTACTTCCGCGTTCATTGCTTTCGCAACTTGCACGGCAAAAGTGCCTACACCGCCGGAAGCGCCGTTAATTAATACTTTATTTCCTGCTTGAATTTGACCCAAATCCCTCATCGCTTGCAAAGCAGTTAAACCTGCAATCGGCACTGCTGCTGCTTCTGCATGAGTGATGTTTTTAGGTTTAATTGCCGCACTCGATTCTGGGACGACAGCGTACTCGGCACAAGCACCGCCACTTATGGGATTTAAGGAAGTATAAACTTCATCTCCCGGTTGAAAGTTGGTAACTTCCCGGCCGACTTCTACCACAACTCCCGAGATGTCAGAACCGACGATTCGAGGAAAGTTAAATCCTGTCAATAGTTGCAGGTGTCCTTGCCGGATTTTCCAGTCTACGGGATTGACGCTGCTAGCGCGAACTCTGACTAACAATTCGTTGGATTTGGCGTGAGGCTTGGACAATTCTCGGTACTGCAATTCCTCGGCGGAACCGTAGCGATCGAACGCAACTGCTTTCATGGCAAATTTTCCGGTCTATTTTTAATACAAGACTCAATCCTTTACAATTACAGCACATTCGATCTAAATGTGACACAGTAAATTGAGCCAGCCTTGTAGCAGCGGGCGATCGACTCTCGGAGGCCTCCTGACAGGGCGCAGGCGTGAGGTAATGGGTTCGCTGGCAAGCGTGCGATCGGCTAGGGATTAAAATTAATAGGGACGGGGCGGGCGATCCCATAACCCTGAGCATAATCTACTCCCATCTCCCGCAATTTTTCTAAGATAGTCTCGTCTTCGACAAACTCAGCTATAGTTTCAAGATTCATCGCATGGGCAATACCATTAAAGCCTTCAACGAGCGCTTGAGAAATCAAATTATGACTAATATTCTTGACAAAAGCACCATCAATTTTTAGAT
>NZ_JAUBVK010000023.1:0-113829 GCF_036705795.1 Microcoleus sp. ARI1-B5
CCAGAAGCAGTTGTCCCGGGCGATGCAGCACCAGAAGCAGTTGTCCCGGGCGATGCAGCACCAGAAGCAGTTGTCCCGGGCGATGCAGCACCAGAAGCAGTTGTCCCGGGCGATGCAGCACCAGAAGCAGTTGTCCCGGGCGATGCAGCACCAGAAGCAGTTGTCCCGGGCGATGCAGCACCAGAAGCAGTTGTCCCGGGCGATGCAGCACCAGAAGCAGTTGTCCCGGGCGATGCAGCACCAGAAGCAGTTGTCCCCTGAATTGTGAAGGGATTGTCGTCTACGCGCGGTATTTGAGCTGTAGTGAACCTAGATTCATCTAGCGAGTTCGATCGAACATCAATCAACACCGCCAAAAATTCGCCAGTTTGCCTGTCCCGAATAATCGTGTTGCTCGAATTCGAGCCTTGACCCTGGAATATCTCTAACTGTGTAAAGTTAAGACCTCCAGCCAGACCGATCGAATCTCCCGCCTTAAAATCTCTGATTAAATCAGCATCACCGATGTCGCGGCCGCCAGTAGTCAGAAACCCGTTACTAGAAACCGACGTACCAACCCTACCGAGAACAAAGATATCCGAACCGTCGCCTCCTGTCAGAGTATCAGACCCGCGATCGCCCGTAAGAATATCATCCCCAGCATCTCCAGACAGAGAATCATTGCCATCTCCTCCAAATAGCAGGTCATCACCCTCGCCACCCTCACCAGTATCGTTACCAACACCGCCGCTGATGACATCCCCGCCGTCTGCGCCCAAAAGAATATCATTGCCCGCAGCGCCGATCAGGCAGTCATTGCCCGTGTCGCCAAAAACAGTGTCACTACCCTTGTCGCCAAAAATCAGGTCATCTTCCGCACCTCCGCGCAGACAGTCATTGCCTTTACCGCCGTACAGCGTATCGTTGCCTTCCGAGCCCAAGACAATATCATTGCCCTGGTCGCCAAAAGCTACATCGTTGCCCTGGTCGCCAGAAACCAAGTCATCGCCTTTGCCGCCCCGCGCAGTGTCATTACCGCGCCCGCCTTCAACGATATCTTTACCAGCGCCACCGTTGAGATAATCGTTGCCGTCTTCACCCCTGATGATATCGTCCCCGTCCCGACCCAGAATCGTGTCGTCCCCGTCGCGCGCGGAAATCGTGTCGTTGAACAAGCTGCCGATTAAATAGTTATTCCCGTCATTGGCGACAACTACGCCATCGACAAAAACAGGCTCTGGGGGAGGGGTGGGTACAGTCGGAGTTGGTCTAACCACGGGTACGATCGAAATCCCCGGGCCAGTCCCCATCGATGGAGTTGTCCCCATCGACGGAGTTGTTCCCATCGACGGAGTTGTCCCCATCGATGGAGTTGTCCCCATCGACGGAGTTGTTCCCATCGACGGAGTTGTCCCCATCGACGGAGTTGTCCCCATCGACGGAGAAGTCCCCGGCGACGGCGTAGGCTCAGTCATCGTTTCGACAATAATTGCTGGTACTGCACTGGGCATTGTTCCGACTCCTTGCGACGCTACTCAAAAACTACTAAATAAACTTAAAGTCAGAGGCAGTAATGACGGTGCTCAGAGCTCCCGGCACTGTAGGAATAGAATTCAACACTGCCAAATCGAAAGCTGGGAGACTGTCGTCTGCCACATTCGGGTCAAAGCCGAGAACATACTGGTTAAAAGTATTGTTCAGGTACACGAAGAAAGCTCCTGTTTTGCTCGAACCGTTTTGATTCTTCAACACTGCATTGATTGCTTGAGCGTTGTCAAATTTAGATTCAAACAAAATCACTTCTTGCTTGCTGATGCTGTCGCCACCGCTGCCGATATTCCTGACGATAAAACTGGTGAAATCGTTAGTAGTTCCCGAGTTGGTTAAACCTGCAAAATTTGATGACCTGAACAAGAATCTGTCAGTCCCGGTACCATTGGCGTTAAAGTCAGCAATGATATCCACACCTTCACTCGGAGTTTCGTAGTAGAAGAAATCATTGCCAGCATCGCCGGTGAGCAAGTCAGAACCGGCACCGCCGCCCAAAATATCATTGCCCGCACCGCCGGAAAGCGAGTCATTGTCATCGCCACCCAATACCAAGTCGTTGCCGAAGGCGCCGCTGAGACAGTCGCTGCCGGCGCCGCCGTCTACGGTGTCGTCGCCCGCTTCGCCCAACAGGGAGTCGCTGCCGCCCTCGCCCAACATATAGTCGTTGCCCGCACCTCCGAGTCCGGTGTCGCTGCCTTCTCCACCCAAAATCGTGTCTTCGCTGTCGCCTCCGACGAGGGAATCGTTATTGATACCGCCGTCGAGCAAGTCTCTGCCGATGCTGCCGTCGAGGATGTCGTCGCCTGCACCGCCGTCGAGAGTGTCGTCACCAATTCCACCCAATAATGTGTCGGTGCCGGTGCCTCCAAGTATCGAGTCCTCGCCGGCTTCTCCCAATATCGAGTCATTGCCTGTTCCGCCGTCAATGGTGTCGCCGTTGTCACCGCCCGAGATGATGTCATTGTCATTGCCGCCGAACATCAAATCGTTGCCCAGCCCGCCGGTTAGCGAATCTATGCCGTCTTCGCCATTGATGGTGTCGTTGCCCAGTCCGCCGTCGAGGTTGTCGTTGCCGATCGAACCCAGCAGCGAATCGTTGCCTGCATCACCCGATAGGAGGTCGTCGCCGCCCCTGCCGTCGAGGATGTCGTCCCCCGCACCGCCGCTTATGGTATCGTTGCCTGCCCCGCCGATGATGTAGTCGCTGATGTTGCTGCCTGTAAAGCTGCTGGCAGGAAGTGCGGTGCGATCGACAATATTATCTACCACCGTGATGCTGAAGGATGCCGGCCCGATCTTGGAAGATCCGTCGGAGGCTGTAAACGTGAAACTGTCGCTGCCGCCAGCCGCCAGCAAGTTGTATTTGACGATGTTGTTGTTGATATCGTCTTGGGTGAATTTGCCGCCGACGTTGAGAAAGGTACTGCCCCTTTGCACAAAACCTCTGGTAGCGTCGGGGGCTTTGGTAATCGTGTAAACGATTTCCGACGGCGTGTTGTCGGGATCTGTTACCAACAAATCGGCGGCGGTGATTGTCTGAGTAGGAGAACTTTTGGCAACCACCACACCGTCGTTAATTACTAGCTGCGGCGGGTTGCTGACGTTGATAGTTACTACCGCTTGAGCAGTGCCGCGGTTGCCGTCTGAGATCGAGTAGCTGAAGCTGTCAGTACCAGAGAAGCCAGCATTCGGGGTGTATTTGAAGTCGCCACCGCCCAAGGGAGTCAGAGTCCCTTTGGCTGTTGGAGTAAAAGTCGTAACAGTCAGAGCGTTCTTGTCCGCATCGGTGTCGTTCAACAGAACGTTGAAAGTGAGACCTTGACCTGAAACCGTGGTGAAGTTGTCGTTAACTGCGACTGGAAGCTGATTGACCGGTATCGGAGAAGGCGCCGTCGGTGTCGGTGTCGGCGTCGGGAATATCGGCGTTGGACTTGATGTCGGCGTCGGGAACATCGGCGTCGGACTTGATGTCGGCGTCGGACTTGATGTCGGAGTAGGTGTCGGACTTGATGTCGGTGTCGGTGTCGGACTGTCTGTCGGAGTAGGTGTCGGACTTGCTGTCGGCGTCGGACTTGATGTCGGCGTTGGACTCGGCGTCGGCAGGGGGAGAGGCGTCGCGCTGCCGGGAACTGTGGGGGCAATTACAAATGAGCTGCGTCCCAGGGTTCTGCTGTCCACTCCGGGCAATACTGCTAAAAAGTCGCCGCTGACGCCGTTGCGAATAATCGTGCTGCCGGCTTTGCTGTCGGTGCTTTGGAAGATTACCAAATCTTCAAACTTGAGGTCGCCGCTCAGCCCGATCGCATCTTCGCCTTGGCGAAAGTCTGTGAAAATGTCGGCATCGGCGATATCGGGGCCGCCTGTGGTGAGAAATGCCGGGTTAGTGCCGTTGCTGCTGCCGCTGGGGGAACTGAAGACACCGATGACGAAGACATCTTTACCTTCGCCTCCTGCCACTATGTCTTTGCCTGCTTCGCCCCAAAGCACGTCGTTGCCAGCACCGCCGTCCACGATGTCGTCCCCGACACCGCCGAACACGATGTCGTCGCCGTCGCCGGTAAAAATTGTGTCCGCGCCGGCATTGCCGTAGAGCCAGTCGCCTCCTTCGTTGCCAAATAGCAAGTCTTCGCCCTCGCCGCCGAAGAGCGAGTCATTACCTTGATCGCCCCACAGCACGTCATCGCCGCGATCGCCCAAAATACTATCGTCGCCCGCTCCGCCGCGCAAGCTGTCGGGGCCTTTGCCGCCGTAAGCCGTGTCTTTGCCTTCGCCTCCGATTACCGTGTCGTTGGCATCATTGCCGTACAGCAAGTCGGGGTTATTTCCCCCATCTAGGGAGTCGCTGCCTTTGCCTCCGTACAGAGTATCTAGTCCTGAGCCACCGTCGAGTACGTCGTTGCCGGGCCCGCCGAACAGCACGTCGTCCTCATCGTTGCCAAATAATAAATCGTCGCCGCCTGCTCCTTGCAGGTTGTCGTTGCCTTGCAGCCCGGAAATCACGTCGGGCCCGGGACTGCCAACTAAGGAGTCGTTGGTGTCCGTGCCCCGGACGATGCCGCCGATGATTGCCGGTCCGGTACTGCCTCCTCCCAATGTGTCGTCTATGCCGCCAAATGTGTCGTCGGAGGGAGTTGGCGTCGGAGTCGGCGTCGGAGTTGGGGTTGGCGTCGGGGTTGGCGTCGGAGTTGGTTCTGGCGACGGAGTTGGCTCTGTCACGGGAGTTGGCGTTGGCTCAACTATAATAACTGGTACTGCACTGGGCATTATTTTGGCTCCTTTAAACGACGATCCCGATTAACTTTAAGAACTGATTAATATCAGTTTGTTGCCACAACTATGGCTTAAAATTGATTAATAATCTCGCTCATTTCTAGCATACTCAATCTAATTTGCAAGGGCTATAGATATTTTTTAACTCAGCCATCTTTTGAGCTAAAAATATTAATGATTGCACGTTTTGATGCCGGTTTTGGGTATACTTTAATATCGCCGCATTCCGATCGCAGCTAGAAGTTTGGCTTCGAGTTTGCCCTATGTATTTATCCAGCAAGGGAAAAAATGAAAGTTTTTGCAGTCATAATTTTTTCTTTCCTTATGCCGAAGGCATAAGATTTTATGCCTTATGCTGACTGCTGACAAGAAACAGAGCTGTTAATTAGAGGCAGAAGCGGCCCGGTTTGCTCTTGTCCGTTGACGGCTAGTTCGCTGTGACAAAGGTAAAGTACCCGACAGCGACTTAACAAATCTACCAGAATTCGCCGCAGCCGCTGTTGGTCGGCCGCCGTTTCGTCTTCGGTTTCCCAGGGACGCCCCAGTTGCGATCGCACAAATAAGGGTGCGCCAAACAATGTCGCCGCACCGCCGCTCAGCCACAGGGGCGAGCCGGCATCCAGCCAAAAGTGCCATTTGTGGGCGCGGCGGCTGCTGCGGTACTGGAAGATGTTGGCGAGGGTGACGGCTTGGGCTTCGGGGCCTTGGGAACGGACTGGAAACGGGTTGGCGGTGACGGTTCCTTGGCGCAACAACTGGATGAACCGGGCGATCGTTTCTGAGTCGCCGCCGTTTGTGGGTTCTACTCGCTGCATTCGCCCGTGTATTTCCCAGTAGTGGGCGGCGGTTTCCATTAACTCGCGCAGGGCCGCTAGCCGATCGTAAGCCAGGTATCTGTCGTTGATGAGAAATTTCTGGATCGCTCGATCGAGCAGCGCAATTGGACTCGGCAACAGCCGCTCTTGCTGTTGCGACCGCTGCTGTTCGATCCACTCGACAATTTGCTCGTAGCCCGCAGCGGCTCGGTGTCCCACTCTGTCCCACCGGGGAAAGGCTGTAATTGCCAGCAATTGAGGTCGATCGAGATCTGGACAAAAACAGTGATCGGCGATTAAACCTGCTCTCACCGGGTCGATCGATTTTTGATTTTGGATTTGAGATTTTTGATGGAAAGTGGGGTTAGAGTCTTCTGGTTCGCGCTGTTTCTGGCTTCCCAAGACTACCAGCATTTCGGCTGCGCCGTCTCGATCGACTAAACGGCCTAGTCCAGGATAAACTAACGCCAGCAAAGTCAGCAAAGCTCGAATCTCTGGCGTAGTCGATAGAGGACGCTGATCGTTGAGGGATTCGGCGGCGATACCATCTCGGGCGAGAATTTCCGTTAAACTGTAACGGGCGATCGCATCCATCCCAGGGGCAATTACGGCGATTTCCTGCGGTTCCACGGCTTTTGACTTCACCGCATCCACGATGATTTCGGCGGTTTCTCGCAGTAATTGAGCCCGGTTCGTGGTTTCGAGCGATCGAACCGATCCGGGCAAACTCAAGCCTAAAGGATAAAAACCCTCAGAATTCACTGCCAAACTTACCGCCAACTCCCCAATCTCTGAGGATAAACCGGCTTTTGCGTCCAAATTTTCCACGCTTTTGCAGCGGCTTTCGAGTCTGGCTAGGTATTCCATATCAGCCCCCAAACCCAAACGCACTCCTCCATCCCGATTGTACGAGAAGGCCCCCGCCGCACCATTGTCGAGCATTCGATCGAACAAATAGCCGCTGATAGCCGGATAATCGTCAACATCATCGGCGATGACAGCTTGGTATCGAGAGGCCAACTGCTGCTGGTAAGTGGCATTTGGCAACAAATAGCGCCAGTAGAGTTCGCAAACAATCCCGTAAGTCAGCAGCCCCCGCGTCAAGCACCATTCCCGCCACCTTTCGAGCAACTCTCCCATGCTAGTCCACAGGCTATTCGAGCCGCCCACGCGGGCAAATCCCTGTTCGAGAATGCTCTTAATTTCTTCTCTCGGCGTACCGCTGACAGCAGCCAGTTGTAATAAGTCTAG
Source organism: Microcoleus sp. ARI1-B5 (assembly GCF_036705795.1). Taxonomy (NCBI): domain Bacteria; kingdom Bacillati; phylum Cyanobacteriota; class Cyanophyceae; order Oscillatoriales; family Microcoleaceae; genus Microcoleus; species Microcoleus sp. ARI1-B5. The sequence goes on from NZ_JAUBVK010000023.1 coordinate 6,867, forward strand.
AGTTCGACGCACCATTCGGTTTGGACTTACCCCTGTTTGTTGCAAAATCCCTTCATCTAATTCGCGACGCCAGAGTCTCGCTGCAAGTTCCAATTCTGTTTCAGGTTGCAGCCTCAGGGGAAATTGAGCCCGTGTTTCCAGCGACTGAACCAGCAGCGGCCAAAATAGCAATACTTCCTGCTCAAAAAAGCCGAAGGGTGTGGTGGAGTGAAAGGCATATTTTCCTTGGGTAGCGACGGCAATGCGATCGGCAAATTCCAGTCGGTTGTCCCCGTTAGCTGCTAAGACTAAAATTGCTGGGGCGGTTTGTCCCGCCCGCCGCCACCCGGAACGCCCGCGGCCTGAAACTGTTGCGGGCAAAGGCTTGACGGTTTGGCTCCAAATGCAGAACTGCTCTACTAGACGAGCGGTTTTGCCGGCTTTGGCAGCCCCAACAATCCAAATTGAATCCGAGGCTGCGGTTCCTAATTTATGTAAATTTGTTACCATACCATGAATACTTTAATCACTAATGTCTACAGCCAACTAACCAGCTTTGAGTTATGAACACTTCTCCGTGGAACAGGTTTGTAAAATATCTCTACAGTGCTAACCAGTGGTATAGAGAAACGCCTGACAGGGCCTTAGAACAGGCTTACGATGCTGCGCTGGCAATTAAGGCGATCGAAGACGAGCATTTTGGCGGCAAAGCAATCTCCGATCGATCGGGAGAATACGGACACAGCACCCTGTCTTACTTTAAATCCGAACTCCAAAAATACCTCAAGGTCATCCAAACCAGAATGGTTGAGTTTAATGCTAGCCGTTCTTTTTTGGAATTGCCCGATCGCGTGGGGGCCAAACCGCAGGCGGGACCCAGCGCGGATCGCCACCAGCAACGATTGGGTTTAGAGAATAAAGATCGAGCATCCCTTGTATTTGAGAAGCTAGAGTTTATTGATGGAGTCATCGACAAGTATATTAATAATAGTAGATCGACTGCGATTGTTCCGGTTGTCAGTTCGGTCAAACTGCAGGTGAAATCTACAAGCAGTTCTCAACCTCAAGCAAATAACGGTGCAGCTAAGGTTCATCAAACTCAGGCTGGCGAAGTTGATACTAACTCTGAAGAAGTAAATTTATTACCCCGCTCGCTTTTGGGAACTTTGAATCGAATTACTAAAGAGTTAGATCCCGAAGCGGAAAAAGACGTAGTTAAGAATTTCCGCAACTCTAAAGTAAAAACAGTCATTTCTCTGAGATTTATTTTGCTTTTGATTTTAGTTCCGCTGTTGACGAATCAAATTTCCAAAAACTTTATAGTCGGGCCGGTAGTTGACCATTTTAGAGTCAAGCAAAATGCTCCACTATTCATAAATGTTGACCTGGAAGAGGAAGCCTTCAAAGAACTTGAGAGATTTGAGCAGCACCTCAAATTTGAAACCTTAATTGGCACGGCTCCGTCCCTTTCTTCAGAGGAAACGGAAAAGAAGATTGCCGAGAAAGCAGTTGAGCTAGCGGAGGAATACCGCACAGAAAGCGGTGGAGCTATTAAAAATATTTTTGCCGATTTAATTTCCTTGATGGCCTTTGCCGCAATTCTCATCACTAACAAGAAAGAGATTGAGATTTTAAAGTCTTTCATGGACGATGTGGTTTACGGGCTCAGCGACAGTGCTAAGGCTTTCGTAATTATTTTGTTTACGGATGTGTTTGTCGGATTCCACTCGCCTCACGGTTGGGAAATAATTCTCGAAGGTTTATCGAGGCATTTGGGACTGCCAGAAAATAGGCAGTTTATATTTCTGTTCATTGCGACGTTTCCAGTTATCTTGGATACGGTATTTAAGTATTGGATATTCCGCTATTTAAACCGGAGTTCGCCTTCTGCTGTTGCTACTTACAAGAATATGAACGAGTAATCGGCTCATATCTAGTCCTGTAAAATAACCATTATTACGTTTGATCGTTCGGACTTCAGTCCTTAAAAAATATTAGGACTAAAGTCCTGACTACAAACCTATGATGTTCGCAGTCAGGACTTCAGTCCTTAAAAAATATTAGGACTCGCATTCGGAACGATAAAACCTATGATGTTCGCCGTCAGGACTTCAGTCCTTAAAAAATATTAGGACTCGCATTCCGAACGATCAAACCTATTGGCAATTAACAATTACCCATTAGCAATTACCAATCACCTAATTCCAACGCTTCTTGCGCTGTCGCTGGTTCGCCACCGACTCCACCAGTCCCAGTCCGAGAAAATTACTCAGCAGCGACGCATTCCCGTAACTCAGGAAAGGCAGCGGAATCCCCGTCACCGGAGCTAAGCCAATGTTCATCCCAATATTTACGAATACCTGAAAAATTAACATTGACAGTACGCCGATCGCCAGCAAGGAACCAAAATTGTCGTTAGCTGTTTGTGCGATCGTCACCAACCGGAAACAAATGATCCAGAACACCAACAGCACGCAAACGCAGCCAATAAAGCCCAATTCTTCGCCGATCGCTGAAAAGATAAAGTCCGTATGCTGTTCGGGAATAAAGTTAAGCTGAGTTTGCGTTCCGTGAAACAAACCCCTGCCTTTGAGTTCCCCGGCCCCGATCGCAATCCGAGATTGAATCAAGTGATATCCGCTGCCTAAAGGGTCTTTCTCGGGGTTTAAAAAGCCCGTCAGGCGCATTTTTTGATAATCCTTGAGGACATTCCAAAAAATATGTCCGACGTGTCCAGAAACCACGTTCACCAGCACCGCAGCGAAAGTCCCCAACCAGGGCCAAGGTAGGCTTCGCCAAGCAATAATACCCGCAACGACTACCCAAGCTATCCAAATCGGTGTAGACACGTTGTTGAGCAGAACTGAGAATAGAGGAGAGAACAGCAAAATCAGCCAGCCGGGATTGACATTACCCCAGTAAAACATCCCCATGGCGATCGCGCCAAACACCAGCGAAGTACCTAAATTTGGTTCGGCAAAGATCAATCCCCAGGGTACGGCCATAATCGCCAGCATCTTCAACATATCGCCCACTGTGGGGACAGTCTTGTCGTGCAGCAGAGCTGCTAAAGTGATAATCATCCCTACTTTGGCAAATTCTGACGGTTGCAGGTAAAAGCCGCCGATATTGATCCACCGCTGGGCACCGAGCCCTGTAGTACCGATAAACCGGACTGCGATCAGCGACAAATTGATTATTATGTAAATCGGCCATTTCCACTGAATCAGTATTTGGTAGCGGCAGCGGGAAATGATGATGGCGAGCAACAAACCGACTCCGCCAGTTACCCAGTGCCGCCACCAGTCGATGAGTCCCTGGTTGATTTCGACGCTGCGGATCATGATTCCGCCGAAGATGGTGAGGCCGATGCAAGCGGCAAACAGCCAAGGGTCTGCTTCTTCCCAGGGTTTGAAGATGGATTTCCAGCGGTTTCTGACTTGTATTCTCTGCAACATGAGGATTTTAGATTTTAGATTTTAGATTTTAGATTATCGAGCCGATTTTCGGAAGTTCTGGATATATTTCGGATTCTGGGCCTGCACCGTAGTGTAGGAGCATCGGTGTCAATACGTCACTTTATTCGACCAGTTGTACGGAGGTTCCGGGCCGTCCGCAACTGGCCTTGAGTGTCGGGGCGCAGTCCCGCTGTAGGGTGCGCCGCTCTTCACCAATTTGTAGGGTGCGCCGCTCTTCACCAATCTAGGGCTTACGCACTCGCCCACAAAGAAACCGGGTTTTTAACCGTTATTGAGGGTTGAGAATCAAAACGGCCTCTCGTTAGCAACAAAAGTAGCTCGCGCTCGTCAATCGGTGCGGTGTGCGTGGAGCCATAAAAACTCCACCGGTGCGGGCCCGGCACCCTACAAACTACGAGATTTCTAGGCCCACAAGCACCCTACCGGGATTTAACCCGATCGCCCCACCCGATCGCCCCAATCACCGTCACGCCGGCTCGTAAAGATACTCAAAACCGTTACCGTCGGGGTCTCTGCCGTAAAAAGACGCTGTACCGTCGCGGTGTTCGTGAATTTGGGTGACGGAAACACCTTGGGCTTTGAGCTGTTGGTAGGCGGATTCCATTTCAGTACGATCGTCAAATACGAACCCAAAATGCGGCCCTGCTTGGTCGTAACTCGGACTCAACAGCGCCAGTCCGTCGTCTCCTGCTTTCAAATAAGCCCAGTCTGCATCTTTCCAGACTAACTCCATGCCCAAATTGAGGTAGAACTCAGCAGACTTTTCTATGTCTTGCACGCAGACGGCTACGTGTCCCAATCGTTTTAGTTTCATGTCTAGAAATTTTATTGTTGTGCTTTATTGTATCTTTTTTCATTTGTTTCTAGATTAATTAGGTATTTTTTCGGGATTTTTGGTCGCCGCTAACTGTACTTTTTCTACTTGTTTGCTGGCGTCCATTTCGCTGAACAGTTGAATTGCGCGGTCAAAATTTTCTTGGGCTGGCTCGATGTTACCAAGTTTTTGTTCTGTCAGGGCTAGTTGATAGCAAGCTTCGGCTCGGTCTAATTTAGCGCTGGCTAGAGCGAGTATTTCTATTGCTTCTGCATGGTGCTGCATGGCTCGGTCTAATTCTCCCCGTTCTCGGTACAGCGCGGCAATACCGCTGAGAGCTTTGGCTTTGACGGTGCTGTACTGGTTTTCGTCGGCTTGGGCGATCGCTTGGCGGTACAAACTCAAAGCTTTTTCTGTGTCTCCCAGGTTTTTGTAGGTGGCTGCTAGAAACACTAACTTGTATCCCGTACCCACCAACTGACTTTCTTCGCGATCGGCGTAAAGTTTCTCGGCGAGTTCCTCGGCCGCTTTTTTGACTCCGACACAGGAGTTGAGAAAAGCTAACCCGACCTCGATCGAATAACTGTTAATCCCGATAATCCCGATTTCCTCCCGCGATTTTTTCAGCTTGACAAATATCTCCATAGCTGCTTCTAATTCCCGCATTTCTATTTGACAAAAACCTATATTAATCGCAGCGTTAAGTTTCCAAAATTCTAGATTAGCTTGTTGGCCGTTTTCCGGTTCGCTGCTTTTCGCTATACTTTGCAAACATTTAGTTGCTTTTATTTCGGATATTTGGTGACATTCTATGGCTTGATTAATATCGCCCAATATCCGGTAAGAAACGCCTAAAATACTGTAAAGACCGCTCAAATAATAGTCAGAACTCACATTGTTGACGATGCGAGTAGTTGCTGAAATTATTGGCTGCAAGAAACCTAGTTTGTACAGCGCTCGTCCGAGCTTGTAATCTTTGGCAAACTGGATATTGATTTTTTTGAGGATGACGCTAGCGGCCTGCTCGAAAGAGCTAATTGCCACGTAGTGATAGTAAGCTTCAAAAGCTTTCAGGGCATCTTCTACTGTCTCGATAGTCTCTACGCTCTCTGTCCAAAACTCGGCTGCTTTGCGGTTGGCACTCTCCCAGTCTGCGGGCGAGAGCCGATCGACTGCTTCTTCGCGAATTGCTGGATGCAGCCAGTATTCGCCTTTCTGAGACTCGACTAGCGATCGGTGCAACAGCGATTTAATGATTTGTCGGCGTCCGGCTTCGGGTACATCCCAAAGCAAACACAAAAGTCCGTCACTAGGTACTGTCGGCACGTCTTGATAGCGGTAACAGCCCAAGCGGCAGAGGAGTTGATAGGCTTCGGCATCGAGTTCTTGCAGGCGGTTGAACTGACTGGTAACTAAATTTTTTAAGTCGGTTTCCACCAGCGGATCGTCGCTGTTTTCACGCCAGTAGGCTGCCATATCTCCGTCAAAATCTTCTCTGATTGTCCCCCAAAGAATGCCCATGGCTTTGGCATTACCGCCGTAAACTTTGTGCATTTCCACGAGGGCGACAGGATCTATTTTGATGTTGCGATCGCTAAAATACTGCTGCCAAGTTTCCACATCCAATCCCGGAAGCAGGTAGTGTTCGACGGTTACGTCAGAATCGCAAAGTCGATCGCGACTCGTAATCAGCGTTACCGACTGCACCGCCGCGTCAGCCAAAACTCGCAACAGTTCCACGTAAAGCCGGTGCGGCTCAATAAACTTACCTTGTCCGTCGAGTGCGGCTTCCAAGTTGTCAATCAATACGCCGACTTTGAGAGTCTGAAGCTGCCGCTTCAGCCGCCCGAGGGTGACACCAAAGTCTGGCCCTGGTTCTTCTTGGAAGTCTTGCTTTAGCCATTCTTCGATCGCACTTTCCAGGGCTGTGAGGTTTTCTGTCTCTTTTGCCATTAGCAGTTCAATTACTCGATCGAACCCTTGAGATTTGAGGTACTCTCTGGCTAAAGTCGTTTTGCCCATACCGCCGGCACTTTGGATCACAATCACTTTAGCGCCTTGGGCTACCAGAGTATTGAGATCCTCGATCGCCCCGAACCGGCCCAAAAAGTTGGGATTTTCGCTTTCCAACTCCGCATCTAGCCCGAGAGAAACTTGGGCTGGAACAATTTGCCCCGACTGCGGTTCTAGTTTCGAGTAGCTGCGCCAATATCTGTCTACTACAGCTTGCAGGTTGTCTCTTTTAACTTTTTCGCCTTCTCCAAACAAAGCTGAAAGCCGCTTCCACAAATTAGAGGCAGCATCCTTAACAGTCCCTACTCCATATCCTTCACTATCTGCAACCTGTTGGTACGTCCTGCCTTGCACTCCGATCCATGCTTCGCGAAAGATAGCGCTGTCAAGGTTGTCGAGAGTTTTCAGGTTTCGAGCCACAAGTAACGAGTTGGTAAAATCCAGTGCACGATCGGCTTCCATTTAGTCACCAGGTTTAGCGTTACCTATATCAAACAACTCTAACAGACTTTTTCCGACTCGCTTACACGCTCAAACAGTGGACTTGTATAGACTTTTACCGACTGACACGGCCGAGGTTGGCCGGGGATACTGTTGAGTGTGGAGGGGAAGTTGACAGACAAGCTTCTAACTTACACACCGATCGAGTCGAGTTTATATTTAGGAGCAAGCAGCGATGTCTATTAACGATGTGGAAACAGCGATCGTGGATGAACAAATTCGCCCTCAAGAATGCGGCCGCGTTCGTTTCCAAAACAGTTGGTGGCCGGCGAAGTGCGAGCGAGACATGACTTTTGAACCCGGTGAGGTGGTTCGCGTTGTGGGAATTGAAAATATTACTTTGATCGTTGCAGCGTCGTTTGCGATCAATTCTGAAAGTTAAGGCAAATCTACAATCGGGAGTAAGCAATCATGAATTTTGACAATTCCGAAAAAGCGATCGTCGATGAAGAAATCCGCCCTCAAGAGCCCGGCCGCGTGCGCTTTCAAAACAGTTGGTGGCCGGCCAAGTCCGAGCAAGAGATGACTTTTCAACCGGGTGACGTGGTTCGCGTCATCGGAATTGACAACATTACTCTGATTGTTGCAGCCTAGCTGCCGATCGAGCCAGCGAATCGAGCCCTGCAAGTTTTTGCCTCTCAAGAATCCCACTAATCTGCACTCAGGAGTCCTAAAGTTATGAGTCTCAGCCATTTGAAAAAAGCGGTGGTAGAAGAAGAAATCCGTCCAGGCGAATTCGGTCGCGTCCGATTCCAGAGCACTTGGTGGCCTGCGAAGTGCGATAGACAAATAACCTTTAAACCCGGTGATGTGGTTCGCGTCGTGGGACTTGACAACATTACTCTGATTGTTGAAGCGTAGTTGGGAAAAACTCTGTTGGTGGGGAGTCAGAGCATCGATTTGAGATTTGAGATTTTCCATTTTTCGATTTGAGACGGAGGGCTTGGCGAGCGTCTAACGATTTTAGATTTACTTGCACCGCCGTGAATCTGATAGCTTGAAATAGAGTCTAAAATTTGGGAATGTTCAAAAGTTAAGTCGAGGGTTTGTATCGGTTGGTAAAATGCAGAATTTCAATCTCAGATCGCAATTATGGGAATGAAAAATCAGACCCTTTTATCAGACTGCAAAAGCGCGACTTTTTTGCCTCCAAAAGTTAAGCAAAACCTATCTTCAGGAGCAATCCGCCATGTCTACTAACTATGTCGCAGAAGCCAGATTTGTTGAAGAAGAAGAAGGAATCTTAGCCTTCGCTGATGAGGAACAAGTCGGCGGTGTTAATCAAGCAAAATCAGCCGTCTGCGGTGCGGACAATTCCAGCATCCCTGTAGGAGAAGAGACGGCGGCTGGTGAGGAAAAAGTGACTGTAGGTGATGTAGAAACAGCCCATACTCATCTAGCACCAAAGGCGATCGCCCCTGACGAAAAAGCGATCGCCCCAGAAGAAATTCGTCCGGGCGAATCAGGTCGCGTCCGTTTCCAAAGCACTTGGTGGCCTGCAACATCTGACCAAGAAATTACTTTTAAACCTGGAGACGCGGTTCGAGTCATCGCCATTAACAATGTGACTCTGATTGTTGAAGGGTAATTGCCAAGCATCTTGCGATTTTAGATTTGGGATTTTAGATTTTAGATTGGAGGATTGACAAATTGTTAATTGATGGGTGAAGAGCTCGAACGATTGAGAACTGCTATACCAGTTTCGCTTCTAGATTTTAGAGTTTTTGAGTGGGAATGACTGATGACAATGGGGTTGGGAGTTTACATATAGTTGCATTCTTGCTTGTTTGAAGCTGGTGTGATTTAACGGCAGTTATGTAGAAGGCCGAATTTAAATATTTCGATATCAGCATCAACTGTTCGCATTTAAAACTGAAGCCCAACCCATTTTTAGGAGTAGCAATCATGTTTTTTGACTATTTTGAAGAAGCAATCGTTGCAGAAGAAATTCGACCGGGCGAATGCGGCAGCGTCCGCTTTCAATGCAGTTGGTGGCCCGCTAAGTGCAATAAACGCATAACTTTGAAACCGGGGGAACTGGTTTATGTGGTGGGAATTGACAAGATTACTTTGTTGGTGGAGGGTATAGCTTGAAATGCGGGAATTTGCGATCGCGCTGCCGCCATCTAGGCGGATCTCTCTTCAAATCTCTTCAGGCGCGATCGTCCTTTTCACCTGTATTCTCTCCCATCTTTTAGCGTTGAACCTCAACAACAGGTATGCGCCGGCACTATTGCCGGCGTTTTTTTGCAGAGTTGACAAGGGCTACCCGTGCTTAATGCCAGTTTCCCCAAAAAATGCAACTTTCGGCCCGCGATCCAAACCCATACAGAATAAGTCATTCTTCAATTCTTTAATTCTTTAATCCAAAATCTAAAATCTAAAATGATCTTATGCCATCAGCCGCAAATTGTGGTAATCTGACAGCAATCCACTTTCAGGCTCGATCGAGCTTCCATCCAGCTATGCGAATAGGTAAAAATTTACAAAAGTTTCTGCTGTTCACAATAGCATTATTTTTTGCAGCATCGCTGCTGATTAACGTTACTAAATTTCACAATTATTTCGGCATCAACCGCGCCGATACCGAAACAAAAGTTATTGCCCTCACCTACGACGACGGCCCCTATCCTCCCTATACAAATCAGCTTTTAGATATCTTAGACCGCTATCGAGTTAAAGCAACTTTTTTTGAAATCGGCCGCAATATTGAGAAACATCCCGAAATTGTGAAAATGATTGTGGCGAGGGGTGATGAGTTGGCAAACCATTCCTATTCTCACAAAGATATGATGTTTAAACCCCGGGAATATTTGCTGTCTGAGATTGAAAAAACGGACAAACTTTTGCTGGAATTTGGGGTGAAGCAGGACACGATCAGTTTTCGGCCGCCTTGGGGTCGGCGATTTGTAGGTTTGTCTTATTTGGTTTCCCAAATGCACAAAAAATTGATTATGTGGGATGTGGATTCTCAAGATTATGAGAAAACTCACACGGTAGAGGATATCGCAAATCGGGTGATTGATAATGTGCGATCGGGTTCGATTGTGGTGATGCACGACGGCGGGGGCGAGCGATCGAAAACCGTAGCAGCAACTGAGATAATTGTCAAGGCTTTGCAGTCAAAAGGTTACGAATTTAAAACTGTTTCTGAGTTGTTGAAAAATCAATAAAGTCATTGCGACTCATATCCTGTTCTGTAAAATACGCCCTATAGGTTTGTAGTGAGGAATGCAAGTCCTTTCTAGTTTTATGAGGACTGAAGTCCGAACGATCGAACCTTTTTTTTGAGGACTGAAGTCCGAACGATCGAACCTTTTTTTTGAGGACTGAAGTCCGAACGATCGAACCTTTAAGAAGGACTCAAGTCCGAACGATCGAACCTTTAAGAAGGACTCAAGTCCGAACGATCGAACCTTTTTTTGTAAAAAACTGGTTTTTTATAGAGAGTTTGTTACGTAATTAGCAATTTTTAAGCTGCCGCCAGCTTGACCCATTCTTTCTAAGCCATTTTTAATGCAAGTCTCTAAATATTTTTTGTCTTGCAAAGTGCGATCGACTGCCAAAGCAGCTTCTTTAAGAATCTCAGGATTTGCTGGTTCTGTGCCAATAACTTGCACGGAATCACCTAAAAGCCGATTTTGAGCCTCCGCAAACCGATAGGTAAATGACGGGCCGTTACCGGGGATGGTAATTACAGGTTTTCCCAAACCGACTGCTTGTTCGATCGCGGTTCCAGTCATCCCAATTACTAAATTAGATTGCTGCAAAATGTCGGGGAAAGCATCAGAGTAGCAAATTACTTCCACGGTTGATTCTTGCTCGCTAACCAGCGGTTGGATTTCTTGAAAAACTAACTTTCCTTCTCGGTGCATCCATCCGGATCTGGCCACAATATCATCTAATTCCAGCATCAAACTTGGAACTAAGGCGGCCCGAAACTGCACTGGTACAGTAGAAGTAGTAGCAATTTGTTTGACCAAATTTAGCAGCAAAATCAGGTTTTCCGTGGCTTCGGGGAGGCGCGAACCGGGCAGAAGGGCGATCGTCCTAACTCCGGGCTTTAACTGCAAATCCTTGCCAGTAGGAATGAGGTTGTCCATGACAGGATTGCCGACAAATATGGCTTTCTTGAAACCCTGTTGGTTTAAGTCCGCAGCAGTTAAAGCGTCCCTAGTGAAAATAGCCAGACATTGCTCGGAGGAAAGCAAATAATTTAAGATGAAACCTAAATAAACTTCCCCTTCGTAATAACTTGAATGAGCTGACAGAAAAATTATATAGGGGCGGCCTGTGGCATGGGCGAACCCCGCCGCGACAATATCTCCAGTCGTCACCACCAAATCGCAGCGCTGCGAATGCGCACGGGTAGCCTGCAATTGCTGCAAAGTCAAACGAACTAGCCCCGCCCTCACATCTTTGAGGAAAAACAGGGGATTCATGTAAAAAACTCCCCCAGATGGCATGGGACTGGTGGGCCCGATCGTCGGTACGCTCGATCGCGCGTAAGCAGCCCCGTCACCTACCACCGGCATCGCCGCAACCTCAACATCTGGGGCAGATGTTCTCAAAGCTTGGACAATTTGACAGTTAATCGCGTCTTCCCCGTGGCCGTTGCTGAGGAAAAGTATTTCCTTGGATTTCATATAATCAGACTCAGTGTTGAACTTTTTTTAAACACAGCCGCGCGATCGCTACCCTCCGTCCGACTAAACTTTTTGTTAATCTAATTTAAATACATTGTGGAAGTGAAACAGCGTGAATATTGAAATTGGGCGGGGCAAAAGCGCTCGCAGAGCTTACGGCATAGATGAAATCGCCCTCGTACCGGGACAGCGTACCCTCGATCCGAGTTTGGCAGATACCAAGTGGCAAATTGGCGGGATCGATCGAGAAATCCCGATTATCGCCAGCGCCATGGACGGAGTAGTCGATGTGCGGATGGCCATTTTGCTGTCGGAATTGGGAGCAATGGGCGTGCTCAACCTAGAAGGAATTCAAACCCGCTATGCCGACCCCCAGCCAATATTAGAGCGCATCGCTTCTGTTGGGAACGACGAATTTGTTTCCCTGATGCAGCAACTCTATGCCGAACCCATCAAGCCAGAATTAATCGAACTCAGAATTAAAGAAATTAAAGCTGGAGGAGGGATTGCCGCCGTCAGCGGTACCCCGGCCGGTGCGAGCAAATACGGCTTAAAAGTTGCTGAATCTGGAGCCGATATATTTTTTGTGCAGGCCACTGTAGTCTCGACAGCTTTTCTTTCCCCAGAGTCGATCGCATCTTTAGACTTGAGCCAATTCTGTCAAGAGATGCCAATACCCGTAATTTTGGGCAACTGCGTCACCTACGAAGTCGCCATGAATTTAATGAAAACTGGTGCCGCAGGCATTCTCGTGGGCATCGGGCCGGGCGCTGCTTGCACGTCTAGGGGCGTATTGGGTGTCGGCGTTCCCCAAGCTACAGCGGTAGCAGACTGCGCCGCCGCGCGGGACGACTACTATCGCGAAACTGGCAAATACGTGTCGGTGATTGCTGACGGCGGTTTAATTACCGGCGGCGATATCTGCAAGTGCATTGCCTGCGGCGCCGATGGAGTGATGATTGGTTCGCCCTTTGCCAGGGCTGCCGAAGCTCCGGGCCGCGGCTTTCACTGGGGGATGGCGACTCCGAGCCCGGTTTTGCCGCGGGGCACTCGGATTCGGGTGGGGACTACGGGTACTGTGGAGCAAATTTTGCGGGGCCCGGCGCTGCTCGATGACGGTACGCACAACTTGCTCGGAGCTCTGAAAACTAGCATGGGCACTCTGGGCGCTAAGGATATTAAGGAGATGCAGCAAGTGGAAGTGGTGATTGCTCCTTCTCTGCTGACTGAGGGTAAAGTTTATCAAAAAGCTCAGCAGTTGGGCATGGGTAAGTAGATTTACCGATCGAATACCAGCGCTCCTTGACAAAATTTGTGCGATCGTCTCGAAATTTACAGAATGTTGTGGAATTATCGAGAAGTAGGTGTCACAATATAAGAAGCGGAGACGCATGTTTCCGTTCACTCCTCACACCACACTCCGCCCGGACTACTGTTCGGGCGGTTCCTTTTTGACCCCAAGCGCTCCCCTTTACTGACTAGGTACGGGGTTAAGGCTGTTCGATCCGGAGAGGGGGAGGGGGAGAGGGGGAGAGGGAGAGGGGGAGAGGGGGAGAATTTTTGGGCGGCCGTTTGCCAAATTCTAACTTCCATTTCTCGAATTCCTTCAGAAGCCTTCTCTTAAAATCGTCGCTCCTACCCAAAAAGCGATAGCAGCCCCCGACAACTCAGAATTTTAGACTTTTGTTTGAACTGGCAGATTCAACGCTGCAACTATAGCCGTTCTCAAAAAAATGAGGTATGCCCTATGCCCGGCGCGGGCCTATCCCCTATGCCCTATCCCCTATGCCCGGCGCGGGCCTATCCCCTATCCCCTATGCCCGCGGAGGCCTATGCCCGGCGCGGGCCTATGCCCTATGCCCGCGGAGGCCTATGCCCTATGCCGGATAGTACCTCATCTTTCTGAGAAATGCTATAAATCTCAAATCTAAAATCTCAAATCGTAAAATTGACTGACGCAAGTGGTGACACTTTTTGCTAAACTTGTTATCCGAGAAATAGTATTTACAAGGATGGCTAGGGATGTCAGCAGCCGCGCAAGTAACCGACTCTACCTTTAAGCAGGAAGTGCTCGATAGCGAAGTTCCAGTTCTAGTGGATTTTTGGGCTCCCTGGTGCGGGCCCTGTCGGATGGTGGCGCCCGTCGTAGACGAAATTGCCCAGCAATATGAAGGGCAGGTGAAGGTAGTAAAAGTTAATACCGACGAGAATCCTAACGTCGCCAGCCAATACGGTATCCGCAGCATTCCGACGCTGATGATATTTAAGGGCGGTCAGCGGGTTGATATGGTGGTTGGGGCAGTTCCGAAAACTACTCTGGCCAACACTCTGGAAAAGTACATTTAACCGAACTGCCAGAGGTTTCGGGCTGTTTTTTTGGGCCGCGAAAGCTAACTATCTTCACAACCGGGGCAAAGCTACTGGAAAAGTTATTAGTTGCTAGCAGCGCAATTTGCTGGTGGCTATTGGCTTCTAAATCTGGCTTTTGCCCCTTAATTTTTAGTAGCGACAAATTGTTACCGTTTCGGAAAAATTCATGATTCGTTTTGGTCAAGGTTTTGAGTCCCTCCAAGCTGATGTGCTCGATTTAATAGATCGCCTGCCAAAGTTAAAGAACTCTGAGTGGATCGAACGATCGCTCTCGACTATAGTGCAAATGGCTGGAGAGGATCTCGATCGCCTAGATTGGAAGATTATGGCGGCGTCGTTGCGAGATATGGAGAGAGCTTTTTCCATGTTTTATCCTTACCGCCACGTTCGCAAAATTGTGATTTTTGGTTCCGCGAGGGTGTCGCCCAAATCACCGGAATATTTGATGGCCAGAGATTTTGCGCGGGCGATGGCTCAGCAGGGGTTTATGGTGATTACTGGGGGCGGCGGGGGGATCATGCAGGCGGGGAACGAGGGGGCGACTGCTGAACGTTCTTTTGGGCTGAACATTCAGTTACCTTTCGAGCAGAGTTCTAATCCTTTCATTGCGGGCGACTCCAAATTGCTCAATTTTAAATATTTTTTCACCCGCAAGTTATTCTTTCTGCGGGAAAGCGATGCTTTGGCTTTGTTTCCCGGCGGTTTCGGCACTCTGGATGAGGCTTTTGAGTGTCTGACTTTGACTCAAACGGGCAAGTTTGGGCCTGCTCCTTTGGTTTTGATCGATCGACCCGGAGGAGATTATTGGCTTGATTGGAATTATTTTGTGCAAAAACAATTGCGGGGCAGGGGTTTGATTTCTGCTGACGATCGCAGCCTGTATACGATTACAGACGATATAAATGTCGCTTGTGAGGCGATCGGGAGTTTTTATCTGGTTTATCACTCCTGCCGCTACGTGGATGGAAAACTGGTACTTCGCTTGAAAACTGAACTTTCTGACGATAATGTCGATCGGTTAAATACTGATTTTAGCGATATTGTGGTTACGGGAAAAATTGAAAAAAGTAAAGCTCTGCCCGCCGAAGCCGGAGATGAAACCTTCGCTTTGCCGCGCCTAGTTTTGCATTTCAACCAGCGGGATGCGGGGCGGCTTTATCAGCTAATTGCTGCTATTAATGAAATGGGTGCAGCTTCTCCAGCGGCGGCGCATCCAGAACAGAAGTAGTTATTGGTTGTTGGTTATTTGTTATTGGTTATTTGTTATTGGTCTGTAGGGGCGGGTTTCACCAACAATAATTGCCTAAAACCCACAATCTCCTAAACCCGCCCCTTCCTCTGCTAGGATTTGGTATTATGCAGAAAGCAGAAGGCAGAAAGTAAAAAATTCAGGGTAATAAGGTATGGCTTACAGCGACTTCAGTTTAGCCAGCGTCAAAAAAGCTTTGAATTTAACGATTTCGCCGAGGCAAGATTTGTTCTCTGCTGTACCTGCTTTGGAATCCAGCAATTATTTAACAGAAACTTTACTGTACAATGTTCCTTTTGCTCTGGCAAGCAATACGGAGAAATCGCGATCGGAGATGATTATTGCGCCGATTTTGCTGGAACTTACTAGACATTTTGCCGATCGCATCAGTTTGTTTTCTGGCGTCGATTTTACGGTTGACAGCGATTTGGGGTTAAATGGCAGTTGCGATTTTCTGATTAGTCGATCGCCCGAACTGTTGATTATTAGTGCGCCAATAATTTTGATTGTGGAAGCCAAAAAGGAAAATATTAATGCAGGCTTGGGTCAGTGCGCTGCAGAAATGTATGCAGCGCAACTGTTTAATGAACGGGAAGGGAATCAGATATCGGGGATTTATGGAGTTGTGACCACCGGAGAGATTTGGAAGTTTTTAAGGCTAGACGGACAGGCGATTCAAATAGATTTATTGGAGTATTTTTTGAATCAAGTTAATCAAATATTGGGGATTTTAGCGAACAGTATTAACAGTTGACAGTTGACAGTTGACAGTTGTTGACGAACAACGAATTTTGATATGGGTGAGATTGGGAAGGAGTTTGACAGCCTGTCTTTTGACAAAATCGATCGGCTACATTTATGATAGTCAGCAGTCATCCATCGATCGGCAGTAAAAAAACTAATCACTGACGACTGCTAACTACTGACTAAAAATGCTAGACCTGCTGCTAATTAGCACTGTCGGATTTCTCGGCAGTTTCGGCCACTGCGCCGGAATGTGCGGCCCGCTGACAGTGGGGTTTTCTCTATCGAATGCGGGCAAAGATAAATTAGCTTCCCTGCGCTTTCATCTGCTATTAAATGTGGGAAGAATGGTGGCTTATGCCTTAATTGGTGCTGCAATTGGCGGATTGGGTTCGGTATTAATTGCGGGCGGACAAATGGCTGGTACGGGTAGCGGATTGCGGCGGGCGATCGCAATTCTGACAGGTACAATGCTAATTTGGTTTGGATTGGTACAAATCAAACCAAATTTGCTGCCGCGTTTGCCATTATTGCACCCAATTTCCCACGATCGCATCAGCAATGCAATGACCGAGATTTCAACTCAAAAAAGCTGGTGGATACCATTAGCTTTGGGTTTGCTTTGGGGTTTAATTCCCTGCGGTTTCCTATACTCCGCGCAAATCAAAGCAGCGGAAACCGGAAACCCAATTTTCGGTGCGGCAACGATGTTTGCATTTGGAATGGGCACGCTGCCAACTATGCTGGGAGTGGGGTTTTTTGCTGGTAGATTCAGCGCCCACAAACGCAGTCAACTTTTTCGTGCGGGCGGTTGGGTGACAGTGGCGATCGGCATAATTACTCTGCTGCGAACCGATGCAATGGTTGATGTGACTGGTCACGCATCCCTACTGTGCTTAATCCTAGCACTGATTGCCCGTCCAATTAGTCAGTTTTTCCCGCAACTGCTGCGCTACCGCCGCGCTTTGGGTGTCGGAGGATTTGCGATCGCAGTCGCCCACACATTTCATATGCTAGATCATACGCTGCAATGGAATTTTGACGCGCTATTTTTTATGTTGCCGCAGCATCAGTTGGGAATGGCGGCTGGGATAGTGGCGCTGCTGTTGATGATACCCGCAGCAGTTACAAGTTGCGATCGAATTCAACATCATTTAGGCAAACTGTGGCGGCAAATTCACCTGTTAAGCGTTCCAGCTTTCTTGCTGTGCGCCCTTCACGCAGCCCTCATCGGTTCCCACTATCTCGGCGGTTTTGAATGGAAATTGCCAAATCAACTGTTGACAGCCGTTTTAGCGCTAATTGCGGTGTTAGTTATGTTTGTGCGATCGCGCTTATTTTGGTCAATCTTATCACTAGAGAAGTTCTATGTTTCGCCTGTCAAACAAAAGTAAAATTTTAGGATTATTAGTTTTTTGCGGATTGCTAGTCGAAGCCGCAATTCCGACAGCGCCGCAATTTAACTCAATCGCAGTTTTCGCCCACGAAGTCGAAGTATCGGGGGATGTAGCGGCCACCTTTCACCTAGAACCCAACCACAACCCCCGCGCCGGAGAACCTGCAAAAGTGTGGTTTGCCCTGACTCGCAGGGGCGGTCAAATTATCCCGTTAGAGCAGTGCAATTGCCAATTAGCGGTTTACCCCAAAAATCACAAAAAGGGGGATAAACCGCTGATGCAGCCGCCTCTCAAAGCCATATCTGCCGAGAAATATCAAGGCATTCCCGGAGCAGATATCGTATTTCCAAAAGCTGGGATTTATGAATTAGAACTAAGCGGAACAGCGAAAAACGCAGCTAATTTTAAACCCTTTGAACTGACTTATGCAGTCACCGTTCGGTAAAATCATCTCCATCAACAAACATCAATCTTGTAGGGGCGGGTTCATCAACCATAACTGCCTAAAACCCACAATCTCCCAAACCCGCCCCCACCCAACAGTAAATTCAAATGTACCTCTTTCAAGTAAATGTATTATAAAATACAACTCTAATCTGTATAAAACCTTAAAAATTGCCAACTCTACAAAAGGTCACAATTTTTTACACTACAGTATAACCAGTGTCCATTCTTGAACTCGTGGAAACAAACCTATCTGGAACTGACCAAAGGATAAAAACATGGATATCTTATCTAACACCGTGGCGCTATCGCGGATGCAATTTGCGCTAACGGCAATATTCCATATGCTGTGGCCAGTTCTAACTACTGGAATGGGAATTTATCTGGTAATTGTTGAAGGAATGTGGCTAAAAACCCGCAATCCCGACTACTACCACCACGCTCGTTTTTGGTCTAAACTTTATGTCTTAAACTTCGGAATCGGAGTGGCAACAGGCATTCCGATGGAATTTCAATTCGGCACAAACTGGGCACCGTTTGCCGAAGTTACAGGTGACTTTTTTGGGAGTATTTTGGGCTTTGAAGCTTCCATGGCATTTATGCTAGAAGCCGGATTTTTAGGCATTATGCTGTTTGGTTGGGAGCGCGTTCACCCGTTAGTTCATTTGTTCGCTACAGTCATGGTAGCCTTCGGCGCTAACCTATCCACAGTTTGGATTTTAGTCGCTAACTCTTGGCTGCAAACTCCTGCGGGCGGAGAAATGGTTAATGGCAAGTTTATTGTCAGCGATTACTTTCAAGCAATTCTCAACCCCTTCGCATTAAACAGCATTCTTCATATGTTTTTTGCGACGCTAGAAACTTCGCTGTTTGTGATTGGCGGTATTAGCGCTTGGTATATTCTCAACAAGCGCAACCAAGCCTTTTTTTCCAAGTCGTTAAAAATTGCGATCGCCACAGCCATCGCCGTCGCACCTTTGCAGATATACATCGGACATTTGAGCGCCGAACAAGTTTATCACTATCAGCCGGCAAAATTAGCAGCAATGGAGGCTCAGTGGGAAACAACTGCGGCGGGACAAGCTGCTAATTGGAGTTTGGTAGCAATTCCCGACGAAAAAGCACAGAAAAATAGCTGGGAAATTGTAGTTCCCAATGCTTTGGGATACATTCTGGAATTCAAAGAAAAACTTTCCGCACCGGTACTCGGTTTAAAGGAATGGAAACCCGAAGATAGACCCCGGATGGTGGGTTTAATCTACTACTCGTTCCGCACCATGATTGCGATCGGATTTTACTTAGCAGCGCTGATGGTTTTCAGTACAATTCAGTGGCTGCGGGGCAAACTTTCGGCTGAAAATATTGCCCGACAAAGTTGGCTGATGCGCGCTTGGATTTTAGCTGCTCCCCTGGGATATATTGCTGTAGAATCGGGTTGGATTGTGCGCTGTGTCGGCAGACAACCGTGGGCTTTGTACGGTCAACTTCGCACTGCTGATGCTGTATCGACAATCCCCGCTAGCAATGTTTTAGTTTCCCTCAGCTTCTTTGCTGTTGTCTACAGCTTTTTGTTTGTTTGTGCGATGTATTTCGGCAGCAGAATTATCCGCAAAGGACCGAATTTAAATCTGCCTGTACCGGGATTGGACAATGAACCGGCAATCGAAACTCAACCCGCAGAACACATTCCCGATCAACGTCCAGTAGAAGCACAACAATAGGAGATTTTATGCAAGCTTTGGAGCATTTTCTCCCGCAGGTTTGGTTTGTAATTTTAGGTATATTTCTCTTGCTGTATGTCATGTTAGACGGTTTTGACTTGGGAGTCGGAATCTTGTCTCTGACTGCTGACGATGAGGAACGCCGGGGCATTTTAATGACCAGTCTGGGCAACGTTTGGGATGCTAACGAAACGTGGCTGGTGTTGATGGGAGGCGCTCTGTTTGGTGCTTTTCCGCTGGCTTACGGCACGATTTTAACTGCTTTGTACATCCCGATTTGCATGATGCTTTTTGGGTTAATCTTTCGGGCTGTGGCGTTTGAGTTTCGGGAGCATTCTAACCGGAAAAAATTCTGGAATTATGCTTTTGGTGCTGGCAGTTTTTTGGCGTCTTTAGCTCAAGGATTCGCCCTCGGTGCGGTGCTCGAAGGCATTGCGGTTGACGAAGCCGGTCACTTTGTGGGCACTACTTGGGATTGGCTGGATTGGCGATCGATATTGGTGGCTTTGACGCTGGTTCAAGGCTATGTTTTGATCGGTTCCACCTATCTAATTATGAAAACCGACGGGGAACTGCAAACAACTCACTACCGCACGGCTAAAATTGCGGCGGTGACGACGTTAATCGGAGCGGTTTTAATTACGATCGCGACTCCGGTTTTTTACGAAAGTACGAGGGCGAGGTTGTTCGATAAACCGCTGGTTTATGTGTTTGTGGCGATTCCTTTGCTGGGAGTGCTGTTTGTGGGAATGCTGCTAAAAAGTCTCGCCAGCAAAGAAGAACGGACGCCTTTTGTGTGGACAATTTTGATTTTTTTGCTCAGTTTTATCGGCTTGGGATTGATTGTTTTTCCCTACATTATTCCGACGCAAATCACGATTTACCAAGCGGCAGCTTCGCCCAGCGCGCTGGTGTTTATGATTGTGTTCATCGGCTTTCTGATCCCGATTATGATTTTCTACAACATCTACAATTATGTGGTGTTTCGGGGTAAGGTTGCTGGCGGTAACTACGGGGAATAAGGATAGGAATAAGGCTAAAAAAACCCGGTTTCTACTATAAACACAGTAGATTGCAGGTTGATAGATTACACCTTAAAAACCCGCGAATCAGGGCGGGTTCTCACAGGCACCGCCCCTACTCCCGATCGTTTCTTTGTAGTTCACTTACCTGAAAAGTGCTGTATGAGGTTTGGCAAAGAGGAATCTACAAAAGACCTCTTGCACTCATTCACAAACTCTTCTAAAATAATCTGCGTTTATCTGTGTTTATCTGCCTGACATCTGCGGTTTGTGTATCAATCAAAGACTTATGCAATCTTGTCTAAAGAAACCGGGTTTCTCACCCTGAATCTCAAATCTCAAATCTCAAATCTAAAATTACATGAACCCTCTCCCAAATTACCGCCCTAAGCAACTTTCCCTCGGCCCTTTGGAGGCTGAGATTTTAAATATAGTTTGGGAACTAGAAGTTGCTACAGTGAAAGAGGTGCACGATCGCATTTTATCCGATCCCGATCGCGAATTGGCCTATACTTCAGTAACAACGGTGCTGCGCCGCTTGACAGATAAGGGTTGGCTGGCCTGCGACAAAAGCGAACGGACATTCACTTGGCAACCTTTAGTTTCTTGCCGAGAAGCCCAAGCATTGTTTGCTTACGATCGCTTGCAGAAGTTCCTAGCAGTTGGCAATCCCGATATTGTAGCAGCATTTGCTGACAGTCTCGACCAAGCAACCGTCGAACAATTAGAAGAAATTTCCCTTCGCATTCAAGCTGTCCGCCAAGCCCGGGAGGAGCAAAAATAATGCACTTAATTCTGATTGTTACCGCGTTGGCTGCGGCTTGCTGCGTGAGACTGAAATGGTCTGTTCCTTCAGGGAATTGGGCCCGCCGCTGGGAGCGATCGCTCTTATTTTTCTTGTTTCCCCCGCTGCTGTTACTCGCGACAGCTATCGCAGTGATTTTTATGGGAACTCAGGGACAAATGGTAAGATTGTGGGACGGATGGTTTAGCTATTTGCTAGCTGTAACTTTTCTGCTCGCAGCAGCAATTTTGTGTATTAAGCTAGCGACAGATGGCTATATTTTTTTAAAGCAAATTCGCACCTGTCCTCTGAAACAAATAGCTGGAAAAAATGTCAGAATTCTTGACACGCCCGCTCTATTTTCGGCTATAATTGGTTTCTGGTCTTCAGAATTTGCAGTCAGTACGGGATTGTTAAAAACCCTAGACTCAGCTCACCTGCAAGCAGTAATTGCTCACGAACAAGCCCACTACTATTATCGCGATACCTTCTGGTTTTTCTGGCTGGGATGGCTGCGGAAAATTACTGTTTGGCTGCCAAATACGCAAGCTTTGTGGGAAGAGTTATTAACGCTGCGGGAATTGCGGGCTGATGCTAAAGCGGCGGCGGGAGTGGATGCTTTATTGTTAGCAGAAGCTTTGCTCTTGGTGGCGAGTTATCCGCACCGAAATTTTGATGTAGCTTGCGTGATTGGTGCTGTCGGTTCCCAAAATAGATTAGGAGAGAGAATAGAGGCGCTGTTGGCAGATCCTGAACCAGTTTGCAAGGTGAATAAGTGGTTTTTGGCTTGGCTGATTTTAACGCTTTTGCCTTTGTTAAGTGTTCCATTTCACAGTTGATTGAAGTTGGGACGATCGCAGAAACTCTTGAGTAATTATACACTTCGACCAAAGAAACCGGGTTTTGTACCGGGATTAAAGGCTATCAACCAGTATTTTCGTAAAAAACCCGGTTTCTACCTCCAGGGCTATATTTAATATCTGCATAAGTTATACAATAAGTATTGCGTCAAGCAAAGTTAAGCAGTGAGGCGATCGAATGCCCTCTCCATTTCCGGGGATGAATCCCTATTTAGAACAACCAGAATTGTGGTCGGAAGTTCACAGCCGTGCGATTGTAGCTGCCGCAATTGCGATCGAACCTGAATTAAATCCGAACTACCGAGTTGCGGTGGAAAAGCGGATATATCTCAGCGCATCCTCTGAATTAGTAGGAATTCCCGACATTTCCCTCGTCTCCAAACAGTCAAATGCAAATTCACTGATTTCTGCGACTGCTACTTTCACCCGCACCGAACCCATCCCTGTTTTGCTGCCGCTACCGGAAACTGTGGAAGAAAGCTATTTAGAAATTAGAGAAAGGCCTAGCGGTAAAGTTATTACCGTTATCGAACTGCTGTCTCCCAAGAATAAAAGCGCGGGAGAAGGACGGAATGCTTATGAAACTAAACGACAGCAATTGTTGGGAAGCCGTACCAACTTAGTCGAAATTGATTTGCTCAGAAGCGGCAAACCGATGCCGATTTTAGGAGTCACGCAGCGCACCGATTATCGGATTTTAGTCAGTCGCGGCTCTCAACTCCCCCAAGCTGAATTGTATGCTTTTAGCGTGCGAGATCCGATTCCTGCTTTGCGAGTACCTTTGCAACCGCTAGATGCAGAACCGGAACTTGATTTACAGGCTGTATTAATGGGTGTTTACAATCAAGCTAGATTTGATTTAGCTATTGATTACTGTCAAGAACCTCGCCCGCCTTTGAAAGCAGCAGATAGGGAGTGGGCAGATAATTTGCTGCGACAGCAGGGAGTGCGATCTTCAGTTGACAGTTGACAGTTGACAGTTGACCTGGGATAGCGACCTCTACCTGAAAGGAAGAGGATTGGAGTAATGAATAGTCTTCTTTTAATTTCTCAAGGGCGAAAAAGCTTGGGGCTTTAAACCAATTCTTTCTGGTAATTAATGGGGAAGGGGAAGCGGAAGGAAAAAGCAGGAATAATATTATGTCCGCAAAATTGGTTTGATCGTTCGGACTTTAGTCCTCAGTTTTTATGAGGACTAAAGTCCGAACGATCAAACACTTTTTTTATAAGGGAAGCTCGATCGCAAATTCCGTCCCCTCACCCAAAACCGAACGGCATATCAAGGTTCCGCCGTGTTTTTCCGCGACAATTCGGTAACTGATGGCTAACCCCAAACCGGTGCCTTTCCCCATCGGTTTTGTGGTGAAAAACGGGTCAAATAATTGGCTCCGCACGTTTTCTGTCATGCCGAGGGCGTTGTCGGCAATGCGGATGCAAATACTATTTTCGTTAAGGGCTTCGGTGCGAATGCTAATAGTTGGTTTCCAGTCGCCGCCGCCCGTAAGCGTTGCCCTCGGAGAGGATCGCCTTTTTTGCTTCCAAGCGTCTTCCAGGGCGTCAATACTGTTGCTAACCAGATTCATAAATACCTGATTTAGCTGACCTGCATAACATTCTATTAAGGGCAGTTTACCGTAATCTTTAATAATTTTTATTTCGGGATATTCGGCTCTCGCTCGCAGTTTGTTGTGCAAAATTAGCAGCGTGTTGTCTATGCCTTCGTGAATGTTGGCAGGCTGCTTTGCCGAGTCGTCTAAACGCGAGAAGTTTCGCAAGCTCAGAACAATTTCGCGAATGCGATCGGCTCCCATTTTCATAGAAGATAATATTTTTCCTAAATCTTCTCTCAGAAATTCTAAATCGATGTTTTCAATATATTCTTGAACTTCTACCGGTGGCTGAGGATAGTGTGTTTGGTAAAGTTCCACAAGCTGCAACAAGTCTGTCATATATTGGCTGGCGTAGGAAATATTGCCGTAGATAAAACTGACAGGGTTGTTGATTTCGTGAGCGACTCCTGCTACCATTTGACCGAGACTTGACATTTTTTCGGTATGAATTAGGTGAGCTTGAGTTTCTCGGAGTTCTTTGAGAGCGATTTCTAGCTGCTCGGCTCTGTTGTTGGCGATCGCCTCGGAGAGCCGCAAAGCATCCTCCGCTGCTTTGCGCTCTGTCATGTCAAAAATGGCGCCGTTGAGGGATAAAACTTGACCGGCTGCGTTGAAAATAGCTTGACCTTTCTCTGCAACCCACCGCACATTTCCGTTGCTGTGAATCAGGCGGTATTCGATCGCGTAAGGTTGTTTTGTCCTGATAGCCAGAGCGATAATATTCTCGATCTGCTGCGCGTCATCGGGATGAACTATACTAGGAAAAGCCTGCACCGGTTTTTGCATAAAGTTATCTGCCCGATAGCCGGAAATAGCTTCTATGCCGCTGCTGATAAAAGTTAAGCTCGATCGCCCTGCATCACTGCAACGGTAAACCGCGCCGGGAATATTAGAAACTAATGACCTAAATTCTTGTTCCCTTTCCCGCAAAGCTGCCTCAATCCGCTTGCGCTCGCTAATGTCGCGAGCAAACGCGCACTGATATTCTTTGCCGTTAAATTGCAAATGGTCGATCGTAATTTCCACCGGAAAAATTCGACCGTACTTAGTGATGTGGTGAACTTCAATATTAACGGAACCGCACCGTTTTAAGACTTTCCAGTGCAAATTCCAAGCCGTTTCGGGAAAATCTGGATTGATGTCGTGCACAGTCAGATCGAGCAATTCTGCGGCCGAATATCCCAACGAACAGCAAGCGGCGTCGTTGACGTACAAAAATTTACCGTCCGATCCGATCCAGAATACCGCATCTGCCGATCGGTCGATCGCCAATTGAGCCAGTTGCAACTTTTCCTCAATCCGCTGGCGATCGGCAATTTCTTTTTGTAACAGTTCGTTAAGCGAATTGAGAGCTAAAGCGCGATCGACAATAGCGTCTGCACCGAATCGCGCGATCGGTTGTTGTGCCAATTCTCCTGTGTGGATATCAGGCAGATCCTGATTTTCTGCTTCCTGTTTTAACGGCAGTTGTTGAAGATTTTCTGTTGGATTTAAATTAGAATTGGCAAGTGCTTTCGGCATCAGGGCGATCGCGACTGCGGCTAAAAGCAAAGAAATCACAGCACTTGCAGCTTTGAGAGTTACCGACAGCCAATAAATAGAATGCCAAACCGTCCAAACTTCCATCAATTGAGCAGCGCCGCAGGCAAAAAAACCAACGGCAAACAGCACTCCAATCTTGCTGTGAGAACTTTGGCGGGTAAAATAAACTAAAGATAGCGCCACAGAGCAATAAGCCAGTGCCGTCAGCGAGTCAAAAACAGCGTACAGCCGCAACTCCCGCAGCGCGTCGCAGCCGAGTGGGGAAGATACAGCAAGTCTGGGAAAAAAAATTGTTAATAGTTGTTGCATAAAGTTCAATAAAAAAGTTATCTGTACCAATGCAAATCCCATCAAATATGATTATTTGATCTCGCTTGTGGAAATATTTACATAATTATATACTTTTTTCATTTTTTATGAAACAGCTATTTTTTCAGGAAATGTCAAAACTGTGTAGGTTCGGCCCCGGGGAGCGAAGCTTTCCCCAAGTACGAGCGATTGCGATCGTCTGGGTTCGCAACGCTTGCGTTCCTCGCGGTGACGGAATACATAGGTGCGGCTACTTATTATTTATGAAATATTTAAATTTTTAATTATGATTAATGACTTTTATTTTACAGGACTTATATCATGTCCGGTCCAATAACCGCGATCGGGTTGGTAGTGAGGACTGAGCGTCCTCATGAAATTATGAGGACGCTCACTCCTCACTACCAACCAATTTAATTGTGGGAGTTCTCGGAGGACATAATATTAAGCTGCGAGCCAGGGGTTTTAAACCCCTGGCTCACCGATGAACTAGCGGACTTTTAAGGCAAGGCAGGGAAACAATTTTTGAGCTGAAAAATCCACAATTAATTAAGCGCCGCCCAGCGCCCAATGCACGAGAGTCCGAACTCCAAAACCCGTTGCTCCTGCGCCGTTGTAGCCGTTTTCTTTGTCGCTCCAAACTGGGCCGGCAATATCTAAATGCGCCCACGCAGTATCCTTGACAAACTGCTTCAAAAATAGCGCCGCCGTAATCGAACCGCCGGGACGCGGCCCAGTATTTTTCATGTCGGCGTGCAAAGCTTTCAAGCCTTCAAAATACTTTTCTTCCATCGGCATCCGCCAAAACTTTTCGCCTGCCAATTCTGACGCGGCGACTATTTCGGCGGCGACGCTATCTTCAGGACTCCACAAACCCGCAATATCTTCGCCCAAAGCAATTACGCAGGCGCCAGTCAGAGTTGCTAAATCGACAATTGCGTCAACTCCCAATTTATCAGCAAATACCAAAGCGTCAGCGAGGGTTAAACGGCCTTCTGCGTCGGTATTGTTGACTTCAATTGTTTTGCCGTTGGAAGCTGTGAGGATGTCTCCAGGGCGCATGGCGCGACCGCTGATCATGTTTTCGGTGACGGCGCTGATAAAGTGAACTTCGACATCTGGTTTGATGTGTCCGATCGCCTTTGCCGCTCCCAAAGTAGCCGCAGCGCCGCCCATATCTACTTTCATCATTTCGATGCCGCTGCCCGCACCTTTGATGTTCAAACCGCCGGAATCAAAGGTCAATCCTTTGCCGACGATCGCAATTTTGCGGCGCGGTGTGCCTGCGGGTTTGTAAGTCAGGTGGATGAATTTAGGCGGCAAGTCGGATGCTTTGGCAACGCCGAGAAATGCTCCCATGCCGAGTTTTTCGCAGTCTTCTTGCTCTAATATTTCTAATTCTAAACCGCATTCTGCCGCCAGACTTTGAGCGGTTTCGGCCATGGTAATCGGGGTGACATAATTTGCCGGTGCTGCGACTAATTCCCGTGCTAAAATGACTCCGGCAGTGATTTGGCGGGCGCGGGCGATCGCGCTTTCGGTACCGGCCAAACCGAGCAAATGAATTTGTTCTACTTGCGGGCTTTTATCGTCGGGTTCCGATTTGAAACGGTTGTCTTGATTCAGGGAGAGTTCTACACCTTCGGCGATCGCGCTTGCTGTAGCATCCGGCGCGTTTTTCCACACTGGAAGGCTAATTCCCAGGGTTTTGCATTTCTCCTTTTTGGCTAACTTGGCGCAAACACCCGCAGCTTGCCGCACGTTGTCTAATTTTAAGTCGTCTGTTTTGCCCAAACCGACGATCGCAATTTTGCGGATGGGATTGTTGCCGCCGACGCGGGCGATCGCGCTGGTGCCCGCTTTGCCCTTAAAATCTGCTTCCTGAATCAGCTCTTTCAAAGTGCCAGCCAGTTGTTCATCTAATTGTGCCAGATCGCCGCCGAGCTCCAGAGCGTCCTCAAATAGACCAATTGCCAGGGCATCTCCCGTCCAAGCAGAGCGGGGCGTATCGGTGACTAGAAATTCCATGTTTTGATTTACAGTTTAGATTTTAGATTTTTGATTGTACTTGGTCGTTGGTAGTTTGTGGTTTTTCCTTGGTGCGGGTAAATATATCTGTCGCACAAATTCTCTGCTACACATCAAAATAAATTCTGGTACTATATCAGCCAAGTCCGCTGGCGATCGGTTTTCTATTCTTAATTCTCTTAAATTTTCCCATGCTAAAGCGACGCAAAACCCGAGTTTATGTTTTAATGGGCGTTTCAGTTTGCGTAATGGCGATCGGCTCTTTGGTTGCTGCGGCGAAATGGATGGGTGTCGGCCCCTTCGGGAAGGCTCAGCAATCCGTGGATGCAGCGAATTCCGCATCGTCCGTTAAGATGCTGGTATCGCTGTCACCGAGCGATCGAGCGGCGAAATTGGTTGAACTCGCGGGCGATCGATCTGAGAATTCAAATGACTTGCAGCAAGTCTCCCCTCAAAGCCGCGCCCGCTACCTGCTGGCCAGCGATTTAATCCAGCAAGGAAATGCCGCCAAAGCATTAAAGTTACTGGACAAATTAGAGCAAGAATATCCGGTTTTAGCCTCTCACATTGCCCTAAAACGCGCCCAAGCTTACCAATTAAGCGGCGACAAAGGCAAAGCTAAAAAAGCTTGGGAAGAACTGCTAAAAAACTATCCCAACGACCCAGTATCTGCCGAAGCTTTATATGTTTTAGGCAAGTCAAAACCGGAATATTGGAAACAGGCAGTTACTGAATTTCCCGCTCATCCGCGCAGCGTAGAAATTGCCCTGGGCAAGTTAAAAGAAAATCCCAATCAGCCGGAATTGATGCGGATAGTAGCTAAATACGGTCATTATGTCAAAGATTACGGCACCGTATTAGAACAACTGGTACAGCAAAACAGCGCCGCTTTGAAACCCGAAGATTGGGAAGAAATTGCCTTTGGCTATTGGGAAAAACAGGATTACGGCAAAGGAGCGATTGCTTACGGAAAAGCTCCCCGCACGGGTCAAAATCTTTACCGCAAAGCTCGCGGTTTGTGGCTCGACGGTAAAATCCCGGAATCGAGAATTGCCTATCAAGAATTAGTGCGGGAGTTTCCAGATTCCGAAGACGCAGGTTTGGGATTAATTCGGCTGTCGCGGGTGAGCGATCCCAAGGATGCGATCGTTTATCTCGATCGGGTAATTAGCAAATTCCCCAATTATGCCCCCGAAGCTTTGCTAGATAAATCCCAACTGCTCGACAAAGCAGGCAGCGGTCAATCCGCTTCAGAAACTCGCAAGTTGCTATTGACAAAATACAACAATTCTGATAAGGCAGGCGAACTGCGTTGGGCGATCGCCCAACAATATGCCAAAGGCGGAGATTTAAAATCAGCTTGGCAGTGGGCGAGGGAATTAACCACCCACAATCCCGACAGCGAACAAGCACCAGAAGCAGCATTTTGGGTCGGAAAATGGGCACAGCAGCTCAGCCGCGAACAGGATGCCCAGACTGCATTTGAGTACACTATTTTACGCTATCCAGAATCATATTTCGCGTGGCGATCGGCCGTACTTCTCGGCTGGCCAGTAGGCGACTTTACCACAGTCCGAGATTTGTCTCCCAACGTAGTGCGGCCCCCTCAGCGCCCCGAACCAACGGCCGGATCTCCTGCATTAAAAGAACTCTATCAATTAGGTCAAGATAGAGATGCTTGGAATCTGTGGCAAATAGAATTTATCAACCGCGTAGAACCGAGTATTGCCGAACAGTTTACCGACGGTTTAATGCGAATAGGAGTCGGAGACAATTTAGACGGTTTGTGGATGGTTGGGAGTTTGCGGCAGCGGGACAAACCAGACGATAGAACCCAATACCTCGAACTCAGACAGCAGCCGGCTTATTGGCAAGCACTTTATCCTTTTCCTTACTTAGAAAACATTACAAAATGGTCGCAAGAACGCAAAATAAATCCAGTATTAGTGACAGCATTAATTCGGCAAGAATCGCGGTTTATGCCCGCAATCAAATCAGCAGTTGGCGCCACCGGTTTAATGCAAGTAATGCCGGAGACAGGAGCTTGGGTTGCTGAGAAAATCAGCCTCAAAAAGTATTCCTTGGAGAATGTGGACGACAATATTAAACTCGGTACGTGGTATTTGGATCACACTCACGACGAGTACAAGAATAACTCGATGTTAGCTGTGGCGAGTTACAATGCCGGGCCGAATGCAGTAGCAGATTGGTTGAAGAGGTTTAGTTTTAGTGACCCGGATGCTTTTGCGGAAAAGATTCCGTTTCCTGAAACGAAAGGATACGTGAAATCGGTGTTTGAGAATTACTGGAATTATCTGCGGATTTACAATCCAGAAGTCAATCAGTTAATGAGCGAGCATTATGCCGCTTCTCAAAACAAAGCCAAGTGAATTATTCGTGGTGTGGGGGCGGGTTTATATAGATGGTTGGTAATTGTTATATATTGTTGGTGAACCCGCCCCTACAAAATATGGTTTCGTAGGGGCGGGTTCCACCAACAATAATCCCCCGAAACAAACAATCTCAAAAACCCGCCCCCACCCAACAAACAATCATCAGTAATTGACCGGAGATGATCTCAGCGGCATCCCAAAGAATCGCGAGTATAAACCCCTGTTTTAGAATTAATCCCGCTGGCCTTTGTACACAATTCTTTAACTTGTGCGCCGTCCATAATTGCGTCACTAAAATCAGCACCAGTGATATCAACTCCGTCAAAAGTAGAACGCAGCAAAATTGTTTCTGCTAAAATTGCATCGCTTAAATCAGCATTAGTAAATTTAACTTGATCTATCATGGCATTAGTTAAATTGGCTCCGTGCAAATTCGCCTGAGTCATCACCGAAGCGCTCATAATTGCCCCCCGCAAATCGGCATTAGAAAAATTAGTTAAGTCCATATTAGCGTTAGAAAACTCAGCGGCGCGCAGCATTTGACCGGAAAAATCGCGTCTTGTCAGTTCGGCGTTGCTAAAGGACAGCGGCGGGGCGTAATATTTAGATTGAGCCTGGGCTGGGCGCGGGAGGATGAAGATAGTTAGCGCCAAGAGGAATGCTGCTAGTTGCCGGAGTTTCATAAGTCTGATATTCTCGCAAGGTGGGTATTTCGTAGTGTATCCCGAACTTTGGTCGATCGACTAAACAGTTACAATCTCAATTAATAGTGATGGAGATGAAAAAAACGATATGCTAAGTTTTTTCTTAACTTGGGTAGTAGCAGCGGTTTCGCTGGTGATTACAGCTAAGATTGTACCAGGTATTGTGGTGACGAGCTTTTCGGCGGCGATGGTGGCTGCTGTGGTTATCGGATTTGTCAATGCGGTTGTCAGGCCGATTATTACATTGCTGACGCTGCCTTTGAGCATTCTTACTTTAGGTTTGTTTTTGTTTGTGGTGAATGCGATTTCGCTTTCCCTGGCTTCGTGGTTGGCGGGTGCCTTTAGTATCGGTTTTGCGATTAACGGTTTTTGGCCTGCTTTGTTCGGTTCGATTGTGCTGTCGTTTGTTTCTGGGTTGATTGGTCGATTTGTGAATTTCGATCGCACTTTGACTGAATAAGATATTATCCTAGATAGTCGATCGGGCAAACTGCAACGGCTACTGTAACAGCAGAACCCCCCCTAACCCCCCCTTGTAAAGGGGGGGGATTTTGACTGCGAAATATTTTTTTAGGAACTAAGAGGGGATGCGAACCGCCCCTCAACGCAGATAAACTCAGATGATTGATGGGTATCTGCGTATTTTTGTGTTTGTGGGCGGTTACAATTTGTGCGATCGCACAAAGTGCCGCAGCTTCTGCTACGCTGGGCGTCCCGACTGCTTTTGCTGCAATATTTGAAGGATTGGGGACTTCTACGGAACTTAAAATGTCAGCAGCAAAGGTTTTTAACGGCCAGTTTCGCTCTTGACAAAGTTCCAGCAAGCCGACTTCACCTGCTTTAGTGTCTATTGTAGCAATACCTGCGATCGCACTTTCCGCTAAATGATTAGCGCGACATACATTTTGAATCGCAGTTTCGATTAATTCTCGCGCTGTGTAGCGTTCGCAGCCTATCCCTACCCACAACACTCTCGGATGCCACTGAACCTTTGGCAAAGCAGATTCTGGCGAAAATCTTCTCTGCGTGAAACTAATCCAAATTCGGGCTTTGATAGTTGATAGATTTTCCCCCTCCCAATACAAAGAATGTTTTTCTGGCAGACTGTTTCGCCACAAAGTAGAACCAACTTCTTGAATTACTTCTACAGTTTCCCCTTTAGCAAGAGCCGCCGCTACTCCAGTCCAGTCCCCTTCACCGCGCCTCCAACTGCTGGGAATGTCTAGCATATCTAAAGTAAATTCCTCGCTCATTATTTCAGTTATCTATTCTGTACTTTCACTGCAACCGCAATCTTTAAAAAATTTAACACTTTTTTTTGTTAAATTTTTGGTAAAATTGTAGCATAAACTACAAACAATCAAACATTTAAGATGGTAGAACTAAATCAATTACTGTTAGATTTTGAAAGAAACCTCAAATCGGAAGGAGTGAAAAAAGAATGGAAAGAGCGCCGGGAAAGTTGGGTTAGCGATGTGGCAGCATCCGTTAACCTGACATATTTAGCCGAATTGCTAGTTGAATTGGAATCAAACTTGCAGGGGGAATCGGTGGATATTCAGTGGACAGGGCGCCGGGAAAGTTGGGTAGAAGAATGTCTGGGAGCCTCGATTGTTCAAGAAGTATCAAGTTTATTGCGGGAACTCGAAACCAATACAAATTCGGAAGCTATGGCTGATGAATGGCAGCAGAATCGCGAGAAGTGGGTACAGCAAATGCACGAGTACCAAGAGTAATAATTTACTCAATCAAAATCAACTTTCATGGTGAATGATGTCCCTCCAGTACGGTTGATTGTCTCGCTTCCCTCAATTACTTTAAAGCCCGATCGCTCGTACAAACTCAGGGCCCGATTTGAGCTTCTGACACTCAGGGATACTGAGCGATAAGAGACTTTTGCTGCTGACAACAAACGAGCAAGCAACTGCGTTCCTACACCCTGGTTTGTATATTCTGGAAGAACGGCGATCGCCAATTCCGGGGTAGTATCGTCAACCCAGCCAAACCCCTTGTCATCCTCTGTAAACAAACGCAGCCAGGCGGCTCCTAGTGGCTGGCTGCCGTTCAATTCGATTGCTGCGAAGCCCAGATCGTTTGCACGTCCCCAATTCTGGACATATTTCGCAATTAAAGGATGATTCACAACAGTTTGCACCGTTGATTCACCTTCTGCTGCCATGTGCGCCGCTTCATACAACATTTGCCACAGAAAAGGCTCGTCTTCCTGCGTTAGCAGCCCAATAGAATAGTCCAAAATTTTGCCCATAATAACTTTTCCATGTTGCCCTAATTATTCATCTTTTTGCCAAACCCCATTCAGAAAAATATCCGCGAGTCCTTCAGCCATTTCCTGCATTTGCTGCACAGAGGCATTCGGCTCCATAATCGTATTTTGACAGAAACCTGCGACTGCAAACATTCCCAAAAATACCTGAGCGACAATCTTCGGATTAATGTTTCGATAAACTCCTGTTTCCAGCGCCGTTTCAAAAAAAGCCTCAGCCACATCGCTCATTATAAAGAACCAACAATCTTAATGAATAAAAATTGTATAATCATAGCACCAACTGCAAACAAGACAAAATTTAATATGGTAGAACTAAACCAATTACTGCTAGAGTTTGAAGCCCACCTAAACGGGGACGCAGTGACGGAAGAATGGAAAGAACCTCGCAACAGTTGGATGAGCGAGGTGTCAGCAGCAATTGACGAAAAACATCTAGCAAAATTGCTAGTTGAATTAGAAGCAAATTTTCAGCAGCAAGCGGTACAAACTTACTGGAAAATGATCCGGCAAGGTTGGGTGGAAGAATGTCACATAGCATCGACGCTTGAAGAAGTATCAAATCTATTGCTGGAACTTGAAAGCAATACAACTTGGGAAGTAATGACGGATGAATGGCAGCAAAATCGGGAGAAGTGGGTGCAACAAATGTACGAGTTTATAGAGTAATTGGTGATTGGTGATAGGGGATTGTGATTGGTTAGTGGTTATTGGTTATTATAACCACTAACCAAGAACGAAAAAATAACCACCTACAAATGACTAAGGACTAATGACCAATGACTCATGACTAATGACTAATTATTCATCCTTGACTAAAACCCCATTCAAAAAAATATCGGCGAGTCCTTCAGCCATTTCCTGCATTTGCTGCACAGAAGCATTCGGCTCCATAATCGTATTTTGACTGAAGCCCGCGACTGCAAACATTCCCAAAAATACCTGAGCGACAATCTTCGGATTCATCTTCCGATAAACTCCTTTTTCCATCGCGGTTTCAAAAAAAGCCTCAGCCACATCGCTCATTT
The DNA here is from genome assembly GCF_036705795.1 of Microcoleus sp. ARI1-B5. NCBI lineage: Bacteria > Bacillati > Cyanobacteriota > Cyanophyceae > Oscillatoriales > Microcoleaceae > Microcoleus > Microcoleus sp. ARI1-B5. The sequence goes on from NZ_JAUBVK010000023.1 coordinate 40,788, forward strand.
TTCCGATGACTTCCAACTGAATTCTGTCGCGCAAATCCGGGTGAAATTGCGCCTCCAAAAAACACACCCGCATCATGTCGCTATTCTCGCGAATATTAAGCATCCGCCGCCGCATCACCTGAGCCACTGCTTTATAACTGCCCATCTCGCTCAATTCTGTCAGCAAATCCGTCAGCAACTCCACCCATCCTTCTGTCGCCACCTCAATCAAAATCGCTTTTTTATTATCAAAATGCCGAAATAGCGTACCCTCGGCCACGCCCGCCGCCGCTGCTAAATCGCGAGTTGTCGTGCCGTCGTATCCGCTGCGGGCAAACAATCGCTGAGCAGCTTGTAAAATCCGCTTCTTGGTTTCTGTTTCTGAAGGAGGAGACTGATTAAAAATTCGCATGGCTTTGCAATGGATAATTGGCGGCTTGGAAATGCGGGTTGGGGACTGAAGGGCTAAATAATGTTAAGTTTTAAGTTGTGCGAGGCTTTAATCCCACACTTAAAACTCCTCGCCAGACCCCAGACCCTTTTTGAGATTGGCTGTATCAGCGTAACATCTGCGGCGCAACAGATCGCTTATGCCTCAAAAAATCTTTATCCTTAGAAAAGAATCTCTGGCCGCCGAGCACAAACATTTTTTTGTTTGACAACCCAAAATCTAAAATCTCAAATCTCAAATCTAAAATCGAATGATCCCGCAGTTCCAAAAACCCCGTGAGGCGAAGCTATCCCGTAGGGAATCGCCCAACCCCAAAACTCGATTCATCGCCTCGGTGCTGGCCACTGTACTGCTGTGGTGGGGAATTTCCCCCGAAATCGCCCTCGCCCGCTCCAACCCCGCTAGCGGCTCCCAAGCAGTCTCTGTTCAACCGTCGCTCGATCGAGTAATCAGCCAAGTCACCGAATTTAAGCTCGACAACGGCATGACATTCATCGTGCTCGAAAGGCCCCGAGCGCCCGTAGCATCGTTTCTGATTCACGCCGATGTCGGCGGCGCAAACGAACCCGACGGTCAAACAGGTGTCGCTCACTATCTCGAACATTTAGCCTTTAAAGGCACGCCAAAAATCGGCACTACCGACTACCAAGCCGAAAAGCCGCTGCTAGAAAAACAAGACCAGCTCTTCGAGCAAATGCAAGCAGCTCTTGCCAGCGGCAAAACTGAAGAAGTCGCCAAATTAAAAGCAGAATTTGACAAAGTTGAAGCCGAAGCTTCGCAATTTGTCAAGCGCAACGAACTCGGCAAAATAGTCGAACAAGCCGGCGGAGTGGGACTAAATGCCGCTACTTCCACCGACGCCACAATGTATTTTTACAGCCTGCCAGCTAACAAGTTAGAACTGTGGATGTCGCTGGAATCCGAGCGATTTCTAGAACCAGTATTTCGGGAATTTTACAAAGAAAAACAGGTAATTTTAGAAGAGCGCAGGCTGCGAACCGAGAATTCTCCGATCGGACAAATGGTTGAAGTTTTTGCCAACAAAGCTTTCTCTGCTCATCCCTACCGCCGCCCCGTAATTGGCTCCACTGAAGACATTCAAAACCTCAGCCGCAGCGACGTGCAGAAGTTTTTCGAGACTCACTACGTCCCCAGCAAGCTGACTGTTGCGGTGGTAGGAGACGTGAAAGCTTCGGAGGTGAAGCGACTCGCTCAAATTTATTTCGGCCGTTACAAGGCGAAACCAGCGCCTCCAGAATTGCAGATTGTGGAACCTCCCCAAACGCAAACTAAGGAAGTGACGCTGAAATTAAAAACTCAACCTTGGTATTTGGAAGGATACCACCGGCCGGCGATGAATCATCCCGACAATGCGATTTATGAAATGATTGGTTCTTTGCTCAGCGATGGCCGCACTTCTCGGCTTTACAAATCTTTGGTAGAACAGCAGCAATTGGCGCTGGCTGCTCAAGGTTTCAGCGGTTATCCGGGGGATAAGTATCCGAATTTGATGTTATTTTACGCTCAAACTGCTCCGGGCCGCACGGTTGATGAGGTAGCAGTAGCTTTGAGCAAGGAAATCGATCGCCTGAAAACTGATCCGGTGTCTGATGCAGAGTTGGAACGGGTGAAAACTCAGGCGAGAGCGGGTTTGTTGCGATCGCTCAATTCTAATATGGGCATGGCCTTTTCGCTGCTGGACTATCAAGTGAAAACTGGTTCGTGGCGAAATTTGTTCAAGGAATTGGATGCGATCGCGGCTGTTGCTCCCGCTGACATTCAGCGTGTCGCTCAGGCAACTTTCCGCCCGGAAAATCGCACGATTGGTAAGCTTTTGCCACTGTAAGAAGAAGGAAGTTCGGCAACGGATTCTGTAACGGATGTAACGGATGTAACGGATGTCAGTCCGATGGAAGTCCGATGGAAGTCGGAAGAAGGAAGAAGGAAGAAGGAAGAAGGAAGAAGGAACACTCGTTTCCAGGCTCTGCCTGGGAACGCATATCCGCGAGGCTCTGCCTCGAATTGTCAACTTATGAAATAAAGGAAGAAGGAAAAAGGAAGAAGGCCCTTCTGCTTCGCTCAGGGTAAAAAGAGGGAAGAAGAAAGAGGCAAGAAACACTCGTTTCCCGGCTCTACCTGGGAACGCATATCGGCGAGGCTCTGCCTCGAATTGTCAAATTAGGAAACATTGGAGAAAGAATGAAAAGGACTAAATTGAGACTGAAAAAAGTAAAGTTATTTCTGCTGTCGCTTTGCTTTTTTACTGTTTCACTTGGCACGTTTAATTTGTTACCTTCCTTAGCGGCTGCACCGAAACACTACGACGAATTAACATTCCCGGCGGTGCCAGAAATTAAACTGCCTAAATACACTCGCTTCGAGCTGAAAAATGGCATCCGGGTGTATCTTATGGAAGACCGGGAACTCCCGTTAGTCGGGGGAACGGCGCTATTTCGCACGGGCGAGCGCTTTGAACCTGCCGATAAACTCGGACTGGGAGGTTTGACGGGAGAAGTGATGCGAACTGGCGGCACGAGCCGGCATACGGCTGATGAACTAAATCAGTTGCTAGAACAGCGAGCAGCTTCGGTAGAAACGGGGATTGATGTTAGTTCGGGCAGCGCTAATTTTAGTGCTTTAGCTGAAGATTTGGAACCCGTGTTTGACTTATTTGCGGAAGTGATTCGGGAGCCAATATTTGCTAAGGAAAAGTTGGATTTAGCGAAGAACCAAACTCAAGGTGCGATCGCCCGCCGCAATGACGATCCTAACGATATTACCGGCCGCGAGTTTCAAAAGTTAATTTATGGATCTCGCAGTCCTTACGCGCGCACGGTAGAATACAAAACTCTCGCGAATATTTCCCGCGACGATGTGGTGAGTTTCTACCAGAAATATTTCCACCCCAAGAATATGATTTTGGGTATTTCTGGCGACTTTGATACAGCTAAAATGCGATCGCTCGTCGAGCAAAAATTCGGCAACTGGGAACCGAGTCAAAGTGCAGAAGCGCCTGCGCTACCAACGGTATCACCAGTAAAGGGCGGCGGCATATTTTTGGTAAATCAGCCGCAATTAAGTCAAAGTTACGTGCAAATGGGACATTTGGGCGGGATGCTCAGCAGTCCAGATTACGGTGCTTTGGACGTAATGAACGGGGTTTTGAACGGCTTTGGTGGCCGTTTGTTCAATAACGTGCGATCGCGCCAAGGTTTAGCTTACACAGTATACGCGGCTTGGAGTCCGAGATTTGACTATCCGGGGACGTTTGTGGCTGGAGGCCAAACGCGATCGGACGCGACAGTACCGTTTATCAAGGCAATTCGCGCTGAGATCGATCGTATCCGCACCGAACCAATTACCGCCGAAGAATTAGCTTTTGCTAAAGATTCCACCCTCAATTCTTTCATCTTCAAATTTGAAAATCCCAGTCAAACTTTGTCTCGACTAATGCGCTACGAATACTACGGTTATCCCGAAGATTTCATTTTTCGGTACCGCCGCAGCATCGAAGCAGCAACAATTGCCGACGTGCAGCGCGTAGCTAAGATTTACTTGAAACCGGAGAATCTGGTAACATTAGTAGTGGGAAATACGGCGGCAATTGAACCGCCGTTATCGAGTTTGGGAAGTTCGGTAAAAGTGCAATCTGTTGATATCACAATTCCCTCAGCGACTTAATCGGTAATCGGACATCATACCCAATCCTGGTTCGTTATCTCTGTTATGAAGGAGGTGATTGAAATCGCTTTTGACCTCAAATTCGTATGTGGCGAACCGGCCCGGGAATGCGAATTTGAGGTCAAACTCCACAAACGAAGTCCACTCCAAGCTGACTAAGATATCAAGGAAGTATTTAACCCGGATTTGGTATAAGTTCGTAGCAAAAAATAGCGGTAAAGCCGTCATTATTCTTTCTTAATCAGGTGTTCCGTATGCGTTTAAGTCCTATTTATTCCCGGTTTTTGAAACTGCTCGCGATCGCACTTCTGACAAATCAATTCATGCAGCCAGGTGCGATCGCAAATCCATCGACCCCCGAACCAGTTAATTCTCCCACCAGTACCACGGCTCAGGACAGCCCAAAGGCCTTAGTGGACGAAGTTTGGCAGATAATCTCGCGTCAATACATTGATGCGAGATTCAATCAGCAGGACTGGAATGCGATTCGTCAACGCTATTTGAATCGGTCCTATGGTTCCTATGAAGAGGCATATCAAGCAATTCGAGAGATGTTGAAGCTGCTGGGCGATCCATTTACCGCTTTCTACGATCCAGTCGCATACGAAAGTTTGCAGAGTACCAGTGCTAATATTACCCAAACCGGACTTGAAATTATAAATGACCGGGATACTCAAGGCGTTACGATTATTCAGCCTACGGAAAATTCCCCGGCACAGAAAGCCGGAATCTTGCCAAATGATATCATCACTACAATTGATGGTAAACCAGTCGAAAGGAAGGCTTTTTATGAAGTCCTGACACTGCTACAAGGAAACCTGGGAACCTATGTTACTCTGGGTATTCTTCGTAATGGTCAGCCCCTCACTTTTAGAATTCAACGTGCCAATACAGAAAATATTCCTGTACGGTATCGTGTTGAGGAAACTGCGTTTGGTCGGGTTGGTTATATTCGGCTAAATCAGTTCAGTGCTCAGGTTGCTAAGGATATGAAGGCGGCGATCGAAGCTTTGGAGAAACAGAATGTAAAAGGCTATGTGTTCGATCTTCGTTCTAATCCAGGTGGCCTGTTAAGAGCAAGCATTGACATCACTCGGATGTGGCTCGATCGAGGCATCATTGTTAGTATGATTCAACGCGATGGAATACAAGACCAGATGAAGGCCAATCATAGCGCACTCACCCAGAAACCTTTAGTTATCCTAATCAATGATAATTCTGCTAGTGCCAGCGAAATCGTTGCGGCAGCCTTGCAGGAAAATAAACGAGCAAGCTTGGTCGGAACAAGAACCGAAGGTTATAATTCTATTCAGTCTGTACGCGGACTCCAGAATGGCTCAGGTTTAGCAGTCACGATCGCAAAATGGTTAACGCCCACAGGACGAGATATTAACCGAACTGGACTCAATCCTGATGTAGTCGTAGAACTGACTGATAGGCAACAGCAAGACCTGTTTCGCGATCGTAAAATTGGGACTATTGCCGATCCTCAATTCGCGAAGGCGTTAGAAATGTTGAATCAGAAGTTGCAAACTTCCAGGTAATCGATTATTCCTTTCTTTTACTTTAAGTGAGAACCGCCAAGGCTTTGCTGATTTCTATTTCACGCCAGCCGATCGGGATCGACACCCAACTCGCGCAACTTTGCAGCCAATAAATCCGCCCGCTGACGTTCCTGTTCTGCCCGCTGGCGTTCCTGTTGGGCCTGCAGCCGTTCCTGTTGGGCCTGTTCCGAACTCCACAGCAGCAAATTTCCCTGCCAATCCCACCAGCGCAGCCAGTTAATAGTTTGGCCCAGCCGTTCCCCCGGCCAAATCCCCAGCCACAAATCCAACTCTGGAATCCGCACCCGTCCCTCAGCATCAGCAGCCTGCGTTTCATAGGCTCCATTTTGCAGATACCGCACTTCCAGCTTGGGCTCGTAGGGGTCGTAGGTGACGTAGGTGGGCACTTGCAGAATCTGTTCGTAGAAGTAGAGCTTGCCGTAGGGAGGAGTCGATCGCACCGACAGTTCGCCGTAATCTTCATTAGACAAAAACTCCATCACCACCGATACCGGCGCACCCTCCAGATTCGGCGTGTAACTGCGGCGAATCGTGCCCTCTGCAACTCCATGCACTTGCGGCACGTAAAACCAATCCGGTGCTTTGACTACAGTCTGCTTGTTTACAGTCGCTACCAGTCCAAAATTGGAACCGATTAGGGCGATCGGCCCAATAAGTCCAGCGGCTCCCAGAGCATCGGTGAGAGCGGCCGCAAGGGGTGGTTGTTGAATATTTTCCACGGGCTCGTCCGGTAATACAAAGTCGGCTGGTAAGGCTTCCCAGGTGACAGTTGGTGCTTTGGAACTCGATGGGATTTGAAGTACCATTAGCTCATACCATTTGAGATTTTATATTTTAGATTACTCGTTACCAGGCTGGAGCCTGGTAACGCCGATCGGGAGGCTCTGCCTCCATTTTACCAAGCGAGGCAGAGCCTCTGGATATAGTTTCCCAGGCTGGAGCCTTGGAACCAGTTAAGATGTTTGTAGTGGGGACTTTAGTCCTTCATGAATGCGGACTAAAGTCCTCACTACGAACCTCAACTAAAAATCAATAGTCAAAGGCGCTCTCGGAAACGGAATTACATCCCGAATATTCCCCATTCCCGTCATAAACTGCACTAACCGCTCAAATCCCAAACCAAACCCAGCGTGAGGCACAGTACCGTAGCGGCGCAAATCCAAATACCACCACAATTCCTCCTTATTCATACCCTGGGCTTCCATGCGCCGCTCCAACACATCCAGCCTTTCTTCCCGCTGCGAACCGCCGATAATTTCCCCAATATTAGGAGCCAAAACATCCATTGCTCGCACCGTTTTCTCGTCATCATTTAAACGCATATAAAATGCTTTAATCCCGACGGGATAATCGCTGACAATTGTCGGTTTTTTAAACAAGTCTTCCGCCAAATAACGCTCGTGTTCCGACTGCAAATCCAAGCCCCAACTTACCGGAAAATCAAACTTTTTGTCGGCTTTTTCCAAAAGTGCGATCGCCTCCGTGTAAGTAATCCGCTCGAACTGATTGTTAATAATATTTTCAGCAGTAGCCAAAACAGTCTTATCAATCCGCTCGTTGAAAAACTCCATATCTTCGCGGCAATGCTCCAAAACAAAGTTAAAAATGTACTTTAAAAACGCCTCAGCCAAATCCATATTTCCCTGCAAATCGCAGAAAGCCATTTCCGGTTCAATCATCCAAAACTCCGCCAAATGTCGCGAAGTATTAGAATTTTCCGCTCGGAAAGTCGGGCCAAAAGTGTAAACATTGCCGAAAGCCATCGCCATCACTTCCGCTTCCAACTGGCCGCTAACTGTTAAATAGGCGCGCTTTCCAAAAAAGTCTTTAGCATAATCAACCTCTTGCGAATCAGTGCGCGGCACATTCTTTAAATCAAAGTTGGTAACAGCGAACATTTCCCCCGCACCTTCGCAGTCGCTAGCAGCAATAATCGGAGTGTGAACCCATAAAAAACCGCGTTCTTGAAAAAACTGGTGTACGGCCGCCGAACAAGCATTGCGGACTCGAAAGACAGCACCGTGGGTGTTTGTGCGCGGCCGCAAATGGGCGATTGTCCGCAAGAATTCAAAGGAATGGCGCTTTTTTTGCAGCGGGTAAGTTTGCGGGTCTGCATCGCCATAAACTTGTACTTGTGAGGCTTTCAACTCAATTCGCTGTCCTTTCGCCGGAGACGCTACCAGTACACCCGACACTTCTACAGATGCACCTGTATTCAGTTGTTTGATTACATTTTCAAAGTCAGGCAAATCGGCATTGATGACTACTTGCAAATTAGCCATCGCCGAACCGTCGTTGACTTCGACAAAGGCAAATTCTTTTAATTCGCGTTTGGTACGAACCCAACCTTGAACGGTTACAGTTTCGTCAGGTTCCCCGGCGCGCAAAATTGCTGCAATTCGTTGATTTTTCATATCCACTCCTGTTTATTTAATATTTTGCACCATATTTCTCAATCAGCTTGGGTTAAAAAGGTAATTGCTGGCCCGCGCACCCTTTGTTAATTGAAAACCGAAAAAGTCTCGGCGATTGCTTCGCTATAGAGCTCGCAATGACAAGCGCTAGCTGAACCTTATTGCCATATTTCTCTCTTTTCTCTTCCTCTGCGCCCTCTGCGCCCTCTGCGGTAAATAAAAAAATCAAAAATCCCAACTTTGTTCAACCTGCATAGGATTTCAACATCCAACCGATCAAAATGCCGAGTCCCCCAAAGCGAACTGCTTGCCAAAAAGGTTGTTTTATGCTTCCCCAAGAAAACAGGCTGCTTTCTAAATTTAACTCGATCGTTTCCAGTTCTTGCTCAATTTCCCGCAATTCTTTCTTAAGTTGCGGCAATGGATTTTGGCGCAGAGACTGTCGCACATCTTCGCGCCGGTGGCCGAGTTCGGCTTGGCGCTGTCGATCGACCTGAATCTGAGTGTAACGCTCTTTGACTGCCGCGAGCGATCGCTCCACTGCTTCTAGCGCCTGCACAAACTCATTTTCTTGCTCTTGGTGATTTAACTCTGACGGCTGTTGAGGCATTTCGATCTGCAAACCTGACAATACTTAAAAAACCGATTCCCAATTAAGTTGTTATTATATGCAGTATATTTTTTCAATTCAGAAACCGCAGCCAAATCGCTATCAATGCCATCTATGCTTGAAACTACACAAACAACCAAAACTGTCAACCTCAACGAGCTTAGCACAGTAGAACTGGCTCAAGCCCTAGCAGCGCGCCTCGCCATTTCTGAAAAAGATTGGCACCGCCTCAAAGCCAACCGTTCCGCGCGCGCCGCAGAGCAAGCTGCAGCAGCTTTGGTCTTTTTGCTCAAAAATCAGCCCGAAGAAGCTCTCCCGCGCTTAAATCAAGCGGCTGGATGGCTAGATCGATCGATCTCTGCTCCTCCCTGTCCGACTCACGGCAAATAAGCTGCTGTGCAGCTTCGAGGGGGGGAGAAGGGGAGAGGGGGAGAGGGGAAGAAGGGCGGGAAATACGGCATTTAAATATGCAATTTAAATGGGCAACAGCTTAATGTGGAGTTTTGAGATGTCTTTCATCAAAGCTCGCGAAAGCTAACGTGCCTCCCAGCGCGAAAGCCTTGCATGAGTTATAGCAACCTTCTTGGCTTTTAAGACCTATACAACCTCATGAATAGAACCCGAAACCCCTGTACCCTAAACGGTTTGATTCCCCTATGTCAACTGTCAACTGTCAATTGTCAACTGTCAACTGCTATAAATATTTGATGGGTCGCTCAAAACTAACACAATCGCGCCGCTCGATCGAGCGGCGCGATTGCGAGCTAAAAAAGATTTATACTTTTCTCACTCAAAACTCACATTTTGCATTACTATCAACTATCAGTAGCCTGAGTATCCAACTTTTCAATCCCAGGTTGACCCCGGCAACAGAAAAACTGGCAGGTTTAACTGACGTGCAAAATTCTGCCAAATATCAGTTTTAGCGCAAGCGAGGCAGCCGGTAGCGACTGGGAAGTTCTTTGCACAGCCGTAACTCTGTACCTTGAGAATTCCAGTCAACCCGATCGAATATTTGGTAAAGGATAAACAGCCCCCTACCACATTCTTGTTCAACATGGGGGAGTGCAGAATTATCTGCAACATCACTATCGCAATTATCGGTATAAAGGTCGCAACCGCAAGGGGCGTTAAAGCCAGAACCTTCATCCGATATTACCCACCAATATTCGTTTTGGACGATCGAAAAACGGACTCCAACAGTTTTACCGGGGTCTAACTTGTTTCCATGCTTAGCAGCATTTACCAAAGCTTCTTGAAGCCCCAACCGCAATTCCGCTTGCCAGTGAGCCGGAACCTCTGCTAGGAGCAGATCCAAAATAGGACAAAGGTATAGGGTAGAAGCGAAGCTAATCGTAATCCAATTGCGTCCGACGACCGGACGGGGTGAAATAGCAATCACTCAGAAAACTCCCTAACTTTCAGGTGGATAAACTTCACACCCTGCATAGTTGGCTCCCTAGTATTCAAAATGCTAATTAATTGAGCGGCGCAGCTCTATTTCTATCTTAGAGTATCAAAGCCGTTAAGAAAAGCAAACCACATCACAAAATATTCTGCGATTCTCAGAAACGAATGCCGGCCACCACCAGTAATTTTACTTATAAGTTTCACCTGCCGCCAGATTTTTGATGCCAGCTTTTGCTACCGCAGCGAAGCAGTACCCCTGCCTCCTGAAGCCGTCAACAGCTCCCTAGCAAACGATCCCCACCTTGAAAATATCGGAAATATCTATTAAAAAGTCGATCCCTTCAGCCTCGCCAATGGGAGAGGCCAGCCGCCACCCTGCGAGGGCCCCGATCGCCCCTAACTCCTACTTGCCACCAACGAGCCAAATTATCATACCTAAGTGTGTTGCACCCGAGACCCCATATATTTCCCAAACGCGATCGGCGGGCACTGAGTTCCCACTGCTGCGGCCTTTACCAAATCAATATTTGTTACAAAAGTTATTGATTCTGAGCGCGATCGCCCGCACTCGCCCAACTCGCCCAAATTGACAAATCCCTTGCTGGCTAAACCCCGGCGCCTTAGCACAACTTCATAAATCTGAACCTCGCGATACAATAGTTAAAGTAAATACTTATTTCTTTACATCATGCAAGCAACCCCAGCCATCACCGCAGCCCCTATCGCCGGCACCTACTGGCAATGGCGGGGCCATTCAGTGTACTATGTTCGATCTAGCGATCGACATCCCGAACGCCCTCCCCTGCTGTTAATTCACGGTTTTGGAGCGTCCACAGACCACTGGCGCAAAAATATCAGCGGCCTGAGCAAAGACTTTGAAGTGTGGGCGATCGACCTGATCGGATTCGGGCGATCGGCAAAACCCGACATCCAGTACAGCGGCGACCTCTGGCGCGACCAACTCCACGACTTCATCACCACCATCATCGGCCGGCCCGCCGTACTAGCGGGCAACTCCCTCGGAGGCTACGCCGCCTTGTGCGTAGCAGCCCAGCGTCCCGAATCAGCAGCCGGACTCATCTTAATCAACAGCGCCGGCCCCTTCAGCGAACCGCAGCCGGCACCTGAAGCCCCGCCCTTGCAAAAAGCCGTATCTGCGGTAGCTAAAACCTTATTTCAGCAAGATTGGGCAAGTTTTCTGCTGTTCCAGTACGTGCGCCAGCGATCGACAATTCGGAAAACTCTAGAAAAAGTTTATCTCGACCAAAGCGCCGTCACAGACCAATTAGTAGAGGAAATTTACCAACCCTCCTGCGATCCCGGTGCCCCCAAAGTATTCGCCTCCGTATTCCGAACACCCCAAGGCGAAAAAATTGACGTATTGCTGAGTCAATTAAAATGCCGGTTGCTAATGCTGTGGGGAGAAGGCGATCCGTGGATGAATTCCACAGAAAGAAGCGCCAAATTTCGCACACACTATCCGCAGTTAACAGAACACTTTATCAAAGCCGGTCACTGTCCCCACGACGAAGTACCAGAACAGGTAAACGAACTGATTCGCGCCTGGATAATTGACCAATAGTCGATCGGCACATATAGCCTTTCTCAGATAGATGAGGCACTCGATGGTAATGGGTAATGGGTAATTGGTAATTGGTAATTGGTAATTGGTGATGGGTAATTGCTGATGGGCTTCTGGGCTTTTAAACCGCAAGCTTTTTTCTGATTAACTATTACCGACTACCGATTACCGATTACCCAAAACCCCAAGCGTCCGCCAATCTTTCCCTCAAACTGCTCTAGATGATTTTCCCCCGTCCTTCTCCTCCCTCGGATAGGGGAAAATTTCTCAGATTTGCGCTAAAAATCTATGTATTGTCCGAACAAAAAAGCGGTTATTTTCTACTCAAATATTCTGAGGAGACGGAAACCATGACCGGCAAAAAAACTCGCCGCAATTTTATATTGACCAGTATAGCTGTAGCCAGCGGCATTGCAGGCGCTAAGGCGATCGAACAGCAGGATCGGGAAATCGCAGTCGCACCCAATAACAAGGCGGCCGCCACAGTAAAAATGCCAGAACGACTGTTAGGCAACACCGGCGTGAAAGTGCCGATTTTCGGTTTGGGGGGGGCCGGACAAACACCGCTGTCGCAGCAGGGAAGAGAAGCAGAAGCGGCGGCGCAAATTGAACGCGCGATCGAACTCGGCATTCGCTATTTTGACACGGCCGCCGAGTACGGGCCGAGCGAAGAAAACTTAGGCAAAGTTTTGCCACCATATCGATCGCGCCTATTCCTAGCCACAAAAACCGCCGCCAGAGACAGAGACGGCGCGTGGAGAGACTTAGAGCGATCGCTCAAAAGATTGAAAACCGATCGCCTCGACTTGTGGCAACTCCACCACGTCTCATTCCAAAGCGAATTAGACCAGATTTTCAGTGCCAAAGGAGCAATAAAGGCGATCGAAGAAGCCAAACAGCAAAAAATAATTCGTTTTTCCGGCATCACCGGACACCACGAACCCGCCATCATTGCCGCAGGCTTGCAGCGCTATCCTTTCGACACAACATTAATCTCCCTCAACGCCGCCGAAAAACACCACCCGCGATCGTTTGTTACCACCGCTTTACCAGTTGCCAAAGCCAAAAACACCGGCGTCATAGCCATGAAAATACCAGCTTACGGCAAATTATTTCAGAACGGTGTTTTAGATGGAATGCACCAAGCAATGGGCTACACGCTTTCACTTCCCGGCGTGCACTGCTGCGTCATCGCCGCCGACTCAGTAAAACAATTGGAAGAAAACTTGAAAGTCGCCCAAGCATTCAAACCTCTGAACAAAACAGAAATGGCAGCACTTGAACAACGTACCGCCGCTGCTTGGCAAGAAAATACCTTTTTCCGACAGTGGACTTAAGATATCTACTCCAAAATTCCCTTTTTCATCTGTGTTTATTGTAGTGTTTTTATTGTGGCGCGGGCGTCCCGCCCGTGAATCATAGTTTTGTATGAGGACTCAAGTCCTCACTACAAACCTATAACGGTTATGTTACGGAACTGGATATCATCTGCGGTGAAAATACCTCAAATCAAAAAACAAGGCGACCCAACCAGGTCGCCGTGTTTCATATCATAAAAAATGCACTTTGTCAACAGCAAACAGCTACTTTTTTTTCCGTTTAGCCTTATCTAACCGCCTGCGATCGCGCCATTCAACCGCTGTCAAATAAGCGACCCCGCCAGTCACGGTCAGCAACAGCACAAAGGCTACCAAAACCAGCAAATTAGCAATCGAAAATTCCACAACCCCTCCTGCTTGCCTTAGACTTGAGATTATTTGCGATCGTACAACCGCAATAAAATTAGTTCGATCGTTCGGAATGCAAGTCCTCATAAAACTCGCTCGGACTTGCATTCCGAACGATCAAACCTTACAGCAACTCTTCCAAAATTGTAAACCTCACATGATTAATTGCCAGACTCCCCACGGAAACATCCTCCTTATTCAAAGGAAGACCCCCGCTGGTGAGACTTTGAAACCGAATTCCCTTGCCAATTTCCACGTGGTACCAAGCCAAACCCATAAAAAACCGCAAAGGATAAGGGCCTTTGTCTTGAATATCATCGGGATTAGATTCCATCGGCACCCAGCCAAAACCCGGAATGTAAAACTCCAGCCAAACGTGATTGAAATCCGGTTCCAGGGGCAAACCTTTTCTGTCTGCAAAAGCCGGACACTTGTACCGCCCGATGGTGCGGCAAGCAATCCGGTTCAACCTTGCCAAAGCCAACAACAGCCCCACGTACTCGCCGCAAGAACCGATGCCGCGGCGCAGTACAATATCGGGAGTGTCAATGTGAGGCCTGATGCCGTAAGAAAGTTGGTCGTAAACAAAATTGCGAATGCTCAGTAACTGCCTCAGAATATTAGTTTCCGTGCCAATGGAGGCCACCGCAGCCGATCGCACGATCTCCGTATCCATCGCCAAATTGTCATTATCCACCAAATACTTAGCTGCAAACTCCGGCGACAGCTTCGGAATCTTTTCGACATCCCGAGGCGACAACTGATACTTAATCGATCGAACTTCTAGCAAAGCCTTCCAGCCAAAAATTCGGCGTTCCCCCGCCCGCAGGCGATCGAACTTAAACACCGCCACCCGTTCCCCGTCTAGAATTTCCTCAGTAAAAGGCATTCCGATCGGCGTAATTTTCCTGACCTTTTGCCGGTGAGTTTCCGAAGGCAAAGCAATCCGCCACTCCAAATTTTCGATTTCTACCTCATCGAGAGGAGACAGTTCCTCCACATAAGACATTTCCATCAAAAAACCGTTTGACAGAGCGTAGCGCTCGGCTTCATTGTAGTGAAAATACAAAGGGTGAATAAAAGTGCGATCGCGCTTCGTCAACTGAAAAGGATCTTCCGAATTCGGGTCATCCCGGATGTAAAGTTCATCCCCGGCATAAGCCGCATACAAAACCTCTTCCCCCGTCTGGGAATCCTTGTGAAAAGCCAAACCCGAAGGATCCTCAAAGGGAGTCAAAACGCTAAATTTAATTTCCCCAGTTGCCCGCTCCAAACAGTAAACAGTTTGCTCAGTCTTGTCGCAAACCCAAAGTTCTTCATCCCGGACAGTGATATTTTCTACCCCAATACCGGGAGCGCAAAACTGAGTAATTTTCCGACCCGTTTTCACGTCAAAAACTAGAATAGAGCCCAATCTCTGGCAAGTCACGTAAAGCGTAGATTTCCAAACTGCAATTCCGTCAGCAGGATAAGAAAGCGAAACAAAATGTTCCGGTTTTAGTTCACCCATCGCCCCGTCCCGAATTGCGCCCGGACAGCAACAAATATCCTCATCCCGCGCAAACCAGAGAGTATCTTCCCAAATCGCCAGCCCGGTTGCACCCGCAAACTTAGCCGTTTGATTGGGATTCAAAACAGTAGTGTTGTCCGTTTCTCGATCGATCTCCAATAGCAGCCCTTCGGCGCGATCGACAGCGAACAACCTATTTCCTAAAAAAGCAATGCCGTGCAGTGCCAAGACCCCGATCGGTCTTACCATCCGCAGCCCCGAAGGCTGTTTGTCCGAGAGAACAGGTGAATCGAGATTCATGCTAAATTTTTTTGCCGGTATTGTACAGAAAACCTGATTTGTCACTTGTAGCCGATCGCTTGAGGTTCACCGGCAAAATTGCCGAGGTTCCTGATATCCAGGACTGACGCATCAACCGGGTTTTTTTACGAAAAGAGGCGTTGTAGCCTCTTGCCAGAGCTAAAAAACCCCGAATATTAGTCTTTGTCTGAGTTGGGTTTAACAAGCTCCATGCCCAACCTGCTGCCGTGAATGCAAGTAAGTATAACTACTAAGCTACCACTGAAAAACGCGACACAGAATTCCATATTGGTCAGAGCAGCCAAACTAATCGTATCTGCCTGAAGATATAAATTAAGTACAACAGATTACTATATCCATCAAAACCTTGGGTAGAATAAAATTGTGCGATCGAGTTCCTAGGTTCATCAGAAGGCAGGTTCGTCATGGCTTGGAAGTCGGCTCTAAACATCGGTGCCCTTTCTTTAATTCTGTCTTTAGAGGCAGTTGCCGTTGGTAGTTTCTTCCTACCAGCTCTTGCTCTCAACAGCCCCGCAAACAGCGTCCACCGCCGCTCACAACCGCAGCTACCCCTCAACTGGCAAACAGTTCAACCCCCTGAACCAAGGGGAAGCAGACCGAACAGCCAGCAATTGGGAGTCGCGTGGAATAGCTTTCAACCGCCGGAGCAGGGAGTACCCGGAAGGCGGGAAGGGGGAGGAACCCGCGGCTTAGAATGCACTGCCACAAATCCTTTAACTGCCTTGATTCCCCAATCAACTATGGGGCAAACCATATCAGCAAAGCCGACATTTTTTTACTACGTTCCCGTAGCGATCGACAAAACAGTTCAGTTTGAGCTAGCAGACGAAAGGGACAAAACAGTATACAAAAAAAGTTTTCGGATGGTAACGAGCCGTGCTGGTATCGTTAGTGTCAGCCTCGGCTCCGACGGCAACTCGCCAGCCCTGGAAGTTGGCAAAAACTATCAATGGTACTTTACTATCAAATGCAACCCAAAAAACTATAGAGATGAGGTTCTCGTTTCCGGGTGGATCAACCGCACCGCAGTCGCCCCAACCGTGAAAACAGAGTTGGACCGATCGCCCGATCCTCGCGCGAGGCTCAGCATCTTCGCCCAACAAGGTCTCTGGTACGAGTACCTGGCAACTCTAGCTCAATTGCGCGTGGAGTCTCCCAGCGATGCCAGTTTAGCGCTCAAGTGGTCAGAAGTGTTGAGCTCAGTCGAACTCGGCAAAATCGCCCAACAACCATTAGTCCCCAGTGATTTAACACCAATCACAAAAAAATAATTCGATACCAGTTTCAAAAAAAGAATGCAGCGGTAGGCCCGCGATCTCAACCCTGGTAGTCATAAGTCAGTCGATTTTAGATTTTAGATTTTAGATTTTAGATTTTAGATTTTAGATTTACTTGCAGCGCCGTGAATCACCGGAGCCCGAACAGAAGTCTAAAATTTTAGGATCTACACTGATGAGCGTTCGGGGCACGGTACCCGTTTTTGGGCGAGTCATTGCCAAATCTCAAATCTCAAATGGTATGACTTTTGCACGGCATACTACAAACCCGGTGGCGCGGTATTTGCTATCGCCACCGGGTTTTTGGCTGTTCCGGTTTTTTTGGTCGATCGTCATAAATACATTAAAATTTTTGTGCTAACGAGCATGGATGGTTCCCTTGCCTCTTGAAAGCCGGACTGTTCAAATTTTTATGGTCAAATTGCGCCCAATACTAAATGGTAAACTGGCAGAGTCAAGCCACAGACCAACTTATTTTACAAAAATTATTAATTATGCCCCCGAGAGCAAATATTGCAATATTTCGGTTAGGGATTTCACTTCTAACTGCGCTCCCCATTGCTTGCTTTTATGCCCATCAAGCTATATCCCAAACTGACGATATTTCCCGGTTGCCCGCCGCCGCTGACAACTCAGCCGATCCGGGCAAGGGAGTATTAGCACTGCAAAAACTCCAAATCAAGCAGGATGAAACTGCAACCAACTTAAATCAACTCCCCGATTTTCCCGAAAACAACCCTCTTGACAACAAGCCCGAGATCGGTTCGACAATTAATGAAACTGCTTGTGGTGCGATCCCGGAACCCGAAGCAAAAAATCAGGTTGACAACGATCCAAAATGTCAGAACCAGCTACATTGGAATGTTTTAGCCCAGAACGCACCCTCGGCGCCTCCAAACCTGCCCCCGCCGCCGACTCAGCCAGATCCAAATCGCGATCGATTTCTGCAACCGGCGCCGCAGCCTTCGGCAGAACCTCGCCAAACACCCCCAACAGTTGCGCCGGGCCCCCCGTCGCCAGTTCCCCTGCCGCTGCCGAATCAGTTAATTCAGGTGCAGAAAATTCAAGTAGTTGGCAGCACAATTTTAAGCCAAGACGAAATTAATGCCTTAGTCAAGCCGTTAGAGGGCCGTTCTGCCACCCTAGAACAGCTCAAACAAATCGCCGACAAAATTACCGAAATTTACCTCAATCGCGGCTACATCACTTCGAGAGCAGTCTTGCCGCCCCAAACTATCACCGCAGGGGTAGTCCAAATTCAAGTTATCGAAGGCAAGCTGACCCGAATTGAGGTAGAAGGAACTAAAAGATTGCATCCAAGTTACATCCGCAGCCGGATTCGACTCGGTGCCCGAATGCCTTTAAGCACAGCTTCATTAGAAGACCAACTCCGGCTGCTGCGGGTCGATCCTTTATTTGACAATGTAGAAGCCAGCCTGCGGGCTGGGGATAATGAAGGCGAGAGCATTCTGATCGTCCGAGTCTCGGAAGCTAATCCGTTTCAACCTAGTTTCAGCATTGACAATTACTCGCCTCCCAGCGTCGGTTCCGAAAGATTGGGAGTTAGTTTGCGGCACCGCAATATAACAGGAAATGGCGACGAACTTGCGGCGGCTTATTACCGATCGCTCGGCGATTCAGACCTGTTCGATTTCAGCTATCGCTTGCCGCTAAATGCGATGAACGGCACTTTGCAATTGAGGGCGGCGCCGAACCGCAACAGTATCGTACAAGCACCTTTTGACGCTTTTGACATTTCAGGAAAATCGCATTTATTTGAAGTGAGTTACCGCCAGCCGCTGCGGAGAACGCCGATCGAAGAATTTGCCTTATCTGCCGGCTTTACTTATCAGACAAGCAGAACTTTTCTCGCTGGCGAACCGTTTCCTTTTGGTGAAGGCCCGGACTCCAAGGGTGTCACCACTACGAGTGCAATTAAGCTGGGACAGGACTACATTCGGCGCGACCCCCAGGGTGCTTGGGCTTTGCGATCGCAATTTACGATCGGCACTAGCTTGTTTGATGCTACTCAAAACGAAGGTTCTGTCCCTGACGGACAATTTTTGAGTTGGCTGGGTCAAGTGCAGCGAGTACAGCGATTGAACGACAAACATTTATTAATTTTGCAGTCCGACTTGCAGCTTTCTGCTAATAGTTTGTTGCCTTCGCAGCAATTTGTAATTGGCGGCGGGCAATCTTTGCGCGGCTACCGCCAAAATGTCCGTTCGGGCGATAACGGCTTCCGAGTGTCGATCGAGGATCGGATTACTTTGCAGCGGGATGCTGTGGGAAGTCCCAAACTTCAATTAGCTCCATTTTTCGATGCCGGTACGGTGTGGAACGTTCCCAACAATCCTAATAAATTAACCAATCAGAGATTTTTGGCAGGTGTGGGTTTGGGGGTAATCTGGGAACCGATACAGCGGGTGAACCTGCGCGTAGATTACGCTCTTCCTTTGGTGAGAATTAGCGATAAAGGCGACAATCTGCAAGATAACGGCATTTATTTCAACCTCATTTATACACCGTAATGAGAGTGGGAGAGGGGAGGGGGAGAGGGTCCGATGGGGATCGTGGGAGAGTGGGAGAATTTTTCCTTCTTCCTTCTTCCTTCTTCCTTCTTCCTTCTTCCTTCTTCCTTCTTCATCCGAGATTAATCGCCGACTTCCCCGACAACCTCCGCAGCGGCCTGAGTTTCGAGCCAGAGTTTGAGCAACAACAGTTCCGCCCGATCGCTCAAAACAGTCGCAAACACCCCCAGGGCCCCCTCAGACGCATCTCCAATCCACGTACCGCGCAGAGTCACTTCCACAAAATCAGCATCAGCAACACAAAGGGCGATCGAATCAGTATCATCTCGGCGCGCCTCAGATTCCAACAGAGACAGCGCCGACAAATTCGCGGGCAGCAAAAATGCCGCAGTGCTCGGTTCGACGCTGATGCTTTGACCAACTCGCATAGCCAGCACAACTCGCAGCGCCACTAACTGTTCGGGAGATTGAGCCAAACGCTCCAGGTTAAAGCCCGTTTCAGTGTAAGTCAACTTCAGCATATTGACAGCCCTAAATTTGGAATTGAAAATTTGTCTGTTGTCTGTTGTCTGTTGTCTGTTGTCTGTTGTCAGTTGTCTGTTGACAGTTGTCAGTTGTCAGTTGTCAGTTGTCTGTTGACAGTTGTCAGTTGTCATTGGGAATCGGGATTTTCCGATGATCCTAAACACACAGACGAAGGATAGGGCATTGGGCTCAGACAAGCTCTGGGATCGGGAAATAAAATTTTTTCGATCTCCATCTCGATCGAGAATCTTTTCCTATTCCCAATTACCAATTCCCAATTACCAATTCCCAATTACCAATTCCCAATTCCCAATGACAACTATCAACTGTCAACTGTCAACTGACTAATTCCCTATTCCCCAATTTGGTATTCGTGCCAAAACTGTTCGGCAAAAGCAACAGTGGGGTGTATGGGAGCCTTCGGCTTAGTTCGCAGAGGCATTTGAGCTTCTATGGGAGTTCGATCGCCCTTACGAGAGTTGCACCCTTCGCAAGCCGTCACCACGTTGTCCCAAGTATGCGGCCCGCCCTTCGAGCGAGGCATCACGTGATCCAGCGTCAAATGCCGGTTGCTGCCGCAGTATTGGCAAGCATGAGCGTCTCGGCGCAGAACTTCCCGGCGATTGACCGGCGGAACTTTCCAAAGCCGTTCCCTGTTACCAAAAGTCAAGCGGATTTGTTCGGGTACGTGGATGCTGGTGCTGGGCGATCGCACCAGCCAGCCATTGCCGATGCTAAAATCCAGAGGTTCAGCCTTGCCCGTTACCAAAAGTACGATCGCCCGTTTGATGTTGACACGGCTCATCGGTAGGTAATTCTGAGAAAACACCACCACAGATTGCCTCAATACATCAGTTACTACGGTCACGGCTTGCTCCTCCTCATTTGGATTTTAGATTTTAGATTTTAGATTTTAGATTTTAGATTGGGATTTTGGGTGCAACGCCAGCATTGGCTGCATCTGGTTTTTTGCGAGTTCCCCAAGCCTTACCAAATTGCTCAAATCTCCAATCAAATGCCCCCGCTTCTCTTACTCAGAAGCGGGGGCTAGAAAAACTGCTTTCATGCAAATTTTCATCCTGTGTCGGTACAGTCGTTTAGCTGTACCTCCCGCTTCGCGTATCTTGGTGTGGCTGTGCCACTCGCAGACCGTCTCGGTCTACCTCGCTGTAATTAATTTCTGCATTTTGTCCTAATCCACTATAACCGGGTTTATTTAGGCGATGCCCTGCCCGGGAGGTCGCTGTGAGGGTCTCCCAACCCGTCATAAAGACGTGCCGTGACGACTCGCTGCGACCCCAGGGGCGATCGCACTGCGGTTGATAGGTTGAGTAGGTGGGGAGAAATTTCACAGTAGGCAGAAAGTAGTAAGAGACCTTTAAATCTAGCTTTAAACATACTACACTGATATTACAGATATGTCCACCCGTCACGGAGAAAAATTATGCATACCCTACCTAGAACCTCAACCACCGAAATGGAAGTCACCAGCATTCGACTGGAAAAAGAGCTCAAGGAGAGACTCAAAGATCTCGCGGGCAATCAAGGCTATCAAGCTTTGATTCGAGATTTGCTCTGGAATTACGTGCAGCAGAAGTCTGGAGAGTATCGTCAGATGTTTTCTCGATCGGATATTCGAGCCAGCATTAATGCCACAGCACAGCAGGAGGAACGCTGCGCGCTTACAGGAGAGTTGATCCGAGCAAATGAGCCGATGTTATTAGGCCTGACGGTACACGGCGAAATGGTGCCGCTGAGTATGGGGAGTATGGGAAGTATGGTTGGATAAACCAGTTTACCGAGAATTTGTCGATCGCGATCGGCCTGGGGTGAAGGCCCCAGGCGCTGAAGATAAAATCCCGAAGCATTTAAAGAATACTTATTTAACGAAAGCAAGAAGACGCCAAGTGCGCGAAAAAAGATCCGAGAAGGAAGAAGATAGGTAATGTCAGCGGTTCGCGAGTTGGGTAACGCAGATCCGGAGGCTCGCCCGACGCGCAAGAAGAGTGCTAAACTTGCCCTCGGGCGTGCCGACAGACGATCGTAAATTTGATGAAAAATATTAAGGTAATGCTGAAAAACCGCTACTTGACTGCTGTAAGTTCGATCGCCATTCTCACAATTATCGCCGGATGCGCCGCTACCAAATCGCCCCAACTTGCAACTCCCTCTCCTGTAGCCGAATCTTCCCCGCCGCCAGTTAAACCAAGTCAGCCCTTAACAGTCTCTGTCAACAATCCCGAAACCGCCACAAATACCAAAATCCAGGAATATCTCAACGGATTGACAGCCCAAGGTTCTGCCAAAGAAGACCAAGGTATCTGGATGCAATCGGGCAATACTTTGCTAGCCAACCATCAAGGTACAGTTCCCCTGTCAGCCGCTTCCATTACCAAAGTAGCAACATCTCTCGTAGCGCTGCAACAATTCGGGCCGGAACATCAATTTATTACCTTAATTAGTACCAACGGCACAATCAAAGACGGCGTATTAAAAGGCGATTTAGTTATTGAGGGCAGCGAAGATCCGCTGTTTGTTTGGGAAGAGGCGATCGCCCTCGGTAACATCTTAAATCAAAAAGGCATCAAGCGAGTCACTGGCAGTTTGATAATTGTCGATAAATTTTACATGAACTTTGAATTAAATCCCCTCAAATCAGGAGAATTGCTCAAACAAGCATTGAACAGTGAAATCTGGCCCAGTGAAGCCGCCGCCCAGTATCAAACACTCCCTCCAAATACTCCGAAACCCCAAATAGTAATTGACGGTGCTGTAAAAGTTTTGCCAGCAAGTCCCAGCGCCGTGCTCTTAGCCAAACATTATTCTTTGCCCCTCGCCGAACTGATCAAAAAAATGAATCAGTACAGCAACAATCTGATGGCAGATATGCTCGCTGATACTGTCGGCGGCGCCAAAACAGTCGCGCAAAAAGCAGCAGCAGCAACCGGAGTTCCTCCCGCAGAAATTCAACTCGTCAACGGTTCGGGATTGAGCGAAGAAAATCGCATTTCTCCTCGGGCGGCTTGCGCGTTGTTTATCGCTTTAGAACGCTACCTGCAACCTTACAGCATGACAGTTGCCGATGTCTTAACTGTAGTTGGCAAAGATAAAGGCATACTCTCTGAACGGGCGCTACCTAAATTAGCAGTAGTCAAATCTGGCACGTTGGATAATGTTAGCGCTTTGGGCGGGGCGCTGCCAACTCAAAAACAAGAAACTGTGTGGTTTGCGATTATGAATCGCGGGGCAAATGTCGAGGGATTTCGCACTCAGCAAGAGGTTTTGCTGAAAAGCTTTTTGAAGGATTGGGGAACTGTTCAAGCCTCACCGCCTGAATTAACGCCAAATCCTGCTAGAAATAGTAAGGTATCTCGCACCGAAATTGTTCAATAACACCAGATTTGATATCGATCAAATCTGCGTTACAAACCCGCGTACTCGGTGGCTGAAATCGTGGTTATACAAACTTTTTTCCGCTCTGCGCGGACTGAGAGAAAGGACTGAAGTCCTTACTGCGAACCGAATAAAGTTAAAATGGCATCACCTTTTAATCGCGCGCATCCCTTTTTTAACTATCGAGTTGCCCTTTTGCTGAGCATCATCCCCATTTTGTTCGTAGGTTTAAGCAGCGAATTCTATTCGGGGCCGGGGCGAGAGTTTTTTAACGATTATTTTGGTGATTTTCTATACCAAATTTTCTTGATTCTGCTAATTGTTTTCATCTTTCCCCAAGTTTCTCTGAGGAAAATTGCATGGGGAGTTTTTATTTTTAACTGCATAGTTGAATTTAGTCAACTGTGGCGACCTCCTTTTTTACAAGCAATTCGCGCTACATTATTTGGGCGTTTGTTCCTCGGTAGCGGTTTTTCTTGGGAGGATTTTATTGGCTATATTTTTGGATGTACTCTCGGGTGGGTTTTGGTGGTTTGGTTGCAGCGGAAAATTAGATAATCTGCTTTTTTTTAGGTCAAACCTCGATCGGGTTTGATCGTTGGGGCTTCAGTCCGCATTCATAAAGGACTGAAGTCCCCACTACGAACCAATTTAATTAGGTGTTTTTGCTCTTGCTACTACAATGCCGATCGCACTTTCGACTCTGCTAATATATCTCTGCAAGTCGTAAGCAACTGTCACAGCGCCAGCCGGGGAAGCGTGAATTAAGCCCATATTCCCGTCTGCATTCCTGTACACAAAACCCGTGTGGGTGACATCCAATCCTTTAACCTCCGTGGCTACCGCCACAATATCCCCAGGTTTTAACTGAGAATAAACACTTTTGATCTGATTTGTCGGGATGTAATTAACCGTAGTTTTGGCTAAGTCTGCTTCTTGGCTGACAATGCACTGATAAGTCGCTTCGTCTTTCACCATTTGCGGGTAACTGCTGCGGTGCCCGCTCATAAAATTTAGTGTTTTATTCATCGGGACGCCTCCCAATTGAGCGGTAATATTTTCCACAGTTTGCCGTTTTTGATTGTCGTTAATCCATTCGGAAAAATAGTGCAATCTGCTGCAATAACCGTTCATTTTACCGTTTACATACCGCTGTTCTTCTATGCGATTTACAAAATTTTGATAGTCGTAATCTTTTACTGCTACGCCTCGCGAAATAGCCAAAACGGTCTCTACAAACAAAACGCAATCAAATTTATTCAACGTTACCAGCAACTTTTCTTCGCCGGATTTGTCCAGCAAACCCTCGGCGTAGGGCTTTCCTAGAAAGTTATCGGCGATCGCCTGCAGGATTTCTCCGATCGGGCGATCGGGCAAATTTTGCTGTTTTGCATACTGTACAATCTTATCAAAACGTGCTATGTCTTCGGGTTGTGCAACGGTTTCTCCCGGAGTATTATGGGATTCTGGTCGGATCGCCAGCACTTCCAGCAATTGGGAATAGGAAATTTCAGGTAAATTGTTCAAGTCCCAAAACAAACTCGGGAAACTGGAAACAGTTTGCTGTTTTATTGTTTCCCGATTTTGGCTTTCTCCAGTCAACTCAGGGGCTACATCCGCGCCGCGTGCGGATGTTAGTCGCGAGACAACAGATCCAGCAGCAGGTTGAGACTGCAATGCCCAAACATCAGGTATCAAATAATTATTGACTCCGGCGATCGCCAATCCCAAAACTGCCAGACTCCAAAAATTTCTCATGTTTTTCAAAGGATTTTGCTTCAACTGAGTGCTATCCTAAAATTTTTACAATTCCCAAAAGTCTCAATCAGCCTAGCAGATAGATTAAATTGACAACAGCGCAGACCTGTTTCAAAAAATAATGCAACTGTTGGCAAGTTCCAAACCCTTATACAATCAGTTATTCCCAATCTAAAATCTAAAATCTAAAATCTAAAATGCTATTAGACGCCGCCCTATTATAAACTGATCGTGCGAGTTTGATACCACAACACTGTAATGCAACTAGACCGCCGACGCCGCCCAATCGAGCCCCAACGCCCCATCCAGCCCAGACGCCACAGCAGCCGTCCAGTCCCATCCCGACGCCCAACCAGCGATCGCCCAGTCAAACCCCAACGCCCTATCCAATCCCGACGCCCAATCAGCGATCGTCCAATCTGGCTCCAACGCCTCATCTGGCTCCAACGACTCATCTGGCTCCAAAGCTCAATCTGGCTCCAACGCCTCATCTCGCTCCAACGCCCAATCTGGCTCCAAAGCTCAATCTGGCTCCAACGCCTCATCACCGATCGTCCAGTTGAGCCTCGACGGCAAAAGGGCGATCGTTCAGTCGCGCCCCGACGGCAAATCACGGATAGTCCAGTTGATCCGCGACGGCAAATCACGGATAGTCCAGTGCCATATCGTCGCCAAATCACGGATAGTCCAGTCGCGCCCCGACGGCAAAAGGGCGATCGTCCAGTCCAACCTCGACGGCAAATCACGGATAGTCCAGTTGATCCCCGACGGCAAACCACCGATCGTCCAACGCCATCTCGTCGGCGACTGAGGGCAAAATTGTCTCGGCTCAAATACCGCAACATTTTGTGTTTAATTGCCGGGGCGATCGCGTTCTTTTGGCTCGTCACAATGCCCTTCAGAACTCGCCGCGCCCCTGAACCGCCAGTCATCTTGCCTCAAGAGGCTATCTCGCCGCCGCCGACAATTCAAACATCGGAAAATGTAGTCGAGCCTCAAAACGATCCTACCTTCACCTACAACATAAAAACACCTCCCAATCCAGTTTACTCTCAAGAATTGCAAGGGATTGTTGATGAAGCTGTGAAGATTGCGACCAGCAAAGGATTGCCCGCAGACAAGCTATCAATTACCTTATTTGATGTCAGCAATTCCCAAAATCACACCTTTGCCGGATATCAAAATCAAACTCTCAGATTTCCTGCTAGCGTTGCCAAGTTATTTTGGATGGCCGCCTTTTACTCAGCCCTAGAAAAAGGCATAATTACGGAAAGAGAATCTGCCTTTAAGAACGACCTAGAACAAATGATTCGCATCTCCAACAACGATGCCGCCAGCAGGCTTTTAGACAAAATCACCGATACAAAATCCGGCGGACGGCTCGCAGGAGAAGAGTTGCAAACATGGCTGCAAAAGCGCCGGCAAATTAACACATTTTTCCAGTCAGCAGGCTACAATGATATTCGTATAAGCACCAAAAATTATCCCATATACTATTTAAGGCAAGAAGGCCCAATCGGTCGCGACTTGCAATTGCGGGGCGATGATTCTCAGCCGATTCGCAATCAAGTAACTACCGACCAAGCCGCCAGATTAATATATGAAATCTATACTAGGCAAGCTGTTTCCAGCATCGCCAGCCGCAAAATGGCTTACTTGCTGACGAGAGACTTAGACCCCAAGGCTTGGAAAAGTGACCCTAGCAACTCGATACAAGGATTTCTCGGCGAATCTTTACCAACTAATATTTATTTTGGTTCCAAAGTTGGTTACACTTCCAAATCCCGCAGCGAAGCGGCTTTTGTCAGAACTTTAGACGATCGCGCGATTTATATCTTAGTAGTTTTCGCAGACGATCCGGCTTATGCCAAGGATGAAACAGTATTTCCGGCCATTTCCCGATACGTTTTCGATCGGCTAAACGCTCGCGGGCCCAGCAGTTCACAGTGATAGGATGTGCGATCGAACAACTACAATCAAAGATCGGACGGCGGTTGAAACCGCGTCTATACAAACGATGTCCGACGGGAGCGGACTAAGAGAGGTAATGGTAATTTTAACTGCCCATTCGGAAACCGCCGTCCGGCGGGTTTTGCCTGACAAGACGCGGTTTCAACCGCCCTTTCATCAACAATCGCATAAACAATTTAACTGGGGCGAAAGGATTCGAACCTCTGAATGGCTGGACCAAAACCAGCTGCCTTACCACTTGGCGACGCCCCAACGTCTTAACCTTCACTATCTTAACATTCAAACACCAGAATCTGTCAAGCACTTTGACAATAAAATTCAAAAAATGTTTGTGAAACCGATCGCCCGCAGGTTTATTCTTTGAGGGCCGCGGGACGAGCCAGCGGGATTGAGATCCTGAACTCCGCTCCCTGTCCGGCTTGGGAGATACACTTCAAGCTTCCTCCGTGTTTTTCCACCACAATCTGGTAGCTGATAGACAAGCCGAGTCCCGTACCCTTACCCACAGGTTTAGTGGTAAAGAAAGGGTCAAACAAGTGGCATTTAGCTTTTTCGGGCAATCCGGGCCCGCTGTCTTGAATCCGAATCACCACAACTTGACCGCTCGACTTTTCTGACTCATCAGCCTCCGAGTTTGGGGGCACCACCGCCGTCGAGATTTTGATCGTCTTGGGTGCGGGCTGATTTTCCAAAGAGTCGATCGCATTGCCCAAAATATTCATAAATACTTGGTTGAGCTGTCCGGGATAGCACTCTACCTTCGGCAAAGCGCCGTATTCTTTAATTATCTCAATTCCCGGTATCAGCCCGTTTGACTTCAAGCGGCTCTGCAAAATCAGCAGCGTGCTGTCAATCCCTTCGTGAATGTCCACCGGCTTCATCTCGGCTTCATCGTGCCGCGCGAAGTTCCGCAGAGACAGGACAATTTGGCGGATGCGTTCGGCTCCCATCTCCATCGAAGACAGAATTTTCAGCAAATCCGGCACTACAAAATCAATATCTATTTCTTCGCTTTTGTCGAGAATTTCCTCGCAAGGCTCGGGGTAGTGCTTTTGATACAGGCGCAGCAAATCCAGTATATCTTTCACGTACTGCTCGCAATAAGTCAAGTTGCCGTAAATAAAATTAACCGGATTGTTAATTTCGTGGGCGACGCCGGCGACCATTTGACCGAGAGAAGACATTTTTTCGTTTTGGATGAGCTGAGCTTCTTTCTGCTGCAAACTCTGCAAAGTTTCTGTCAGTTGGCGGGCTTGAGTTTGAGCTGCTAAGGCTGCCGCCCGCGTTTGGGCGTAAAGTTCGGCTTGGTCGATCGCGATCGCCAGTTGATCCACCACCGCTTGCAGCAGTTCCACTTCGCTCGCCGCCCAGGAACGGCGGCTGCTGTAATGGTTGCAAACTACCGCCCCCATTTGACCGGAGCGAGTCTTGAGCGGCAGCAGCAGCTTAGAAACAATCCCGACATCCGTCAAAAAAGCTCGCGTGGGCGGTTCGATGCAGGCTGCTGTTGCCGCGTCGCCGATGCGGAGCGTTTGGCGATCGCGAATTTTCTCGGCCAGCAGCGTTACTTGTTCGATCGGATATTCTGCGAGCCGCTCTGTGAGTTCGGGATTTGCCGCCTCGTGGGTCATCGCAAAACTTGGCTGTCCGTGCCGCGAGATTGCATACCACAAAAAGTAACACTGGTCAACCTGCAACAAGCTGCGTATCTCGTTAACAGCCGTATCTAAAATTTTGTCGAGGTCGAGGGAATTTCGCATCTGGCTGGCGAGGCCGAACAGCAAGCCTTCCCGGCGGCTCAACAATTCTTCTCGCGCCTTGACGCGATCGATCGCCACAGCAATGGCGTTAGCCATCCACCCCAGAACTTCTAGCGCCCCGATTGCTAACGCTTGGCTGCTGCACAGAGCCATCACTCCCACCAGCCGCTCCTCCACAATCAGCGGATAGGCAATGGCCCAGAGGGACGGGATCGACTGCAGAAACACAGGGGCAGTTTGGAGTTTTCCCGGTTCTGCTCGCACCCAATCTTCTATTTCCCCGAACCACTCTTCGCTGCTGAGTCCTGAAGCGGCCTGCAATTCCAACCGCTCTGTCTGCGGGTTGAACGTCCAGATGCTAGCCCCTGCGGCGTCGAGGTAATCTACCATTGCCTCGGTGCAGCGGTTGAGGGTTGTCGGTATTGTCCCGCCTTGTCCGAGGGCTGCACCGACTTTAGCTTGCAGGGTTCCCAAGCGCGATCGCTCCGGCAGCGAGGCTGGCATTGGTTGGGACTCTGCGGTGTCCCGCGAGCCTGCAGCTATTTCTCGGATTTGTTTGGTATCGCGATGGAGCTCTCGGCGCCCAGAATTTTCCCGCAAATCTTGAGATTTGCCTGTTTCGAGAATCGGGAGCTTTTTTGTGCGGAATATTCTCGTGCCGCTCTCTGGCGTCTGTACTGCCCAGAAAAAGTCTTGGTTCGATCGAGCTAACTCCGAGATTTGCTGGCCGTCCGAGGTGATATCTTCTACCTCTGCCACCTCTTTCTGGGCTTTGACCAATTGCCAGCGCAGCTCTACCAAACTCGCCACTTGCCGAGTTAAAGTTTCCATAGCATCCATCGTGTCTTTTGTCAAGTCTCGCGGCACGGAGTCCATGACGGATAGCACTCCCAGCATCTGCCCGTCTGAGGTGACGACTGGGATGCCGGCGTAAAATTTCACGAAGGGGTAGGAAACAATTAGCGGATGCTCGGCAAATCGCACGTCTGTGGCAGCGTCTCGGATAATGACGGTGGCGGGCGCTTCATTGAAGGGATTTGCAGGGGGTGCGATCGCTCCTGCTGCAACCGACGTTTTTTGCAGGGGAATTGCTCGGTCAAATTCCTTCAGAGAGTCCGCTCCCAGGGCGAACTCTGGGGGAGTTTGGCCGATCGCGCGATCGCAAAAATTCAGGTAACGGTGGGTCAAAGTTCGATCGATACCTAGCTGCGACTTCAACCAGTAGCCGGAGGCGTCAATCAAGCTCAAGAAAGCAATAGGAGTTCGGCTCATCCTTGCGGCCAAGCCGACCAAATCGTCAAAGCAAGCCTCGGGATCGGAACCCAGAAGCTGATACAAGTCGATGCGCTCAAGCTCGAACACTGTTTTACCAAGAGGCAAGGGTGCTTTCATCATGTATAACTGCCCATCTAGTTGCTGGCAACCGCCATTCTCAATACTTTGGAGAAAAACGAGCTAAGAATTTTCTGCCGGGAGACTGTGGGCGCAAGTCGCGCGCAGGCTGCTTGCGCCCAACTCTGACCAACCTCTTGACTGACATGGAAACTTTTGAGTTATGGGAGTTAGAGCACCGCAGATCTTCTAATACTGTAGAAATTATATCGAGTTGACTATGCTTTTGAATAGCTCCGGCTTCCTCAAATCTAAGAGCCTCCGCTCTGAGGAAGCACCCTTCAAAAATACATGGCGGATAGCTTAGATAGAATTTCTTAATAAGTTTAATTCTATCTTAACAGACCGATCTCATCGTGGGTAGCAGGCTTGCTGGTAGATTAAAATAATTGGTTTGTGCCACAATACCAGTGCGGTTTACCGGGCACTGCCGCAGGCCGCTCAACTAAAGTTAGGAGATCGACTACAAAAGATTGCCCAAATGTTAAACTTTGTAACAATAGTGGTTCAAACTTCACCATCGAGGGTTTCTGGGTTGGGATGCACATTTTGCAACAGTTGTAATCGCCTCGCGACCCCTCTGGCAATCCCTTTTTTCGAGTTTGAGGTCAGTCGATTTGAGATTTGAGATTTGAGATTTTAGATTTACTCCACAGATTTATCACCGGAGCTTGAACAGGAGTCTAAAATTTGGGGATCGACCCTCAGCAATGTTGGGGTATTGTACCCGTTTTTGGGCAGGGTTAAAAAAACAGGGGTGAAGTTTTTACCAACGCTCCAACGGAGTTGGCAATTATTTCGCAGAAGGCACTCTCAAAAAATGACGGCGGGAATTATGTTTTCTATTTTCAAGAAGTATAAATAAACCGGGAGAAGAATATGTCTGCAAGTAGCAGTCAAGTACCAACTATTTTGGCAGTTGATGATAGCGTCGTGATGCAAGGACTCGTCAAACAGGCCTTAAGCAAAGAGTTTCGAGTTCTCGTGACAGACAATGCAGTCGATGCTTTGTCAACGATTTATCACGAACAAATTTCGGTTTTGTTGCTCGATGTTTCGATGCCTGGGATTGACGGATTGGAACTCTGCCGCACGGTGCGCAGCTTGCCTCAGTTTCAGAATTTGCCGATCGTGATGCTGACAGCGCGAGATGGAGCCTTTGATAAGGTGCAGGGGCGTTTGGCGGGAGCAACCGAGTATTTAACTAAGCCCTTTGATGCTGACAAATTGCGTGAAGTAATTGGTAAGTTTATCAATCTAAAATCATAAAAGTTACCCGCCCTACATCAAAGCAACAGTCCTGTATGTAGGGTGGGCCGCAAGCACCGAGAACACTATAATTAGCGAGTCCAACCATTTTTTTTGCATGAGTCCTGAGAAACCGGGTTGATGATTTCCTAGTGATTGCTGAAAAAAAAATATTGCGATCGACCCGGTTTCTGCTAGTTCACATCTCAAAATTATAGCATTTTTCTATTGAGGGAGGCACAGCCTTACAATTACCAATTACCCATGACCAATTCCCTCATACCTGATTCAACTGCAAACCGCCATATTCTCCCGCTTGTCCTAAACTTTAAATTTCGCCAACAGCAGAGGAGCGATCGCGCTGACGGGTAAAACGTGTTGGGCCGCACCAAGGGCGATCGCCTCTTTCGGCATTCCGAAAACAACGGAACTAGCCTGATCTTGAGCAATTGTCAAGCCGCCCAGTCGGGCGATCGCCAACAAACCCTCAGCACCGTCTCGCCCCATTCCTGTTAGCAACACTCCCGCCGCCCCGCGCCCGTAAAAATTAGCAACTGACTTAAATGTTACCGTTACAGAGGGGCAGTGTCCCGCGACAGGAGCAGCTTCCGAATAAATAAAACGCCCTTGAGCATCCAATTCTAAATGACGTTTTTCTGGCGGAAAATAAACAATACCAGCTTGCGGCAATTCCCCCAAACCAGCTATTTTTACAGGCAATTTAGATTCACAACCCAACCAGTCAACCAATCCCTGCAAAAATCCTTCGCTGATGTGCTGGATGCAAATTACCGGCACTGGTAAATTAGCCGGAAACTGCGAAATAATCGAGTGCAGCGCTTGCGGCCCGCCTGTAGACGCGCCGACAGCCAATAACTTAATAGTTTGAGACTTGAGATTTTTGCAGGATAATTGGTAATTGTGCATTGCTAGTTGATTAATTTTTTGGCTGGGGCGAGATCCTGTTCCAATTACTCCCAACTTTTGATGCCGCGTAAATACTTTAACTCCCGACAAAACTTTAACTTTAGCGATTAATTCATTCGCGAGGCGATCGTAATCAGACGCCAACCCGCCAATGGGTTTCGGAAAAACATCTAATGCACCTGCTTTCATAAGTTCAAATACATTTTGAGTATCCTTTGCTTGTACAGAAGCACTAATTATTAAAATTGGTCGCGGGTATTTCTTCATCACTTCCTGCGTGAACTCTAACCCGTTCATTTGTGCCATGTTCAAATCCGTACAGATGACTTCCGGCTGAAGTTTCGGGATTAATTCTAGCGCTTCTAACCCGTTACAAGCTGTTCCGACAACTTGGATTTCTGGCGAAGCATCCAAAATGCGCTTGAGGACGATCGTAGCTACTGGGGAATCTTCTACTAACAATACTTTAATGGGCGACAATATCATACCATTTTAGATTTTAGATTTTAGATTTTAGATTTTTTTAGGTAATGGGTAATGGGTAATGGGTAATTGGTAATGGGTAATTATCCCCCGATCCCCATCAGACCCTCTCCCCCGATCCCCATCGGACTCTCTTCCTTCCACAATTAAACTAACCTTTTCAAGGTCTCGATCAATACATCTTGATTAAACGTACCTTTAGGAATATAAGCATTAGCCCCAGCATCAGCCCCTCTTTTTCTATCTTCATCCGACGCCAAAGATGTCACCAAAATAATCGGCAACTCACTGTATTCTTTTTGCTGGCGAATTTTAACAGTCAGTCCCAAACCGTCCAAATTAGGCATTTGTACGTCAGAAATCACAGCATCAAAATAGCGAGTTTTTAATTTATTGAAAGCATCCAATCCGTCTACTGCTGTCACCACTTCATAACCTGCACCTTCGAGAATGCGCTTTTCTTGAGTGCGGGTAGCGATCGAATCTTCTGCTAAAAGTATAACTTGTTTTCGGCTGACCGTCTCAATGGGCGATCGCGCACTCCCAACCCCGCGCGACAAAACTTGCTTGCGTACAGATTTTATCAAATCGTGGGGATTGAGCACCATACAAACTTCCCCCGTCCCTAGAATCGTTGCACCTGAAACATTTCGCACCCGTTTCAGCAATTGACTTTGAGGTTTAATCACCACATCCTGTTCGTCAATCAAAGCATCTATAAATAATCCCAATCTTTCCTCCCCAACTTTCAAAACAATACAATACATTTTCCGAGAATTATAAGTTAGGGATTCTCCCTCTGTTTTCCTGTTGACTTCTCTCCAACTTTCCTGTCTCCACTCCCGATTATTCGGCAGCCCCTCTCTATTATTTAATTCTAGTAAATCTGCCAAATAAGCAACTGATAGTGGCTGGCCATCCGAAAGTATAGTTGCCTTAGATTCGATGGCAAAAATCTCAGATTTATCTACCATTTTAGCAGTTTCAACAAACTCAATTGGCACCGCGTAAGCAATACCTTCAACCGCTACAATTAATACATTAGCAGTAGCTAGCGACGTGCTGAGTTGCAGCCGAAAAGTACATCCTTTCCCAGATAGAGATTCAACTTGAATGCTGCCTTTTAGTGCTTCAACATTAGTCCGAACTACATCTAAACCCACCCCCCGTCCCGAGATTTCAGTAACAAATGTTCTGGTAGAAAAACCCGGAGCAAAAATCAGCGATTTAATTTGGCTTTCTGTCATGGCGCCGAGTTCTTCCGGCGTGCAGATGTTGCGTTTTACGGCAGTTTGTTTGATGCGATCGACATTCAGCCCCCGGCCATCATCAGCAACTTCAATGATAATATTGCTAGCAGTATGGTAGCCTTTAATTCGGAGAGTAGCGGCGGGAGGTTTACCGAGCTTTTCGCGATCGGCGGGCGTCTCTATCCCGTGGTCGATCGCATTCCGAATCATGTGCATTAAAGGGTCTTTCATTTCTTCTAAAATGCGTTTGTCAGCTCTAGTTTCTCCACCTTCAATGACTAATTCAACTTCTTTCCCTTCGCGCTTCGCCAAGTCTCTAACCGCTCGGGGAAATAAATTAAAAATAGTAGACAAAGGCAGCAGTCTGAGAGTGCGAATTCCTGATTCTAATTCCTCTGCAATTAATTCGAGTCGGGCAGTATCTTCATAAACTCGATTTTTCAAGCGATTTACTAGAGTGCCCAGACGTTCTAAACGTTCTTCTGTACGCTGGTAATAACTCTGTAACTGCATGAGGCTAGCGTTTTGTTGAGAACCATTTTTATCAGTTTCTATCCGATTAAAAACCAACCGATTTATAAAAGCTTCTCGGCTCCAATTTTCCCACAAAGTTGTCAGTTTTTCAATATCATAAATTCGGTGTAATAGCCGAGTTTTGGTAACAGTAAGTTCCCCGGTTTGAGTCATTAAATCGTCTAAATTTTGGGTAGCAACGCGAATGGTTTCGATGCGGTAATACGAACTAGAAGAACCGCTAACAGTGGCTTGCGAAACCGATGCAGCAGCCGGCCCAGAAGGCGCAGGGAAGTTTTGAGCTTGCAGCAGCAATTCTTGCTCCGATTGTAGCGTAGAAAAAGAGTAATTATTATCTAAATTAGCCGCGAAAGAAGTTTCACTGTTTGTTTCTAGTGGCGCAGTTTCAAACTCAGTAAATTGTGTTTTTATTAATTCTGGTTCTGCTACGTTTAAAGATTCTGGCTCTACTGTGGGGGCGGCGGGCTGGGGCTTGTTAGAAGCACCCATCATGCTAGCGAGTACGTAAAATGTATTGACACCGGAGTCTTCACCCGTTACGGCTTCGTCAACGAGTTTGCGGATGGCGTCTAAACCTTGCGAAAGTCGATCGCTAATATCTCGATTTAGTTGAGTCTCTCCCCGCTTGACACCTCCCAAAATATGCTCTATTTGATGAGCTAAAGATGCTATATTTTTTACTCCCAGCATCCCAGCATCGCCTTTAAGAGAATGGGTTTCCCGCAGCAATTCTTCTAAATTAGCTGAGTCCGCCGGGTGTTGTTCCAAGTACAGCAATCCATCGTCTAGTTTCTGCAAGTGTTCTTCACTAGCAATTTTAAATACATCTCGGAGCTCTTCATCTTCAATTATCATAAGCGTTTGTGGGTAATTGGGAAAAAGGTAATGGGTAATTCTATCCGTTAAATCCGTTAAATCCCTTAGACTCCTTCGTTGCCGAACTTCTTTCTATCCGTTAAATCCGTTAAACCTGTTAAAGGCCCTACACAATCCGTTGCCGAACTTCCTAGACTACGGATTTTAAATTTTGGGCTGCATGATTGAGTTGAGAAATACCGAGTTTGACTTGAGAAATGCCGGAGGCAGTTTCCTGAGCGGCGAGGGTAAGAGAGTTGACGGCTTCAACTACCTCCTGAATGGCGCTCGCCTGGTTTTTTGATGTAACAGAAATTTGTTGGCTGTTGACAACAATGCGATCGATCGCCTCTGCCACTCCAGCAAATGCGTCTGAGGCTTTTCGGGCAATTTCCACGCCATTTTTCACAGTTTTTGTGCCGTCATCTGTCACCATTGTCGTCGTACTAATCGCTTTTTGAATATCTGCAACTAAAGCATTAATCTTGCTAGCAGCTTCCTTGCTTCCATCGGCTAATTTGCGAATCTCGCTGGCAACAACAGCAAATCCTTTGCCGCTTTCACCGGCTCTAACTGCTTCGACAGCAGCGTTGATGGCGAGCATATTTGTTTGGTTTGCTAAATCGCTGACTAAACTAGAGATATTGCCAATGCGATCGGTTTGCTCGCTCAAACGAAAAATTTGCTTTTGAATTGCTGCGACATTTTCTGTCAAAGTTGCCATTTCTTTCAAGCTATTGTCTACTGCTTGACTGCCTCCTGCTGTGAGTTTAAGAGCCTGGGCGGCCCCGAAAGCGGCCGCTTCGGCTTGCGAGGCACAAGCTTTGCTTGATTCGCCCAATTCGTCCATTGTAGTCGCAGTTCGATCGACAGCATATAGTTGTTGGCTAGCGATGCGTTCCTGCTGTTCTACGGTGACAGCAATTTGTGAGGAAGAAGAGGCGATCGCCCGCACAATTTGATTAACCGAGCGGGTAGTGCGACGAGCCAAAAAAGTTGCGATCGCGCTTACAACAGCAGCAGTGATTCCTACTCCTGCCATCAGAGCATACAGCAACTCTTTTTGCGGAGCAAATACATCTTTTGTATCGTTGGCAATAATCACGCTCCAACCCAAGTCGGGCAGATTTTTTGATGTTTCAATAGGAGCGTAAGTAATCAGTTGCTTGGCTCCATCAATGCGATCGATATCTATGGCACTATTAATCTTTCTGTCCGCTTGCATTTTGGCAAAAACAGTAAAATCAGACCGTGCATCTCGGCTCACCTGAGCGCTTTCTGTTGCTGAGAAAAACTTGCCATTGCCATCAATCAAATGGTATTCCTCTTCTTTTAATCCCTCCGAGTCTCTGGTTAATTTATCTTTGTTTTCCTGAAAACTCTGCTCTAAATAAGTTGTAGGCGTGCGAGTTCTGATGACGGCGATAGTTTTTCCTGTATTGATATCGACAACCGGCGCCGCAGCAAAAATAGCGTATTCGCCATTGATAAATGACTTTCGGGGCTGCACAACTGTAGGACGATTAGTTTTAATCACTTCCTGAAAATATTCGCGTTTACCCAAATCTACAATTGGCTCTCCGCTCGATTGTAAAATGGTATTGCCCTGGAGATCGGCGACTGCAATACTGTCGTAGCCTTCCCCTTCTTTTACATATTTATCTAACAGAGCTTGTTTTTGACTGGTTGATGTGGTTTGGCTGACTCTGGGGTCGTTCAGTATACCTAAATTAGCTAGTTCCTTAACGTCTAGGTAGCGTTCAAAAAGAAAGTTGCTGACTTCGTTTGCTGTAGCGATCGCCCGTGATTCTTGGTACTTAATTACGCAGTTAGTCAGGTTCTCGCTGGCAAATACATAAGTCATCGCTCCTGTCAATAGAACTGGGATTGTACTGAGGGCGATCGCAAAAACAATCGCTTTAATTCTTAAAGACCACTTTTTAACTTTTTGGCTCATAACTTCATAACTGATTACTCATAACTGATAACTATTCTAAACAACTGCTTTTAAATCTAAAGCAGCTTCATTCAATCTTTGAGTGCCGACTTTAGTTTGAGTGATACCGCAAGCCGTTTGTACCGCTGCTTGGTTGAGAGAGTTCATAGCTTCCACCACTTGTTCGATCGCGATCGCTTGCTGTTTGGCATTCAGCGAAATTTGCTGAGAACTCAAAACCACGTTGTTAATTGAATCAGCCACTCCGACCAATGCCGCAGCGGTTTCTGAGGCAATATTTACGCCAAAGTCCACAGTTTTAGTTCCTTCATCTGTCACCATTACTGTTGAGTTAATCGCTTTCTGAATATCAGCAACTAAGAGATTAATTTGCGCGCCAGATTTTTTACTGCGATCGGCAAGTTTGCGGATTTCTGACGCCACAACGCCGAACCCCTTGCCGTGTTCGCCCGCCCGCACTGCTTCCACCGCAGCATTTAGCGCTAACATATTAGTCTGATTTGCCAAATCGCTCACTACAGTTGAGATATTGCCAATGCGATCGGTTTGCTCGCTCAACTGCATAATTTGCCCTTGCATATCCTGCACTTTCGTTTTCAGCGTTGCCATTGCTTCTAAAGTTTGTTCGACAGCTTTTGTACCTGCGCCAGCTAAAGTTAAAGCTTGCATTGCTTCAGATGCGGCGGTTTCTATCTGCTGTGAAGTCGCCCTAGAAGATGCGCCCAATTCGTCCATTGTTGTAGTGGTTTGATTGACTGAAGCTGCTTGCTGGGTTGCCATGCGTTCCTGTTCTTCAACTGTGGCTGCAATCTGGGCGGAAGAAGCGGCGATCGAACTAATTGCGCGATCGATCGTTCCAGCAATTCCTGAAGAAATCAGCCAAGCAACACTCGCACCAAACAGCACTAACAGCAGCGAACCTATCACCAGCGTCGATATCAAAAAGCTTAAAGCTTCCTTCGTCATTTGCGTTTCTTGCTTAATAATCTTTAATTCTGTTTCCCGAAATTCCCGGTTCACTTCCACAAATTCATTCACAAATTTTGTGTACTTGCCTGTATTAAATAAAGCGAGGGCTTCCGCTCTCTGATTTTTCTGAAATAAGCGAACAATTTCGTTAGAACCATCATAATATTCGTTGACTAGCTCCAGCATCCTCTGCAAACGAGTTCTCTGTTCGGGATTTTTAACGCTCGGCTCTACATTACTCGCCGACTGGCGAGCCAACTCTGCACCTGTTTTAAAATCCGTTAAAAACTGCTGATTTTTATTAACTAAATACCCGCGCATCCCCCGTACCATTTGCTCCGCACCTACGGACATATTACTTGTTTCGCCGATGACCGATTCTACCCTTTCCACTTCTTTAAAAGTGTCAAACACCTGACTTGTAGTACCGAGAACTAGGGCTGGAAACCCTAAGTAGATAGCGGCTGGCGCTAGATATCCGAGCAGCATCTTGTTTCTAATGTTGATTTTTTTTATTTTAGCAAACATCTTTTTTTCCTAAATTTAAGATAGCATTTCCCTTAGCAATACCATTTTTCCAAAAGAATGCAACTGTACGGAAGGCCCAAACCCTTATCCAGTAAATCATCCCCAATCGAAAATCAAAAATCAAAAATCGAAAATGGCATAAGGTGGTGACGCTGCGATAGTCGTTGGGAGTCCCGCGTTGGCAACAGAAATTAGCCTGCAACTTCTGCGATGCCGTGCAGTGACAGTAGAAAATAGTATCATAGCAAATTCTGTTCGATTACTCTTTTTTCTTTGGTTTCTGGTAGCGCCCAGATCGTTTGTTCGGGGGCGAGCCGGATTTCGCCCTAAAATCTTTCTTCAAACCTCCTCATCAACAACAACTCCCCCTTTTGTCAGCAGTTTCTGCAAGTTGAGAACAGCGATAAGTTTTTCTTCGTAAAAAGCGGTACCCCGGAGATATTCGCGGTTCGCCGAGTTTAGTGCAGCAGGAATAGTCGCAATTTCTGCCACATTCAAATGTATAATATCTAAGATTTCCTCAACCACTATACCGGCGACCAAATCTTCAACTTCAACAACGATCGCCTTTGAGAGAAATTTTGTATCCGCCGACATATTTAAAATCTTCCGAATATCGAGTAGCGTCAGAATCTCGCCCCGCAAATTCATATTTCCAATAATGCGATCGGGAGTGCAAGGAACCGGAGTTACTTGGCGAATGTCAGTAAATTCGCGCACTACCGCTAGATTGATACCAAAGTATTCGCCGTTTAAAAGAACCACCGCCACCGACATATTAATTGCCGCAGAATTTTGGCGATCGCCTTGGAGCCTCAAATTGCGAGAGCGCTCTCGAAAAATTGCCTTTTCTTCCGCTGTAGCATTGGGACAAAAAACGTGAGGCTTGCCCAAAACTTTAGAATCTTCCGCTAACAATTGCGGATCTATTTCTAACTGCAAATTTCCAGCGTCTACCTTGCCTGCAACGCTTGCAGAAACTGGCATTTGGGTCTCTGTTTTGTCGGGAGAATATCGAATTAGGCGATCGAGATCGAGCAGCATGATAATCTCGGCTTCACAGCGGGCAAATCCCGCTAAAAAATGATTGGGCGCCGATGGCTGGTCTCGCCCGTAAGATAGCTGCGGAGTTATTGCCTCGGGGGGGATATGCTTAACTTCGCTAACTTGATTGACAATGATGCCAAGTCGAAACTCTTGCCATTCTATGACGATCGCACTATCCGTCACAGAATACTCCTGCCAAACGTACCCAAAACGCAGATTTAAATCCATCACGGGCAGAATCGAGCCCCTGAGATCGATCGCCCCGACAATATCTTGAGGCGCTTCGGCGATGGGTGCGAGCTCCGGTAGAAAGAAAATTTCCCGAACGCACCCGACTTCTACACCGCAGAGCAAACCGTTCTGTTTAAATATAAGATACGGCTTAGTTTCCATATTTACCCTGACACTTTATTGACTAGGACTTGCGAAAAAAACCCGGTTTATACGATAATATTCGGTTTCGTGGCGAGGCACTCATAAAAACACCGACTTTTTAAACTGTTATCATGCCCAATTATTCACTTTTAAAATCTCAAATCGAAAAATGAAAAATCTCAAATGGTATAGCGGTTCTCGGAAAGATGAGGTATTCACCAATTCATTAACAATTACAAAATTCCCGAATCCCCGAATCCCCGAATCGCCCAATCCTCCAATCCTCCAATCCCCCCATTCTTTAATCTAAAATTCTTCAATCTAAAATCTAAACTTGTACCTCATCTATCTGAGACTCGGCTATATTAGCTTCTCTCGGCGGTCAGTTTTGTTGGCTGTACAATTTTACCAATTTTTTTTTAACATCCATTAATACTTGACTCGCTGTCATTTTTCCCTGCTGTTCGATCGGAGTATTGGGCGGTAGTTTTTTGAGAATATCGCAAGATGAGCTGTACATTTTAATAGCCATATTTAGCTTGCCTTCTTTCTTGTATATATTCCCGAGTTCGAGATAAGCTGAAACAAAAGACGGGCAAAGATAAATAGTTTTTTTTAAGAAAATTTTAGCTTTTTCCAAGTCGCCCTGTTCTTCAGCGATGTGAGCTTGCAAATAATAAGGAAATACTGACATAGCATCTACTTTGCTAGCTCGCTTGCAGTGTTCTATCGCCTGAGAATACTTCCCTAAATTTGCATAAATTTGAGCCAGCAAATAA
Organism: Microcoleus sp. ARI1-B5; assembly: GCF_036705795.1. Lineage (NCBI taxonomy): Bacteria > Bacillati > Cyanobacteriota > Cyanophyceae > Oscillatoriales > Microcoleaceae > Microcoleus > Microcoleus sp. ARI1-B5. The sequence goes on from NZ_JAUBVK010000023.1 coordinate 81,597, forward strand.
TCAGCCTCAAAATTGTGAGCTTGGAGGTCTAGCGCCTGTTTTGCTTTATCAATTGCCTCAGCATAACCTTTATTTTTAAAACAAGCTTTTGCCTCTAAAATCAGCATCTGAGGCGTTTGGCGAGCGGCTTTTTCTGGGGCGGGCCCTGAAGGTAAATCAGGCACTTTCTCGATCGCCATAGCTCCCTCAACATAGCGACTTCGCAGCATCTTTCCCAGCCCGTTACCGGAGGCTAACAGCGACCCGATATCCGCAAAATTGCCTTTATCAAAACTAGCTGGTACCGTCCCCCCCGGTAGCAACTGATGGCTGTCGCCGTTAACTTCCCCGGACTTTCTGGATTCATAAAACGCCGATTTGGGCTGGGATGCTGGTGCGATCGAAGAATCTATTTTACTTTGTTCATCCCCTAGGACATTCTTGGTTTGATAAACAACTGACTCCGGGAAAACCTTTGGTTGAAACTCGTTCATCATGTGACTGTGAACTTCAGCGTGACCGGTCATTAAATATCCTCCCAGTCTCAGCGTCTTAGCAAACTTTCTCAACACCTGTGAAATATACTGAGCTTCAAAATAAACAAAAACATTTCTGCACAAAATCAAATCCATATTATAAATATCTGTATAAATATTAGGAAAATTATCTGTGACTAAATTTACAGAGCTAAAGCTGACAAATGGGCGCAATTTCGGGTCGATTTCCCACTCGGTTTTCCGCCTGTCGAAATACCGCCTTTGCAGTTCCGGGTCAACTAAGCGAAACGACCAAGGGCTGTAAATTCCCCGCTGCGCTTTTTCTATTGCTGCTTGATTGATATCAGTACCTAAAACTAAAATATTCCATTTTTCCCAATCATAAATTAACTGTTTTAAAAGAATAACTAAAGAATAAGGTTCTTCACCAGTCGAACAGCCTGCACTCCAGATTCGCAGTGTTGGCTTAATTCCTAATTTATCGTGCAATTTTCTTTTGTGTTCGATCAATTCCGGGAAAATAACTTTTTCCAGGAGCGAAAACTGTCCTTTGTCCCGCATGAAATAACTTTCGTTGGTTGTCAGCAGCAGCGCGAGTTCGCGCCATTCGCTTTGACTTTCCCGACTCGGAACGGCTAACATTTGATAATATTTGTCGGGAAAGGCTATTTTGACAGCTTGCATCCGAGTCAAAAGTTTTTGAGATAAAGCCGATCGATCTTGCGGGCGAATTTGTAAACCGGTGCGAGCTGCAATTAATTGGATAAATAGCTGAATTTGTGCATCATTCATGTCAACTATGGTAAATATGTTTATGTATAATGTGTTATTATGGGGGATTTGCTAGAGGTTGGAGCCGATCGCACTCACCGACAAAAATCATACCAACGGAAATAATATCATGTCCGGTCGATCGACCACAAGATTCGGGTCGGGGCGGTGAACCCACGCTACAAAAATTATGGTTAACTGAGGCGACACGATATCAAAGGCAAAAGTTCAGTTGACAGTTGACCTGGGACAGTTGACCTGTGGCAGTTGACAGTTGACCGCACGCGGGGCGACCTCTACCTGAAAGGAAGAAGATTGGAGTAATGAATAGTCGGATTTTAATTTCTCCCGATCGGGGTTGGGGCTTTAAACCAATTCTTTCTGGTAAAAAACAGAAAGAATGAAAAAAAAATCGATTGTTTGCCTTCTACCTGCTGCCCTCAAGCGGTAAGGTGCGCAGTGCGCACCCTACATCATGCCGGTGCTACATCCAGGACTGTTTAAGCTGGAAAAATCCGCAGGCGGCGGTTGGGTTCTTCCCCAAAACTGTGGGATTTCAGGTGATAGTGTTCCACGAGTTCGTGCTGCATTTTGCGGACGTTGGGAGAACGGGGTAAGAGTTCCACCGGCTGTCCCTTGGGAATGACAATTTGCTCGACAGCCAAGCGAGTTTCTTCGAGAGCTTCGAGCTCGTCAGAAGAACCGCTGCGGGCGAATAAGGCGAGGTCTGCCACTTCCGGGGTGCCCGGGTCGTCCATGTCCAACAGGCGCCGCAAAGCTCTCGCTACGTGGGGAATAGTGCCGGCCTTAATTGTGTGCAGGGGAACTTGGCGAGTTTTGGCCAAGTGCCTCAATTTTGACTGGTTCCGAACGTTCGATCGCAAAGCCAAAACCACGTCAGCACTTTCAATATCCTTCGTCAACTGCACCGGCAGGTTCAGCGTCGAAATCACCTGTTCGAGCTGGTGGCGAGCTATGCCGTAAGGATAAACGTGGAGGGGCAAATCTTCGCCGTTAGGGCCGACGTTTTGGGAATAACGACCCCGCTCCTGGGGTACCGGTTCCAGGGACAGCGATTCTTCGAGCAGTTGCTCGAAATACCGAGTCTCAGCCACCACCGGCGCGCTGTTAGCAGCAGCAGCAGCAGCGAATTTCTCGCCTTGAGGGGGCATCGGCACCATTTTGCCGGCACTCCGCCACCCAGAAATCGGTGTGACTGGCCGGATTGCCGATACAGCAGCCTGGCCTGGGCCGGAAGCTGGCATCCCCGGAAACCGGGCGGGGGGAGCGGCTGACTCCCGCTCGATAATTACTTCTCCACTGTCGCTGACGCTTCTGATTTGCTGGTTCGGTTCGCGTCCCCGCAGCAGAGTGTCGATCGAATCTGAAACTCGCTCGTGGATCGCCCAGCGCTGGCGTTCCAGCATTTCGACGGCAATTTCAAAAGTTGGCGGTGATTTGCGCTCCAAAACCGTCTTTTGAGAACCGCGCCGTCTCGCCTCGTCATCTCCCAGCGTCACCGCTTGGATGCCCCCAATTAAATCTGCCAGAGTCGGGTTTTTCATCAAGTTTTCGAGCCGGTTCCCGTGGGCGGTACCGACCAACTGCACGCCCCTTTCCGCGATCGTCCGAGCGGCCAAAGCTTCGAGTTCCGTGCCGATTTCGTCAATCACGATCACTTGCGGCATATGGTTTTCCACTGCTTCGATCATGACTTGGTGCTGGAGTTCGGGACGCGAAACTTGCATTCTGCGAGCTCTGCCGATCGCTGGGTGCGGGATATCTCCATCTCCGGCAATTTCGTTGGAGGTGTCGATGATTACCACTCGTTTTTCCAAGTCATCGGCGAGCACGCGGGCGATTTCCCGCAGGGCTGTGGTTTTGCCGACTCCGGGGCGGCCGAGCATCAAAATTGACTGACCGGTTTCCACCAAATCGCGGATTATGCCGATCGTCCCGAACACAGCGCGGCCCACCCTCAAAGTCAAGCCGATAATCTCGCCGCTGCGGTTGCGAATGGCGCTAATTCGGTGCAGGGTTTGCTCGATACCGGCTCGGTTGTCGCCGCCGAAGTGGCCGACTCGATCGATGCAATAGTTGAGGTGTGCTTTGGAAATCGGTGTTTGGGAAAGAGGTTCGGCCAAGGATGGAAAACGAGCTTCAGGTTGGCGGCCCAAATCCATCACAATCTCAATGAGATTGTTGCGCTGCGGGTGCTGCTCTAAGGGCTGCCGGATCTCATCTGGCACGATGTCTAATAGTCTGTTGAGGTCGTCTGTAATCTGCATTCGCCTCGATGTGTTCGGTTGACAGTTGACAGTTGACAGTTGACAGTTGACAGTTGACAGTTGACTCCGAAAGCAGTTGTTAGTTGCCAGTTGTTAGTTGACAGTGTTCAGTTCATTGATTACCCATCGGTGCGTCGAAACCCGGTCTCTACGACTTTTGCTCTTGGGTCACGAGAAATATAGTAAGAAACCGGGTTTCACTCTTGTCGCAAAGTGCGATCGCGAACTAGAGTTGTTAGTTATCAGTTTTCAGTTTTTTTAGATTAACAACTGTCAACTGACAACTAAGAACTAACAACTAACAACTAACAACTAACAACTGTCAACTGTCAACTGTCCGCTGTCAACTGACTTTTGATCTGGGAAACTAGAGAACGAGCTAAACTCACCGCCTCCGAGAGAAGTTCTGGGACGGCTTCGAGCTGAGTCAGCCGAGGTGTTTGAGCTTCGGCTGCGCTGCAAGCGGCTGCCACCGGAACGGCATAGGCTCGATCGGTTTGCATTGTTTCTAATTGTTCTAAAATTGGCGACAGCAAAACCCTGGCATAGCTGCCGTAAGCTACACCTGCAATGTATTGGACGGGGGGAACCGACAAATTTTTCCCGCCATCCTTCATCAGTCCGCCGGCTCTCAGTTTGCTGACAGTGCGATCGTTAGTGCCGCCTGCAAGTTGCACGTATCCCGGCAATTGGGCAGCCAAAACTTTTTGACCGAGTTTGACCGCGGCTCTAGTAGTTCCTGTTCCAATATCTCCGCTCATCGGCCTACCGTCGGTTTGCCAAATTAGGGGACAAGGAAGGGGGGAAATTATTTGATAGAGTGTCCGCAAATAATCAATCAAACCGTCTCCATCGGGGCAACTAATTGCTATTACTTTGAGTCGATCGATCCAGGGAGCTATGCTCGACCAAAGTCGCGCAAAATCTGCCTCTCTGCCTACTTGCGTGTGGATTTCTAGGGCATCCGCACCGGATTGCAAGATTAAAGGTGCGATCGCGGCGGGAGCAGACACGTAAGAACGAGTGTAAATCAGTTGGCTCGGACAAACCGGCAGACAGCGACCGCAGCCGTAGCACTGCTGGTCTATCACCCCGGAAAAACCACTGCCAGCACTCGGAAAAACTATTGCGGAGGCTGGACATATTTTTTCGCACGGCCGCCAGCAGTCCGCCGGACAATCGGCTGGGTTGAATTCGGCCTTGCGAAAATGCGGGTCTTCCCCATCGTTTAAACTCACCATCAGCCAGGGCAAGCCTTTGCCGCCAAACCTGCGGTTTTGAGTTCTTGCCTGTAATTCGCTGGCAACTTGTAGGGCTTCTTTTGCTGCTGCGACGGCGGCGGGATCTGCCGCGACATCGATACAGTCAGCACCTGCTAAGGTGTAAGCCAATGTGAGATTCCGAACTGCCGGCAGGTGTTGAAAGCTCGCCCCACAGATCAGCTTGAACCAGTGGCCGCCTTTTAATGAGTTTAGTGGATGATAATGTTCTGTCACCCTTATATGCTAATCCTTTCAGCTAAAAATTACTATGTGAAAATTTCTACTTAATTTTAAAATTTAGGCCGATCTAAGCTGGAAACGCTACTGATAGCAGTACCTCTGGCGCTGTTGGCCCTATATGTAGAGTTCTACCTTAATTTTTTTTCCTAAATTTGATTTTTTTGAGAGCGGCTGCCCAGGGGCGATTTGGCGATCCAATAGCTGCAAGCAACGCTTGCGGGCGATTGGTTTTATTTAAGAGTAGACCCTTTACCATAGCATATTAGAGCGGTTTTAGCAACGATAGAATCAGCCAGAGATTTTTTGGACATTATTTAACTGGTTCCTTTCGCTGCGCCGGGGAACCTATATCGAGAGGAAGAGCCTCGGCACAGGATTAAGGAGGCTCTTCCTCCGGATATAGGTTCCCAGGCACTGCTGGTAACGAGTAGAAAACAAAATTTTTCAACGGTTTTAGGCGATTGTTGATATCAATGTGTCCTCCCTGACTAGAACCAAATTCATCTGGGTCAAGAAAGCGATTCAACTAGCTAGAATGCTTGCTCAGCCGCTTGTAAACCGTAGCCAAAGCATGGCTGTCCCCCACATTTCCCGGAAACAAAACGACGGGTAAATTGGGAAACAGAGGATGATCGGACTCCGTTTTTACCACCGAACAACCTGCGATAATTTGACCGATTTGCCTGACAGTTTTCAGCGACAAACCTGTACTCAAAACATCATTAGAAGTAATCCCGCCCTTGCTAATTAAAAAACCGATATCCGCAGGCAGTCCCCGCACGACATCCATCAACAAAGCAGAAACAGCAGCTCCAAATTTTAACCGGACTTCTGTATTTTCAAATTGTAATTCCTTGCGGCTGGTATAAATTACAGGCGTTTGGCCATCAGCATGAGCATTGCGGACTTTTTCGAGAATTTCATCGAGGATTTGGGTGCGATACTCTGGTGAATCTTCTAGCAAGTGAGATACATCTATTTCAATGCTAACTGTATTGGGTTCTTTTAACAAGCGTTCTAATTGGTCTGTAGTTTTCTTAACGTGGGAACCAACTATTACTGCACCCGGTTTGCCGTTCCTCACGTATTTTGCCATTTCGTCGGCTGCTACTGGCTGGTTGCCGAGGTCAGCCAAGGATGTTAAAATACTCGCCGCGCTGCGGAATAAAAACTTTTTGCCTTGACTGGCTGCATCGAGAATGTGTTTGGCAAATGTGTCTAAATCCGCTTGACTTTCGCCGTCAACAACTGCACATTGGTTGTCAGTCATCTCGAACAGCCGATCTAAACTTCCGTAGCGAATGTCTGCAAGTAAAAAGCGATCGACATTATCACGGTGGATGCGGCCTTTGGTTTTTTCTTCAACGTAGTCTGGCAGGTAACTGTGACTGTAGCCGAAGACTGAATCTTTGGCAAATTCGGTTTCGTGAACAGGCGTTGCGACGCTGTTAACCATTAGGTAGTGCACGCTGTTGCGGGTAATTCTGCCTCCTTCAAAAAAGGCGGGAATTAGAAAATGAGCGTCGAAGGGACCGAGCTCTTCGGCGATCGCGTCGGTTTCGATCGGATAGTGGCCGCGCAGGGTAGAATCGGAACGGCTAACTATTAGGAAGTCTTCGATTTTTTCGCTGGCGATCGCCTTTTTGAGATTTTGGCACACTTCGCGGGTGACGGAGGCTGCTGTTTCGGGAGTCAGCGATCGAGTATTTGTCAGTATAAAAAAAATCGGGGATTTATCCCGCAGTCCCAAACGCAGGGTTTCTTCGTCCCAACCTGTCAGCAGCAAGCAACTGTGCACGGTTTGAGAACCTGTCGGATCGTCATCGAGAACTATAATCTTAGGTTTAGCAGAAGACATACTGACCTGGTTGTTAACGTCACCTTTCCAAGATATCCTTACCTGTTACTTAACAGGAAAAAATTTACAATCATCATATTTCTTAACAATTCTCATGATTCATAAATTTTAAAATGTGTTTGAGAAGACCAAGCGGTTGAAACCGCGTAAGCGTCAAACTCTCACCCACAAAGCCTGCGGGTTTCCGAGAGGGCAGCGGTTGAAACCGCGTAAGCGTCAAACTTTCACGCGACGGGAGCGGGTTTCCGAGGGGGCAGTTAAAATTCAATATGGTTAGGTTAGTTAATGCTAATGTCCGAAGAGATATCTTAGGGTTAGCGCAGCGATCCGCGACGATCGCATCGCCGAGACTATGATAGTTATCAATTAACTAATGTGTGCGGGTAGAAATTAGCTTTTTAACTGAACCATATTTAGCTGAAATTACGTTTTCTCTTCATTCGGCGTCCGGCCCAATTCGTTTGTGTAGATGCGGTTTCAACCGCCGTCTGCTTTTCCATTTTTTTTAATTCGCAGCATTTCGATCTTGTAACTTTTTCATTTCTGCTTGAACTCCCACAGCTAGCTGCAAAGCTTCGTTGAGCAATCGCCCCGGCTGGCTCGATCGATCGCTAATTTGCAAAGCATTCAAAGTTCTCAGATTATTGGCAAACAGTTCTGAGTTAGTAGCGACAAATTTTTTGTTTTTCCTGAGAATTCTCTCGGTTTTCAAAGCTCTAACTAAATCCTCTCTGATGAGCTGCAAGGCTTGAATGACTTTTGAGCGATCGCCTATTTTCACTTGCGCATTGCCAGCATCTTCGATTTTATCATTAATTTCGATCGCCTTAATTATACCATTATAGCGATCGACATCATCAAAAAGATTGATTAAATGTTTGTTTTGGCTGCACATAATTTTCCAGGCATCCTCAAAAATCAAACCGGCGATCGCAGCGAGGTGGAGGGCGAACCAAAACAAATAAGCTCTAGGAAATATCAGCACCAGCAGCCAACAACTGATTAGAACCAAAACAATTAAACCAACTGTTTTCAAAGCTTCGCGGGCAAATTTAGTCGCACTCGCCGGCCGGTATACGCGATCGGGCCCCGCGCCGCACAGGTGCTTGAGCTCACCCACAGTAATTTCTAATCCCTGAATGTCTGGCCGCATAAATCTCCACAAATATTTGTTAAATATAAAGTTTTGTAGTACAACAAGGGGCTCGTCTACAATAAACCTAACACCTTTTTCAACCAAAACTCCACTATGTCCGCACGTCCTATATACCTCGACAACCACGCCACAACCCCCGTAGACAAACGGGTAGTTGATGCGATGCTGCCCTATTTCACCGAACAATTCGGCAACGCAGCCAGCATCAACCACGTTTACGGCTGGGAAGCAGAAGCAGCCGTTAAACAATCGCGGCAAACCATAGCAGAAGCGATCAACGCCTCCCCAGAAGAAATTGTTTTTACCAGCGGCGCAACGGAAGCAAATAATTTAGCGATTAAAGGCGTCGCCGAAGCCTATTTCAGCAAAGGAAAGCACATTATCACAGTAAAAACGGAACACAACGCAATTCTTGACCCCTGTACGTATTTGCAAAAATTGGGGTTTGACATTACTGTTTTACCGGTGAAAAGCGACGGACTGATTGATATCGGCGATTTGATCAAAGCGATTCGGGCCGAGACAATTTTAGTTTCCGTGATGACGGCTAACAACGAAATTGGCGTCATCCAGCCGATCGCCGAAATTGCAGCAATTTGTCGCGGAAATGACATTCTTTTTCACACAGATGCGGCACAGGCGATCGGCAAAATTCCCCTAGACGTACAGGAGATGAACATCGATCTGATGTCGTTGACGGCGCACAAAATCTACGGGCCAAAAGGCATCGGCGCCCTCTACGTCCGGCGCAACAAACCGAGAGTGCAGCTAGCGCTACAAATGCACGGAGGAGGTCACGAACGGGGAATGCGATCGGGAACTCTCTACCCACCGCAAATAGTCGGGTTTGCCAAAGCAGTAGAATTGGCAATTGCCGAAATGGAGTGGGAAACAGAACGAGTTGTGAATTTGCGGCAGCGTTTGTGGGAAAATTTGAATGAATTGGGTGATGTTTTTATCAACGGTCACCCTACTAAAAGATTGCCGGGGAATCTGAATATTAGTGTAGGCGGCGTTGACGGTCAAGCGCTGCTGTTGGGTTTGCAACCGGCGGCGGCAGTTTCGTCTGGTTCTGCTTGTACTTCGGCGAAAATATCTCCCTCTCATGTTTTAGCAGCGATCGGGCGATCGGACAAGTTAGCTTACGCCTCAATTCGGTTTGGGATTGGCCGGTTCAATACCGCTGCTGAAATAGATGCAGTCTCCCAACACGCGATCGCCACTATTCAATCTCTCCGCCAAGCTCAAAAAGTCATGAGTTAGGATTTAGGAGTTAAATCGCGATCGATTCACTTGTCCTTAAATATTCCACATTTGTAGGGGCGGGTTCACCCATATTTATGCTTAAAAAGCAGAGGATTTATAAACCCGCCCCCACCCAGCGATAATACAGGTGCGTCGCTATTAGATTATCAAGATTTAGTTAGGATTTTTTCACGGCGACACACCCTACGACTAATCTTAATTTTTTCAGTCCGCGGACTTGTTCGCGCTCGCTTGTGGAAGTGCGGACTTTGCTTGTGTAGACCGGGTTTCAACCGCCGACTTCCTATTACTTCCTATCACTTAGAACCAAACACCTCGCGCACCCGATAAATCGGCTTTCCCTGGGACTCGTGATAAGTCCGCATCATCACTTCCGCCAGCAAACCAAAACAAAATAACTGCACGCCAGTCAACAGCAAAACGACAGCCAAAATCAGCAAAGGACGATTACCAATACTTTGACCGAGACCCAATTTCACGAAGGTCAAATAAATTCCTAAAACCGTTCCGACCGCCATCGAACTCATGCCCAAAAGTCCAAAAACGTGCATCGGTCGAGTCAAGAACTTCTTCATAAAAGAAATAGTTAACAAATCCATCAACACCCGAAAAGTCCGCCAAATCCCGTACTTGCTTTGACCGAAACGGCGCGCGTGATGTCGCACCGGAATCTCTGCAATTCTCGCCCCTTCAATAAACGCCAAAGCCGGCAAAAATCGGTGCAATTCCCCGTACAGATTCAAGTCGGCTACCAACTCAGATTTATAAGCTTTCAAAGAACATCCGTAGTCGTGCAAAGTTACGCCTGTAACGCGACCAATTAACCAGTTGGCAATTTTAGAAGGAATCAGGCGGCTGATAGTATTGTCCTGCCGATTTTTGCGCCAGCCGCTAACTAAATCGTAGCCTTCATTTAACTTTTCCAGCAACACCGGAATATCAGCAGGGTCATTTTGCAAATCGCCGTCTAGGGTAACAATAGCACGACCGGTCGCGCGATCGAAACCCGCAGACATGGCAGCAGTTTGTCCGTAGTTGCGGCGCAAAATTACCGCACAAAGGTCATCGCGACTGCTGGCTAACTGTTGGAGAAGTTCCGCAGAACCGTCCTTAGAACCGTCATCTACACAGATAATTTGATAGCTAAGTCCAGAGGGTTGAATCGCAGAGGCGATCGCCTCAATCAGATGAGGCAAACTTTCCACCTCATTATACACCGGCACCACCACCGAAACGTCGATCGCCACCTCAGTTGCAGCCTGCTGTGCGGCCAATTTTTCCAAAAATAATGCAGCGTCCATTGTTTTGTTAGATAACATCAGTAACTCACACCAACAAACAGTATATACTCAGCAGTCATTAGTCATTAGTCATTAGTCATTAGTCACTGGTCATTGATGAACAACTACAGAACTTAGGCGTGGGTGGCCAGAAACCGGGTTTTTTACGAAAATACTTCGTTAAAACCATCAATTTAGGTGAAAAACCCGGTTTCTTAGTTCGTAGTGCGATCGCCAGTGGCCAGAAACCGGGTTTTTTTGCAAAAATCATTTGTTCCAACCCTCAATCTCGGTAAAAACCCGGTTTCTTAGTTCGTAGTGGATAAGCCATAAACTAACTAGGTTGATAACTTGCCACAACTTTACCATATCCGCGCAATTGCTGGTAATAAGCTTGACTGACTGCATCGCCATCTTCCGACAAAACATCAATACCAATACCGTCGCGGCCTTGTGCTTTTCCCGAACTGTGTATATAGCAATTATCTCCTAGATACAATCCTACATGAGTGGCTTTTTCCGGCGTCCCAAAAAATACTAAATCACCCGGTTCTACATCGCTAACACTAATAATAGATGTCGTAAAAGCTTCTTGCTGGTAAGCATCCCTCGGCAACCAGATGCCCGCAGCCACAAAAGCAGCTTGCATCAATCCCGAACAATCATAATTTGGCCCGACTGTACCGCCCCAAAGGTAATAATTGGATTGGTGCATCGCCTCGCGAGTAAAGGTAATTGCGATCGGCAACTTTTCCTTAATTTCATCCTGAGAAACCACCAGAGGATGATACACTGTTTCTGTGACTTCGAGCAACTCAATATCTCGATAATCCAACCATCCCGGATAATCGTCTTCGCACAGCCGCACCCTCACAGCGGTTGTATCCCCCTGCACAACCGAGTTTATGCCATCTCTCCCCCCCTTAACAAGGGGGGGCTGGGGGGGGTCAAAAAAAAGCAAATGACGCCCAGCCGCCGCCTGAGTTGCGAGGCGATCGCACTTTGGGGAATCGTAAATATTTATGTGCGACATCGCCCGATACTCCACACCATCAGATAATTGATAATTGACCATTGCTAATTGCTAATTGTTTGCTGTTAATTGTTCGCACTTAACGATTTATTGCCATTAGCCAACCGCCGTTAACCGTTAACCGTCAGCAGTCAGCCATTAACCATGACATTTTTCCACAAAGACGAACAATTAGAAACCCTCGGCAGTAGCATTATAGATGCAGTCCAGGCAGAATTTACAGGATTGAAGGGCGATCGATTGGCCATAACTTGGATAGTCTACGATCCGCCAGTGCGAGTCAACACAGGCGGCGCCCTAAGTCCACAAGAATTTTGGAAATATCAACCGCGAGGCTTTAGCGCCAGAGCATCCGAACGAATTTATCCCGCCAGCGTCGTCAAACTATTCTACCTCGTGGCCATCTGGGAATGGGCACAAAAAGGCATGATTCAAACATCGCCAGAATTAGAACGCGCCGTCCGAGATATGATAGTTGATTCCAGCAACGACGCCACCAGTTTAGTAGTAGACGCCCTCACCGGCACCACCAGCGGCCCAGAATTATCACCAGGCCCCTTTGAAACTTGGAAACAGCAGCGAAACATCGTCAACCGTTACTTTCAATCATTAGATTGGCCGGAATTACAAAACATTAACGCCAATCAAAAAACCTGGTGTGACGGCCCCTACGGTCGCGAGCGAGCATTTCTGGGAGAATTAATGGAAAATAGAAATATGCTGACCACCAATGCAGCGGCGCGTTTGCTGCACACTATCATCGGCGGCGTAGCTGTTTCTGCAAAAGCATCCCAAGAGATGATGGGTTTAATGAAACGCAGTTTAGCACCAGCCGAATTAGAAGCAGATCCTGAAAATCAAGTTACAGGTTTTTTAGGTGGCGGATTGCCAGAAGATACAAAATTGTGGTCAAAAGCGGGGCTGACAAGTCAAGTCCGTCACGATGCTGCTTATATTGAAATACCGGGTTTGCGGCCGTATTTGTTGGTTGTATTTACCGAGGGGAAAGAGAATAGCAAGAATGAAGAGATTTTGCCTTTTATCTCGCGGCAATTTGTCGAAGCAATGAAGGCACTTAATTAGATTCGGTAGCTGATGATTCGTGCTAAATTGATTCCAATACAGTATGGATTCGGGTAGAGAAATCGCTTCGTACCCATTGGTGTTAAGTTGAGCTTAAAAACCTTTGTATCTTTCGTTTATAGCCGAGTCCCGATGCCCCTAAATCCCCCGATCACGCAGGGGAGTAGGGGTCGACTTTGATCCTACTCTTGTTCCCCCCTTCTGAAGGGGGGTGCCAGGGATATCTGGCCTTAATCGTCAGCGAAAGTTAAGCGAAAAACTAGACTTTAGCTAACACGATTAACCTGAAGCCCTTGCTAAACGAGCAAGTTTGAGAACGGAGAGGGAGGGATTTGAACCCTCGAAGGATGTTAACACCCTTAACAGATTAGCAATCTGCCGCTTTCGACCACTCAGCCACCTCTCCAAGATGACAGTAACTAACTATAGCACACACATCCTATTCTTGCCAACCCCTAATTTTAAAATTCCTAAATCCCTATTGCTGTATAGGTTTGAGCGAAGGAAGAAGGGATATTTCCCCCCTCGGCCACTCTCCTACTGACCAAAGCCTCTGGCCTTCAAGTGCTTTTCCCAGCTAAAATTGGAACTCAAAAAGAATCTCTTAGTAGACAAATACCCCAATCGATATAGCTTAGCCTTGCGATCGCCCTCAAGGTGAAAATCCGTCGTCGTCACCCCAGCTTCACTCACATCAATATTAATCACCCTGCCTTTATCCATTTCCCGCTGGTGATAGCGGTCTCTTGCTTTCATCATCGTTCGGAACATCGCCGCCAGCATCGACAGCGGAGTGTCAATCTTAACTTGACTCTCAATGCCAGTATCGACCAATCGGAACCCAAAGGTAAACCAGCGGGGCACTGCGGGAGTCGAACCGACGGATTGTTTGTCATAAATCCACAGCGGGAAATTGCTCAGAATTCCGCCATCGACAATTAAGTCATTGCCGAGTTTTCCCGGCTCAAAAAATAGCGGAATGCTCATCGACAGCCGCACCGCTTCAGCTACGCTAAAATCTTCGGGATTTTGGAGCCGCAACTGCTGGTACAAAGCATCGGAATCGGCAGAGTCCTGCCGCCGCAAGTCGTCTGGCAGCACCAACATTTCACCGCGAGTTAGGTTGGATATTACTACTTTTAATTCCCGCTCTTTTACCAGTTTTTTGACATCGGCAAAAGTTTGCAAGTGACCTTTACTAAGCGTTGCTTCCAACCACTGCCGGAAAGGTTGTGCAGAATATTCTCCCATCTGGCGGCTAATTGTGAGGAAAAGTAGCGTCCAAGCTGGAGATTGCAAGTCGTCTGCTGGGTCGCCATTTAAAATTAGAGGACTGTTTTTTTTAGTTAAAAAGAGGCTGTAATCGAGCTGTCCTAACAGTTCCTCTAAGTCGTCCATTGACAAGTCTGTTGCCAATACTGCGGCAGTAATTGCACCCGCAGAAGTACCGGCCAATTTTCGCCAGCGGATGCCCAAATCGTTGCAGCATCTGAGTGCTCCTAAAAACGCAAGTCCGCGCACGCCGCCGCCTTCAAAAATGGCGTCGGCATAAATTTGATGGTTTTCGTCTGGAGGCGGAAATTTGCTGAGAATTGTTTGTTTCTCGGTGGCGGACATCCTGACGCCCGGTTCTTGCAAAATTTGCTGGGGAGACCAATTACTCATTTTAGATTTTAGATTTGGGATTTGGGATTAATACAGCAGATACCAGCTTAATCAGGTACATATCAGAAAGCTGTCTGGGCGGGCACGGCGTTGCACCGCCCCTACGAAAATCGTTTTTTTGTACTGCGTTTGTTTGAAAAGTGTTATTTATTGTTCTTGATTTTTGTGGGCATTCATGGCTTCTTTGACGTGTTCTTGAACTTGCGATCGCACTTGTTCGTAGGCCACCGACGCGCACCAAGGTCGGAGAGATAAAATAGTTGTATCTGGAGTAATCTCCGCTACCAAACAAGTCGGGGGCGGATTTTCCAACACCAGCGGGTGAGAGTGGGCAATTTCTAGTAACTCGGCCATAGTCGGACGGATCGCCCGATCGCCAATATCAATTTTCAAGTCTACTCGCCGCGTTCCCATTGCCGTGGTATTTTTCAGTGTACCGTTAAATAACTGATTGTTGGGGACAATAATTTTTATGCGATCGTCCGTCACGACGGTTGTTGAAAAAATCCCGATGCTATCGACAACTCCCTTAACATCCGCAGCTTCGATCGCATCTCCGACTTCAAAAGGCCGCAAGCTAATCAACATTACCCCAGCAGCAAAGTGGGACAGAGTATTTTGCCACGCCAAGCCAATGGCTAAACCCGCCGCACCAACTACCGCCACCACGCTAGTTGTTTGAATGCCCAACTGACTCAAAGCCGCGACTGCTCCGACAATCAAAATCGTAATTTCCGCAGCTTGAACTAAGAATTTCCGCAGCGTGGGCTCGGTGCGGCCCAGAGCTCGACGTGTCACGCGGCCCGCAACGCCGATCGCAAATCGCGTAATTAACAAAATGCCGATCGCCCACAGCAGTTGAGGTACAATTTTAAACCCCAATTCTACTAATTTTTTCGAGAATTCTTGGGCTACTTGCATCGCCTGTATTCTTTCTGCATCTATCTGGGAATACAACGTTTGGGCTATTAGTAAAAACGTCTGAATAACTGTCATATCAATTGGGAATTGGGAATTGGAAATTGAGAATTGCAGTCTCAGTCTTATCGCTTATTCCGAGAGTCCGACAGGGGTTGAAAACCCCTGTATCATAGCGGAAGTCCTCTTTTAGAGGACTAAACTCGATAATTTTATCCTTCAAACTCTTGAGTCGGTTTTAACCGACTTTTGCTATGAGGCAGGGGTTTTAACCCCTGCCGGACTACTGTTAATAGTTTACCGCTACGCGAGGCAATCGATGTTTAAAACCGCAGAGAATCTCCCATGAAATAGTTCCTAAAATTTGGGCCCAATCATCAGCAGTAATTTGATTTTCCCCATCTTTCCCCAACAGCGTCACCACTTCGCCGACTTCTAAATCGGGAATATCGGTAACATCCAGCATTAATTGATCCATCGTCACAGCCCCGACTTGCGGCACGAATTGACCCCTAACTAAAACCTGCATTTTAGTAGAAAGATTGCGCGGAATCCCATCTGCATAGCCGATGCCAACTACGGCAATCTGTGTCTGGCGCCGGGCGATAAATTTATAGCCGTAACTGACGCCTGTGCCTGCTGCAATTGTTTTCACCTGCGTTACCCGGGCTTTTACCTGCATTGCGGGCTGCAAAGAAGCGATCGCCTGCAAGTGAGGAGCAGGATAAAGACCGTAAGTAGCCAAACCGACTCGCACTAAATCGTAGTGCAAATCGGGGTCAGCGAGGGCGGCAGCAGAGTTTGCCAAGTGCAGGCGGCCCGGATTAATTCCTGCTGTTTGGATTTGGGCGATCGCCCTTTTGAAGCGTTGCTGTTGCTCTCTCATAACAGCCGTATCCGGACTGTCGGCTGTCGCCAAGTGAGAGTAAATGCTGGCTAATTTTAAATTCGGCAAACCATTGACTAATTGCACAAATTCTGTTGCGTCTTGCCAAGAAGTACCCAAGCGAGACATTCCCGTATCTAACTTAGCGTGAACCGGCAAAGATTGGTTGATACTGACGAGAACTTCTGAAAAAATTAGGGCTTGTTTGGCAGTACAAATAGTGGGCTGCAAGTGCCATTGGGCGATCGCCTTTACCTGGGCCGCTGTATGAGTTGCCCCCAACAGCAAAATCGGCGCTTCTATCCCAGCTTCTCGCAACTCTATTCCTTCGGGAATTGTCGCCACTCCCAGCCAACTAGCACCTGCTTGCAATGCTGTTTGACTGACTGCAACTGCACCGTGTCCGTAAGCATCCGCTTTCACAACTGCCATCAGTTGCGTGCGGGGAGATAAGAGATTTTTAAGCTGTTTTACATTGTGAGTTAAAGCTGCTAAATCGATTTCTACCCAAGCCCGCTGGCACAGTCCGCCGTCATCTTCCCACAGCACCGTCTGGCGGGATTTTGGGGGTGTCGATGCTGCGGTTGTTTGTTCCTCACTCAACATTGTCGATCGCTCCTACTTGCTTGCACCATTAAAAACTGCTCGGAGATTTCACCCTAGGTTTGATTATAATAAAATTTTCCCTTTAATCAATCTTATACCAGTTAAAAACAATCAGGCCACCGCAGGCAAGCTGCCAAGCACGAGCTTCATCAGTCATTCCCAATTCTTCAAGTCTCAAATCTAAAATCTAAAATCTAAAATCTAAAATGGTATGAGTTGGTGTATCATAGCACCAAAAATACCCGGTAAAAACTATGGACGGACTGGCCTACCTGCATTTAGCAGAAACTTGGCAAACGCCTGCGGCTCAAACTCGATCGCCCAACTCGAAAACGCACCTAAATTTAGCACCGGCTCCTTTACTTTTCTTTACAATCGGTCTCACAATTTTAAATTTAGTCTATCCCGCCCTCGCCATCAAAATGACAAAAGGCGATTCTGGCCCGGAAGTTGCCGAACTCCAGAAAACTCTGCAAGACGCAGGGTATTTTCGCAGCAAGCCGACAGGATTTTACGGCCCTGTAACCCAAGCTGCGGTGAAAAAGTTCCAAACAGACAACAACCTGAAAGTTGACGGAATTGTCGGCCCTCAAACCTTGTCAGCCCTGAAAGGCAAGCCGCCAGCCGCCAGCGCTGACAAGGAATCTGCGGGAAAAACATCGTCAAAGATCGATCGACCTTCGCCATCTCCTACCGCTACAGAAAACAGCAACCAACTCGAAGATACAACTAAAAATCAGCCCAAACAACCTTTTTTTCAAGAACCATTTTTACCACCATTTAAAACAGAAACTGCCGCGCCCCTTCCTGAAAATAAAGAAAATGAATCACAAGGCAAAAGGCTGGTGAACACTGAAGGTAAAATGACTTTGAAAAAAACTATTTACGGTAAAATATCGCCGAAATCTATAGTTTATTCGGGAGCGGGTTTGTTTTTTGCTCAAAACATGATGTACAGCCACACAATCACAGTTTACGACAGGAAGTTTAAATTAGTCAAGACTATTCCCGATACAGTAAACTTGTCAAAGTTCGGCTTTGCTAAATTCCCAGGCAATTATCAAGGTTCTCCCGTAGAAGCTGCTTTTTCAACAGACGGCAAATATGGCTACATATCAAACTATCAAATGTACGGTTCTGGGTTTGACAATCCGGGTAGCGACAGGTGTTCTCCTGCGGCAAAACACGACCAAAGTTTCATGTACCGCATCAACACCAAAACTCTGAAAATAGAAAAGGTAATTCCTGTAGGTGCAGTTCCCAAATTCAATGCTGTTTCGCCGGATAATCGCTTTGTGCTGACGAGCAATTGGTGCAGTTGGGATTTGAGCGTAGTCGATATCAATAAAAACAGCGAAGTCGAGCGGGTGAAACTGGGTGCATACCCTCGGGGTATTGTGGTCACTCCCGACTCAAAAAATGCCTATATTGCCGTCATGGGTTCTTCCGATATTGCGAAAGTGAATCTGATAGACTTTTCGGTAGAATGGTTGAGAAATATTGGCAATGCGCCGCGTCATTTGACGATCGATCCCAAGGGCAAGTATCTTTATGCTACTTTGAACGGTGAAGGGAATGTGGCAAAAATTGACCTAGAAACTGGTGAAGTGGTGGATAAAGTTTCGACGGGAAATGCACCCCGCAGCATGACGATTTCCGCCGATGGAAAACTGATTTATGTGGTCAACTATTTCTCGAATACTGTTAGCAAAGTCAGGACTAGCGATCTGAAAGTGCTGCAAACAGTGAATGTTAATTCAAGTCCGATCGGGATTACTTACGATCCGGAAACTAATCAGGTTTGGGTGGCTTGCTATTCGGGCAGCATTATGGTGTTTCAAGATTAATCTACCGGGTTCGTAGTGAGGACTTCAGTCCTAAAAAAATCCCAGAAAAAAACTGAAGTCCTTACTACAAACCAGGCTCGTAGTGAGGACTTCAGTCCTCAGGAAATACAAAAAAAAAGGACTAAAGTCCCTACTACAAACCTGGTTCGTAGTGAGGACTTCAGTCCTAAAAAAATCTCAGAAAAAAACTAAAGTCCCTACTACAAACCAGGTTCGTAGTGAGGACTTCAGTCCGCAGGAAATACAAAAAAAGGACTGAAGTCCTTACTACAAACAATAACGATTAAATCTGATTCTGGGGCGTTGCTTCGGCGCCCCAAAAATATTATTTGGACGACTTTACAGGCTTCATCACAGCCTCAGAAGGCTTAGCAGGGACTTTGCCTTGTTTGGCCATAGCTTCGTAGATCATGGCTGCTACTTCGGCGCGAGTAGCTATTTTATTAGGCTGCAAAAGTGTGGGCTTCGGGTGGTTGACAACAATGCCAGCTTCCGTGGCTGCTGCTACTTTGTTAACTGCCCATTTCGGTACTTTTTTCCTGTCTGTATAAACTTGTAATGTCTTGCTGGCTTTCGCTGACGGTTTCAGGTTTAAACCGCTAGCTAAAGCTGCGATGACTTCGACGCGGGGAACTTCTTTGTCGGGACGGAAGGCATTGTCTGGGTATCCTTTAAGATATCCAGTTTTGACGCTGTGGTCGATCGCCCCAGCGGCCGGACTGTTGTCTTTCACGTCTTTAAAATCAACGGGTTTTCGCCGCGGTTCTTTGTCGCCTATTCGCTGAATTAAGCGCGCTAATTCGGCTCGCGTCATCGGTTCCTCGGGACGAAACTGGTTGTCGGTAAAATCAGTAAAGATTTTCCGATCGACTAAAGCTACAATAAACGGACGCGCCCAATATTTTTCAGGAACATCGGAGAGCTTAAGGGGCCCAGCTTTTGGTTTAGCGGCTTTCGGTTTGGTAATGACTGGAGGGACAGCCTCGCGCTCAATTGGCGTTTGGGGAACAACGATCGTCCCCATGGGAGGAACTGCTGGTAAAACCGGCCCTAAAGGTGCCACAGGAGCGATATCCGGTTGCGAGGGAAGGAGGATTGTAGCGGGCGATCGCAAATCCGAATTCGGCGGCACAGGCGTTAATATTGTCGAGTTCCCAGGTGCAGCAGCAGGTTGAGAGAAAACGGCTGGAAATTGCCAACTTCTGGCATTCAATCGATCGGGATTTCTGCCTGTTACCCAAAAGAAAATTGCTCCCATCGTGCCGAAGGCAACCACGATCGCAATCAATTCATCAAATCCTAGAGGGTTTCTTTTCCCTGACGGAGGTAGTGAAGAAGACATACTTGTCACCTACATATCAATGTAGCAATTAAATCACATATTTTTTGAGTCGGGCAGAGGCAGAGCTCGCCCACTCAACTATTCCAAAGTCTTCACTGTCAATACTTGTGGCGGCGTAGCATCGGGAGGATAGATAAAATCAACTTTTACCGATCGCCTTTCACCCGCAGCTAACCTCAACTTTACCATCGGTTCCACAATTTGACCGACGCGCTGCCACAAATGCACGTAGCGAGTCGTATCCGCACCGCCATCGTCTTGATAGCGCAGCCGCACAGTCCCTCGAAAATAGGGAAAATCCAGCGGAGGTTTGCGAAAGCGCAATCCATTTTTTGACAGTAAATCTTCTTTTAAAGGCGTTTCCAAACTCAGCGCTACCGTTTGCGCTTTGTCGGTGTTATTGTACAGCGGCAAAGCCAGATCGTAGTAAACGCCGTAATTGCCGTGCGCTTCGTAGGCGGTGTCAGGATAGCGCGCCAGCAGTTTTGCTGCTTGCACTTGTTCGGTTCCCAATTTGCCTCCGCGCAAAGTGGCGATCGCAAAAGATATCCCTTTGCCAATTTCAGGAATTTTGAGATCCGCTGTATCGCGATCGACCAATTGAGCTTGCCACCCAGAACCCTGCTGCACCCCCGCAACGCGCCCGTAAATCAAATTACCATTCGCGCCGGGGGGAGTCGGGGTTTTGTCGCGCGGGCCTGCCAAACCGCCGTTATCGAGCAATTCCTGCCATTCTTGGAGAGTCGGCGCGCGATCGCTCCCATCAGCATTTTGCTTAGCGTACATCGCCAAAGTTGCCGCATAAACTCTGCTGCTACTTTTGAGCCGCACAAAGGTAGAACGACCATTTATCGGCTTGGACAAACCCCGCACCGGAATCGGGCGATTCATCAGCATAGCCGTTTCGCCCGGTGCAATTACCAGTTTTTCGGGAAAATCCGGCTGCCGCATTCCCCGCAACACGCTATCCACAGCCCGAATCCCCGGGCCAGAATATACTTCGCCGTTGGGAGTCTCACTTTGTTCGGGTTTTTGTTTGAACGGCGCCTCCGGTTCCATCAGGTAACTCGCTGCCTGCAAAACTTCCACCGTTATTGGCTCTTGCCCGGGATTGTATAGCACCGCGCCTATGTATAATGTCTGCAAATTTGGAGGAGTGTGAGAAAAATGGTGCGCAAACAAGTTAAATTGCCCGAGTAAGGGAAAGTTAAGGTGGGCGGCGGGGACTTTTTTGCCTTCTGGGGGAAAGGTTGAGAGCAAAATGCCTTCTTTTTTTACCCATTCGGGACTGTCGCTGTTGAAGAGGGGGATGTTGTCGAGTTGGCCGGGGAGCGATCGCACTTCAGTAACTTGTACAAGTTCTTCCGGTGTCGGTTTTGCGGGGATAGACTGTGCGGGTTTTTTCAGGATAAATAATCCGCAGCCGCCTAAAAGTGCGATCGCGAGAATGCCAGCAATTCGAGAAAACTCGCTTTTTTTCTGAATCATAAGATTTGACTGCAAGCTAAACTACAACTTTGCTACAGTCTCAATCTAAGTTATTCAGAAATTGTGCGATCGCCACGTATTTTGGCAATCTCTTTCCTCAGCGCCTTCTGCCGCTTCCGAAAGAGCGACTGCGACTCGGTTGGCGGGAACTCCTGCCGCTACCAAAACTCGGACTCCGCCTGTTTTGATTTCGACCGGGCTGCGATCGCCTCAAAGTGCTGCCGCCGTAACCCGAACCGGTCGATCGATTGGCTCCTGGCTGTACTGGGCGTCTTACTGGCTCGTTGTATGAGGGCGATCGCAAGCGCCCAGTCGTCCTTAAAACTTGACGGTTTCTCACAGCCGGAGGCGGGGCTTGGTAGCGAGTTTGATATTGTCCGACAGCTTCGCGGTAAGTATTGCCGTACCCGCCATATCCTCTCATCACCACCCCCGGCTGATAGAATGGCGGCACGTAATATCGCGGTGTAAACAACAAACTGCCGATCGCCTGACCGGCCAAAGCCCCTGCAAACGGCGCCCAGAAGCCTGATTGCTGCCGAACTACCACTGTTTGGGGCTGACCTGTTTGAGGATTGTTAACAGTTTCGGTCACGTTGTGAACGTACTCTATTTTAAAATCTTCTGTCAAATGCAGCACCGGTTTATTGTTATCCAGACTTAGATAACTTTTCTTGCCTGCCGAGATTTCTTCCTCCGTCAAGCGAGCCATTTGCAAATCGGTAGTGCGGTAAACTGGGGGACTGCCGGGGGGAGTATTCAGCAACATCAAACTGTATTCCCCATCAGCATCGTTGTAGGTAGCTTGCTGTACGGGATATTGGCCTTGACTCAAGTTATTGCTTGGTGCAGGACGCACTGTGTTAACATTGCGATTAGCCGCTGGATTATTATTGGCACCAGGATTTACAGGAGTTTCTGTGCGAGGAGAACCGCAGGCGGTTGCCGTCCACAAGAACGTTAAAGCCATTAAATAAATTGTCAGTTTTCGCAGCATCATAAATAATTTTTGGTTATTGGTTATTGGTTATTGGTTATTGGTTATTGGTTATTGGTTATTGGTTATTGGTTATTGGTTATTGGTTATTGGTAATCAATACGCGATTGTTAACGCTTTTTTGGGTCATTCCGAGGAACGAAGCAATCGCAGGATATGTTTTTCACTCTCCTTTTGATTCTTGGACTGTCCGATACCCACCGTCTTGAATTATCCACAACTCCCTCAATACCCGCACTTTGGACTCAACTCATTATTTTTTCCCACCTTGAGGACTGAAGTCCTCACTACCAACCTTTTTTTCCCTCTTTTCTACTTTGCGCCTAGAAAGATTGTTAGGCTAGGAGGGAATTATCGGCGCAGATTCGCTTTTTTGAGTTGGGAGTTTGCTAGTTTTTAAAGGGGGATGAGTTCGGGGAAATTGACCAAAACTTGGTCGTTAGTAAGTTCGTCTCCCAACTGGGCCGGAGAAAAGTGAACTTGCACAGCTCGCAGCCTTTCCTGGTAATGCAAATTAATCAGTGCTTTTAAACCGACTTTCAGCGCGCTGATGTCAGCGAGGTCAGTTTCTAGGGCGGGAACTTCGCCTTCATAAGCAACTGTCAGCATCACCACCACATTTCTAGTTACCGGCAAAGACAAGGGGGAATTTTTATCGTAAACAGATGTGCTGTATTGAGGCTCGCTCAGATAGCGATCGGCTGAATCCGTGAAAAGTTCATCCACATAATCCCCCGCTTCGCCTTCATCCCAAAAAACATCGCCTTCGTTGGCGGCGCCTTGCCAGTAGTTGTCGTACTGCAACAGGTGATTGCAAATTTCCACCAGGCCTTCTCCTAATACTGTTACATCGCCACCGGCATCAATGGCTTGTCTGGCGGTGCGGTTGAGAACTCCTAACACCGGTGCAACTTCTTCGCCTGTTAGCTGAAGGAACACGCGACAAACTGCCAATCGAGTTTTACCTGTAAATTGATTGAATCGATCGCGCCAAGCATTCATAACCTATACTTGTAAATCGGTAGGGCTATATTTCTAAGCGTAGCAGGCGATTGGAACTCTTGCCGTCTACCCTCCGATTGATATGAAAAGTATTTCTAGCGAGAGCCTCGGCGTACTGTCTCGCTTTGAGTCATCTAAATTTAAAGTATCGGTATTAGACTTTAATCGCAAGCCTTCCTTCTCCAATCAGGAAAGGCATCTGCGTTAATGTGCGTTAATGTGCGGTTTCCCAATGGCATTAAAGATTTATGCAACTCAAGTCTATTGAGTTAATTACTTGCAGAAAAAACTGATGCAGCAACCTCGTTCCACTGACTAAAATACACAGGTTGCAGCTTATTGGGGCGCGATCGCCATCACAGGCAAAAGTAGGGCGGTAGATAATTCAAAATCAAAAAAACCTCCAATCTTGCAAGATTGGAGGCTTGCTGAGCGAATACTTGGGTTTGAGATAATTATTTGACGATCGCACTTTGGCCTTGTTCGATCGCACTTTCGGCACTCAACTCGGCAACTTGCGCTCTCGGCAAATCCAGCTCGCCGCCCGGAGCTTCCGGGTGTTGGCGAACGGCTGCAACCGCATCTGCTGGCTCAGCTACACCTGCATCTGCGATCGGCTCTTCAAAAACTTCAAAATTATCGCTCATCGCATCGCAAGCAGCAGAGGCGCGCTTACCGGCACGATAGCTCATGTAGGCCGCACCTCCACCCAAAATCCCAGCCAAACCTAGGAAACCGAGAGCTGCTGTGTTGTAGGATTTCCACGGATTCATTCGATCCGAGCCGCCGGAACCCAGGATCGTTGTCCCAGAACCAGATTGAGCAGCCCCAGATTTGTTGTAGGAACAGGGGAAAGCAGATGCAGCGTCACCTATGGCGATGCTGCTGGCGATCGCGACGGTGGAAGCAATGCCAGCTAACACTTGAAACTTTTTCATGGTGCCAAGCAAGATTGTAAAGGATAATTAAAAAATAAATGGTAACAGCTCTTTACAAATCTATCAACAGGCGATCGCCGCCCAAATCGCGGATCGATCGCAACTGCCAACATCGCCCGATCGCAATTAAAATTTCAAACAGCTTGTTTAAAAATCTGAAACCATTGTGTTGCAAGCGTTTTGACTAACAAATCCGTAGAACTTAAAGTCAAGTTAGCCAACATTTCGATCGCGCCCAAATTAGAAAATCTGAAGTCAGACAATAGAAAATTTAATCACAGGGCGACCAACACTTGATGACAAACTACTTTTAAGGCTACTTTTGAAAAGACTTAGTTATTGGAAAAACTCTTATTTTTATGACAGACAGCGGGAATCAAGGCATTGAGCGATCGGCTCGCCGATTGTTGGTGACGGGCGGGGCTGGATTTATCGGCTCGAATTTTGTGCATCACTGGTGCAGCAGCTATCCGGGCGATCGAGTAATCGTACTCGACGCTTTAACCTACGCCGGCAACAGACAAACCCTGGCAAGTCTCGAAGGAGGAGAAAATTTTCGGTTTGTACAGGGAGATATTTGCGATCGTACCCTAGTCGATACCTTGCTCAAAGAAGAAAACATCAACACAGTCGCCCACTTTGCCGCAGAATCCCACGTAGACAGGTCAATTATCGGGCCAGGCGCCTTCGTTCAAACCAACGTAGTCGGAACCTTCACACTCTTAGAAGCCTTCCGCAAGCATTGGGAAGCAATTGATGACTTGTCTGTCAAAGCCCAAATGCGCTTCCTCCACGTTTCTACCGACGAAGTTTACGGCAGTCTCGGCCCCGACGACCCAGCCTTCACAGAAACAACAGCCTACTCGCCCAACAGTCCCTACTCAGCCTCAAAAGCAGGCAGCGACCACCTCGCCCGCGCCTATTTCCACACCTACGGCGTCCCGACAATCATCACCAACTGTTCCAACAATTACGGGCCCTATCACTTCCCCGAAAAGCTGATTCCATTAATGTGCATCAATATGCTATTGGGCAAACCGCTGCCAGTATACGGCGACGGTCAAAACGTGCGAGATTGGCTCTTCGTGCTCGACCACTGCCGCGCATTAGATGCTGTTATCCACCGCGGGCAGCCCGGGGAAACCTACAATGTCGGCGGCAACAACGAGGTAAAAAATCTCGATTTAGTCAAAATGCTCTGCCAGCTAATGGACGAATTAGCCGAAGATTTGCCCGCGCGTCCTTGCGAACAACTGATCTCATTTGTCAAAGACAGAGCAGGGCACGATCGGCGTTACGCTATAGATGCCAACAAAATTAAAACAGAGTTAGGTTGGACTCCCTCAGTCACAGTTGAAGAAGGTTTGCGGCAGACCGTCGAATGGTACTTAGCCCATCGCGAGTGGTGGGAACCCCTACTTTCCGAGGAATATCAAACTTACTACAGCAAGATATACGCCAATTAGTCAGTTGCGTGCGATCGCTCCGTCTAGCCTGTGAATCATTAACCGGTTTTTTAACTCTTATCCAGGTCTTCAACCAAGTATTTTAGTTAAAAACCCGGTTGCTCCGTAATTTTTGATTTGATTAAGTGCATTTTTGTATCATAAATATTCACCATTGTCAATCTTTGTGAAGATTTAGTTAAAACTCATCCGCCAAACATATATGCAACTGTTTGTAGCTGATAATTTCTATATAGGGCTATACGCTTGGGTTAAGAAGACCCGGCGGTTGAAACCGGGTCTATACAAGCACAACCCGCAAGCTTGCAGGTTGCAGAACGAGCGATTAAAATACGTTATTCTCTTCAGTCCGCAAGGCAAGGACATCGTTTGACTTTCTGGCGGTTGAAACCGCCGTCTTATCTAAAAACAGAAAGCAGCAATGACCGAAATCAACTGGCTCAAACACATCCAAGAACCGAAATACTGGCTGTTAGGCATCGCCTCCGGTTTGATTGCCCTGCACCTGACTCTAACTTCCAGAACTGACAGCGCTGACCTGTTCGGCACAATGTTAATGTTTTGGGGAGTCGTAGCATTTCTCATTTGGGAAAGGCACGAATCCTTAACCTTTGAAAGCGGAATTTTCGCCAGCTTCTTTGGCGCCTCGTTAATTGCTTTCATATTGCTCAAAAGTTCTTCGATATCTGGTGGCTACGACTTTTTCATCAGGGTTTCCCCTTTCTTAATAGGAATAAGTCTAGCATTGCTAGCTTCCGGCACAAAAGGACTTAAACAATATTGGCAGGAACTGCTAATTCTTGCCTATACAGCTATTCCTCCCGGATTAATCGGAGTATTTGTTAATGTAGCCCTATACACAGCCAAATTTTCAGCTTTCATCCTGCACTATCTAGGATTTGAAGTTGTGCGGCAAGGAGTTTTTCTCATCCTAGAAAAAGGCAGCGTCGAAGTATATCACGGCTGTTCGGGGGTGAATGCCATTCTACAATTGTTAGGACTCGCTCTGGTTTTCTTGCTGATGTTTCCGACAACTGTGGGGCAGAAAATTGTAGTACCGCTCGTTGCAGTCCTGATTGCATTTGTAGTGAATGCCGCGCGAGTTGCTCTCATGGCAGTGCTGGTATCGCTATCTCAACCCGCAGCATTTAAATACTGGCATGAAGGAAATGGTTCGGTAGTCTTTTCGATGATTGCTGTATTCATCTTCGGCTTATTCTGCTGGTTTGCAATCTTGCAAAACGAAACGCCAAATAAGGAAAAACAAAATTGCTAATGGCTATTACCTATTGGAAACCTGTTAGAATTTCTCTGTTGGCTGTTACTTTTGCAGGGGTTTTGTTGGTGGCCGGAAAGTTGACCTTCTATCCCTCGACTGGCAATCATTCTGCAACCCAGTTTGACTTTCCCTCGGAGGTGCCTCTAGCAGAGTGGAAACTACAGAAGAGTACACCGCTGAAAATTAGCGATACTTCTGAAGTAAAGGCTGCCAGAAAGTATGAATATCAAAAAAACAGAATTGCTCTAGAAATAGAGATGCGCTATGCGGTAAACACGATTGGGGATGTGGAAAGTATGATGAAGGGACATACTATTCTCAAGTCGTCTCTTGGTAAACTAGCATTAGCCCAGACTCAAGGCGCGGGGTTTCACGGAATTTTGCAACAGAAAAATCGACTGTATTTGAGTTCCTGTATCAATCCTCGCGGCAGTCCTACAGTCACTGCCGAACAGTTTAGATACAATCGAAATACTCGCGATTGGCAGCCGAACCGCATTCTGTTTTGGCTGTTGGGTAGGGGAAATATTCAAGACCGGCGCTGTTTGTGGACTCAGATGTCTGTGCCTTTGGATAAAACAACTCCAGAAGATGCCCAAAAAATTCTAGAGAATGCTTGGGTTTCTTGGTATGGGTGGTGGCAGCCCCGATTTCCCGAACCTTGAGTCAGTCGATTTTAGATTTTAGATTTTAGATTTTAGATTTACTCTCAAGATGAATCTGGGATCTCGAACAAAAGTCTAAAATTTGGGGACTCCACGACTTAAGTCAGGGGCTTGTATCGGTTTTTTGGGCGAGTAAAGAGAGATTTTTCGTAACCACAACTGTGATGATTTTATGAATGATGTACAAGGCGAGCAAGGTTTTTCTATCTACAGGCTGCGTTGGATTGGCTACGGTCTATTAATTCTATCTTTATTAGATACGATCGCAGTTCTGATACCAGCAAATTTTGGCAATCGCGTCTGGGAATTGCAGACTATTGGGGCTGTAGTGGAACGGGTGCCAGTTCCTCTGCTGGCAATGGCGCTGATATTTTTTGGAGAAGGGTACGATCGCAGAGGTTTGGAAAACGTTTTTTTGAAAGTTTTGTCTTGGGTGTGTCTGCTGCTGGCGGTGGTTTTTCTGTTGATGATGCCTTTGGGAATTTTTGGCACTATCTACGTCAACAACCAAAACAACAAGCAAATTACTACTCAAGCCAACCAACAATTAGCTCAGTTGCAGCAGGTGGAAGACAAGCTAAACAAGGGTAGTCCTGAAGATTTAAAGAATTTGGCGGGGGAACTTAACCGTTTGGGGGTACAAGCGGATACGCAAAACCCGCAGCAATTGAAAGACCAAATTCTTTCGAGAATTACTCCGGCTAAGGAACGGTTGCAGGCGCAAAGCGCTACTGTTCAGTCTAATCAGCGCACGGGGTTATTTAAAAATGCTGTTAAGTGGCTGCTGGGCGCGCTGATTTCTAGTGTTTTGTTTTTCACGATATGGCGCGGTACTGATTGGGCTCGTTAGTAAGTATTGGTCTCAAATTAATCCTGAAACCATTGAATAATCTCGCTTTAATCTGAGTCCAGATCCCTTGCAGCATACCCCCTACTCCCCCGAATCGTTGCGGGGACTTCGATCTAATTCTTGTCCCCCCCCTTAAAAAGGGGGGCGCCGGGGGGATCTGTCTTAACAATCGCGTATTGTATTATTTTAAGCTACCGGGTTTCTGCGTCCAGAACTGTTGAAATTACGATCGCGCCGTCGCGATTTAATCTAAGTATTTGGTCGATCGATCTTGAGTCATTACTGACTTGTGGTCGATCGACCTTCTATTTAACCCAGCCTTCGTTACACTATATTCCCATACCACATTTCGTTACAAAAAGCAATGACCTAGATCGCCATTTTTGAAGATCCGACTTTTCCGACTTTTCCGACTTTAACGATCCGACTTTTCCGACTGACAGGGGTAGAGTAGGGCTGTTACAATTCAGGTATCAGAAGGCATCTAACTAATATCTACCAGATACTCTGTCAGAACAAGTATCTAAAACCAAGCAATTATTTTATTCTCTTCAGGTGCAGATTACTTGTAAACCCTAAAGATATTTTAAGTCGATGCCCCAGAAAGTCCACTTTATATCGGGACTTCCGCGATCGGGCTCTACCTTGCTATCCGCCATCAGCCGGGCTCTCACCCCCGGTTTCACAGCGCCGTGACTAGCCCTGTCGGTAGTTTAACAGAGCGAATGTTGGCAGCCATGAGTCAAGAGCGCAAGTTTTGCGTGTTTATTTCCCATGCACAAAAACGGCAGGTGATTTTCAGCATTTTTACTGAAAATTACCACCAGCAAGCCGATTAGCATTGACAATCCCAAACAAAAATTCTCACAAAATTAACCATGACTAAGCAAATCATTTTCGTTGACTCTTCTGTACAAGATTATCAAAGCCTGATAGAAAGCGCCGATGCCGCTGAAATTGTCATTTTAAATGAAAATTTCAGCGGGGTCGAACAAATTACTAACGCCTTGGCTCTTCAAAGCGATATAGAAGCAATTCATATCCTCTCCCACGGTAGCCCCGGCACTTTACACCTCGGCTCAGGAACCTTAAGCAATCAGAACTTACCCGAATTGGGCAACAAAATTAAACAGTGGGGGAAAGCGTTAACAAAAAATGCCGACATCCTCCTCTACGGCTGCAATGTAGCAGCCAAAGAAACCGGATTGCAATTTATTCAAAAGCTGCATCAACTAACAGGTGCAAACATCGCCGCCTCCAACAACAAAACCGGGAATCAAGCACTAGGCGGAGACTGGGAATTATTCGTAAAAATCGGCCAAATCTCCACCCCCCTCGCCCTCACCAGCGCAGCAATGACCAGCTACCAGGGCATCTTAGGCACTACTCTTTTCAAAGACATTAATCCTGGGCCTAACAGTTCAGGCCCTTACAACTTGATCAACCTCAACAACACCCTATATTTCGTAGCCCAGGACCCTACCAACGGCGGTGAATTGTGGAAGAGCGATGGCACCGGAGCGGGTACGGTTCTCCTTAAGGACATTTATCCTGGGACTAACAATTCAAACCCTCAGAACTTCATCAACCTCAACAACACCCTATATTTCACAGCCAATGACGCTACCAACGGCTATGAATTGTGGAAGAGCGATGGCACCGGAGCGGGCACGGTTCTCCTTAAGGACATTTATCCTGGGACTAACGGTTCAAACCCTTACAACTTGAGCAACTTCAACAACACCCTATATTTCGGAGCCAATGACGCTACCAACGGCACTGAATTGTGGAAGAGCGATGGCACTTCCGCGGGCACGGTTCTCCTTAAGGACATTTATCCTGGGACTAACGGTTCAACCCCTCGCAACTTCTTCAACCTCAACAACACCCTATATTTCACAGCCGGTGACGCTACCAACGGCTTTGAATTGTGGAAGAGCGATGGCACTTCCGCGGGCACGGTTCTCCTTAAGGACATTAATCCTGGGACTAACGGTTCATTCCCTGGCAACTTCTTCAACCTCAACAACACCTTATATTTCAGAGCCTTTGACGCTACCAACGGCTATGAATTGTGGAAGAGCGATGGCACCGGAGCGGGCACGGTTCTCGTTAAGGACATTAATCCTGGGACTAACGGTTCATTCCCTAACAGCTTCATCAACCTCAACAACACCCTATATTTCAGTGCCGATGACGGTACCAACGGCAGAGAATTGTGGAGCTTGGCACCGGCCACCATCACCAACGTCACAGCCACCGCCGACGACGGCACTTACGGCATCGGCGCTACCATCAACATCACCGCCACCTTTTCCGAAGCCGTCACCATCACCGGCACGCCTCAACTGCAACTGGAAACCGGCACAACTGACAGATTTGCCAACTACACTGCTGGCAGCGGCACCCCCACCCTCACCTTCAGCTACACAGTTCAACCTGGAGATAGCACCCTCGACTTACAATACCTCACCACCACCGCCCTCAACGGCGGCACCATCAAAGACAGCGTTAACATCGACGCAAACTTAAATCTACCCGCCCTTGCCTCACTCCAGTCCCTCGGCGGCAGCAAAGCACTGGTGATAGACGGCATCGCCCCCACAGTCACCAGCATCACCCGCAAAACCCCCACCGCCACACTCACCAACAGCAACAGCGTCACCTACACAGTTAGTTTCAGCGAACCAGTTAAAAACTTAGATATCGGTGACTTCACCCTGAATAAAACAGGCACTGTCAACGGCAATATCGCCTCAGTTTCAGCAGCGACAGGTACAACTATTGATGTCACCGTTAACAGCATTAGTGGTGATGGCAATTTAGGTTTAGACGTACCCGCCACAGCCACAATTAATGATATTCCCGGTAACGCGCTGACAGCAGCATTTACCACAGGCCAAACCTATACAGTGGATAAAACTCCACCCACTGTCACCATCAACCAAGCAACAGCACAAACCGACCCAACAGCTACTTCACCCATCAACTTTACCGTCACATTTAGCGAACCTGTGACTGGTTTTGATGCTGCTGATATCGACTTAACTACAAGTACAGCAACGGGAACATTAACGCCAACTATTACAGGTGGCGGCCCTGTTTACACTGTTGCAGTCAACGGCATGACAGGTAGCGGGAACGTCATTCCCAGCATCAAAGCTAACGGCGTTACCGATACAGCAGGCAATAACAATACTGTTAGTACCAGTACGGATAATAGTGTCACTTACAACGCACCTGCACCAGAAATTCAAGTATTAGACGGGACAACGGATATTGCTGATGGTAGTACAAGTACAATTGATTTTGGCAGTGTCACAGTCGGTGCGACTCTCAACAAAACCTTTACCGTGAAAAATCTCGGTACAGCAGCTTTAAACCTCAGCAATCCTACTCTACCAACCGGATTTAGCTTAGTCGGAAATTTACCTGCAACTGTCGCCGCCGGCGCGAGTGCTAATTTGCAAGTTCAAGTCGATACAGCGACAGCAGGAAATAAAACAGGTACGCTGCAATTTGTCAATAATGATACGGATGAAAATCCCTTCAATTTCCCGATTTCAGCATC
>NZ_JAUBVK010000024.1:0-107227 GCF_036705795.1 Microcoleus sp. ARI1-B5
CAGTTACAGGGGTAGATGACTTGGTTGTTGACGGAAATCAAGCCTATCAGATTATCACGGCGGCTGATACAACTACCGCAGATGTCAACTACAAAAATCTCAAACCAGCCGATGTTGCCCTCACCAATACCGACAACGACAAAGCTGGAATCACGATCGCACCAATCACAGGATTAACCACAACCGAAGCGGGAGGTACTGCTACATTTACCGTCAAACTAGACAGTCAGCCAACAGCTAATGTCAACCTCGGATTAACTAGCAACAACACTACCGAAGGTACAGTAGACAAAGCAAGTGTCACCTTCACACCAGCTAACTGGAATCTGCCACAAACAGTCACAGTTACAGGAGTAGATGACTTGGTTGTTGACGGCGCTCGCTCCTATAAAATTATCACCGCTGCTGATACAACTACCGCAGATGTCAACTACAAAAATCTCAAACCAGCCGATGTTGCCCTCACCAATACCGACAACGACACTGCTGGAATCACGATCGCACCCACCGCAGGATTAACCACCACTGAAGCCGGAGGAAAAGCCACATTTACAGTTCAACTCAACACTCAGCCAACAGCTAATGTCAACCTCGGATTAACTAGCAACAACACTACCGAAGGTACAGTAGACAAAGCAAGTGTCACCTTCACACCAGCTAACTGGAATGTGCCACAAACAGTCACAGTTACAGGAGTAGATGACTTAATAGCTGACGGCGATCGAGCCTATCAAATTATCACGGCGGCTGATACAACTACCACAGATGTCAACTACAAAAATATCAAACCAGCCGATGTAGCCGTCACGAATACAGACAATGAAACTCCTGGAATCACGATCGCACCCACCGCAGGATTAACCACCACTGAAGCCGGAGGAAAAGCCACATTTACAGTTCAACTCAACACTAAACCAACAGCGAATGTTGCGCTCGGATTAACTAGCAACAACCCTGCGGAGGGTACGGTAGACAAAGCAAGTGTCACCTTCACACCAGCTAACTGGAATGTGCCACAAACAGTCACAGTGACAGGAGTAGATGACTTAATAGCTGACGGCGATCGAGCCTATCAAATTATCACGGCGGCTGATACTACTACCACCGATGTCAACTACAAAAATATCAAACCAGCCGATGTAGCCGTCACGAATACAGACAATGAAACTCCTGGAATCACGATCGCACCCACCGCAGGATTAACCACCACTGAAGCCGGAGGAAAAGCCACCTTTACCGTCAAACTAGACAGTCAGCCAACAGCTAATGTTGCGCTCGGATTAACTAGCAACAACACTGCTGAGGGTACAGTAGACAAAAGCAGTGTCACCTTCACACCAGCTAACTGGAATGTGCCGCAAACAGTCACAGTTACAGGAGTAGATGACTTAATAGCTGACGGCGATCGAGCCTATAAAATTATCACGGCGGCTGATACTACTACCGCAGATGTCAATTACAAAAATCTCAAACCAGCCGATGTCGCCGTCACCAACATCGACAATGAAACTCCTGGAATCACGATCGCACCCACCGCAGGATTAACCACCACTGAAACCGGGGGAAAAGCCACCTTTACAGTTCAACTCAACACTCAACCAACAGCTAATGTTGCGATCGGATTAACTAGCAGTAAAGCTACCGAAGGTACACCAGACAAAAGCAGTGTCACCTTCACACCAGCTAACTGGAATCTGCCACAAACAGTCACAGTTACAGGGGTAGATGACTTGGTTGTTGACGGAAATCAAGCCTATCAGATTATCACGGCGGCTGATACAACTACCACAGATGTCAACTACAAAAATCTCAAACCTGCGGATGTAGCTGTCACGAATATAGACACTACGCCGACACCGACGCCTGCACCGACACCCGCGCCAACACCGACGCCTGCACCGACGCCTGCACCAACACCCGCGCCGACACCGACGCCAATACCGACACCGACACCCGAGGTAACTCCAACTCCGACACCCGAGGTAACTCCAACTCCGACACCCGAGGTAACTCCGACACCGACGCCCGAGGTAACTCCAACACCGACGCCCGAGGTAACTCCAACTCCGACGCCCGAGGTAACTCCAACTCCGACGCCCGCGCCCGAGGTAACTCCGACACTGACGCCCGCGCCAACGCCCGAGGTAACTCCGACACCGACGCCCGCGCCAACGCCCGAGGTAACTCCGACACCGACACCGACGCCCGCGCCATCGCTAACTCCGACACCGACACCAACACCTGCGGTAACGCCAACACCCGCACCAACACCGACGCCAACAATAGCGGAAACACCGACACCCGCACCAACACCCGAAGTAACGCCAACACCCGAAGTAACGCCAACACCAATAACTAACAACATCCCCAACGACGACTGCATCTGCGATGACATTGACTATCCCAACTTAAACCAACCAAATACAGTTGAAAACACGATACTTGGTGTATCCAACATTCAAATAGGCACTGCCAAAAACGATGAATTTCTCGGCAGCAACAACGGCAATACATTCGATGCCAAATCCGGGGATGACAACTTATATGGCGGCGACGGCAACGACATTTTCAACGGCAACAAAGGCAAGGATTTTATCAGCGGTGGTAGTGGTGATGACATTCTATTTGGAGATGAAAATAATGACATCATTCTAGGCGAAAAAGGCAATGATTTAATCTTTGGAGGCAAAGGCAATGACTCCCTAAATGGCCGCGAAGGTAATGACATCATTTTTGGGAATAGAAATGATGATTTCATAGATGGTGGTAAGGATGATGACACCTTATTTGGAGGCAAAGGAAATGACATAATGCTTGGCAGTGAAGGAGATGACTACCTGTTTGGAAATGAGGGTTCGGATACCATCTGCGGTGGCGAAGGTAATGATTTTATCAGCGGTAACGAACAAGCTGATATTCTGGGAGGCTGTGAAGGAAATGATACTCTTTATGGAGGGGAAGACAATGATACTCTCCTAGGCGGGAAAGGTGATGATGTCCTTTACGGAGATTTGGGAAATGATAGTTTGATCGGAGGTAGCGGTAACGATATCTTTGTCTTAAAAGCCGATCGAGGATTTGATATAATCGCGGATTTTACCCTCGGTCAAGATTTGATTGGATTAAGCGGAGGCTTGAGTTTTGGACAGTTAGCCATAACTCAAAATACTCAGGGAACTCTCATCAAAAATGTCTTGACAGGAGAGGAGTTAGGTGTGATGATTGGAGTGAGTGCCAATTCGATTACATCGGCTAATTTCCGGTTGATTTAGGAAATCAAGAAAAGTGCGATCGCCCATTCGATCAAATAAGGGCGATCGCACTTAACCCAAATCAACATTTATCTGCGTTCATCGGCGTCAATCCGCCGCCATCTGCGGTTAAAATTCCCTACCTACTATTACGGCAATTTCACTTCTGTCTCTTGACTGATAACTACAGGCGGCGATAGAGGAGTCTCAGGTTCTGCCACATTCAACTGACCGCCGCAGCAGCGCAACTCGTAAAGTTTTGCATTAATTTGATACTCGTACTGGCTCAATAGCCTTGCATAAATATAGCCAGCTTTTCCATCCAAAAAGCCTAGCTGAATAAAGTAAAATAATATAAATCTGAGCATGGGTTTAAAAGGCAGCCGCACCCAAACTTTTTTGAGAAATCGCTTCCGCTGCACTGCATCTCCAAATAGGTGAGCGCCAATAGTGCCGCTGTCGTCGCGCCCTTCAATAATATTGTAATAAACGCGAGCTTCCCAATTAGAATAGCGGTTGTGGCGCTCTATCCAATGAAATAAATTCCGATAATCCTCGTGGATCATATCATGTTTTAAGTAACCGACTTGACCGGCTAAAATGACGTGTTCGTGAACTTCGTTGTCGCCTGTATTCGGGACGGATTCAGTGCCGAGATTTTCGTAACGGCCTTTTTGATGCTTGAACAAACGCAAATTCCAGTCGGGATATCGACCGCCGTAACGCAGCCACTGTCCTAAAAAGAAGACTTTGCGGTTGAGGTAGTAGCCCTCAAAATTGGGGTCTTCGATCGCCCGCGCGATTTCGTCCCAAAGTTCTGGGGGAATGCGCTCGTCGCAATCGACAATTAATACCCATTCGTTGCGAAAGGGCAGGTTGTCCAAAGACCAATTTTTCTTTTTCGGCCAGCGGTTGTCGAAGTAGAATTGCACTACTTTTGCGCCGCCGCTGATGGCAATTTCTACCGTGCGATCGCTGCTTTGGGAATCAACCATGAAAACTTCATCCGCCCTGGCAATGCTGGCCAGACACGCAGGTAGATTAAGTTCTTCGTCTTTTGCGGGAATGAGAACTGAAACCGGAATCTTGGATGAACTAGATGTCATAATCGAGTGCTTGAACCTGAATGCGGTCGAGTTTTGGTGGATGAAGTGCGATCGGCCCTGCGCGCAGGGCCGACGACTTGAGCAGCGAGGGATATTGCCTATAGCCTAATGCCTGCTGGTGGATTTCGGTGCAAAAATCAGCCCGCGGACGGCTGCGCTCAAATAACCGATTTGACCCCAGGCAAAAACGAAATTTTCAAACCGCAGCCCTGGATCTCTAATATATTTAAAAGATTTGTAGACACCCCTCAAGATTCTTTCACCCCCCCGCCCAAGCTGAGCAATACCGGCTCGATCGGACAATTGTTCCCGATAACACTCGCTGATGCCTTGCCACCACCCGCGCTCTAGAAACCAAGCTTTGTTGAGCCGTTCTGCTGCGACATTGTGCAGCACCAGAGCCTCGGGTAGATAAATTACTTGCCAACCTAGCTCTAATGCTAATTCTGTGGCGCGCAATTCTTCATTTGACAGCAACTTTTTGCCGACTCTACCGAGTTTGACATCGAAGCCGCCAATTTGTTCGAGAAAAGCGCGCCGGATCGAATAGTTTACACCCCTAGGAGTCAAACCCGCCGCCGTCACGTACAGGCAAGTATCGCCTAAATCGTATGCTCCCAAGTTCTGGGCCAATCCGGGCGACAGCCACTGGGGCGGGGAGACTCCACAAGGCCAGAGCAAGTTGACTTTGCCGCCGGCTACGGCTAGTTTTTGATTGCTTTGATAAGCGGCGTGCAGCACCCTGAGCCAATTCGGCTCGGCAACAGCGTCGTCGTCGAGATAAGCTAATATTTCGCTGCGAGCTTCTTTTGCGCCGGTGTTGCGGGCTGCTGAGAGCCCGATTTCGGGTTCCCAGACGTACTTGAGGCGCCGATCGCCCAGTCTTGCTTCTACTACCTCGCGGGTGCTTGTCGTGGAACTTTCGGGACTCGCATAATCGCTAGAAGCGTTATCCACTACTACTACTTCAAAGTTGTCGGGAAAATCCTGTACCAGCAAGCTGTCGATCGCCCCTCCTAAATAGGGGGCGCGATTGTGGGTGCAAATAATCGCTGATATCTGAGGGTGTGGCATAAATAACAGCTTGGGAAATACTGGGGTTCTCGATCGACTTACTCTGATATTGTCTCAACAATGCTATTATCGCTTAAAAAGCATTTAGCAGTTGGCAGTTTAAATCATAATGGGTAATGGGTAATGGGTAATGGGTAATGGGTAATGGGTAATTGGGAAAAAGGTAATGGGTAATGGGGAAAAAGGTAATTGTGTTTAATCCTTTGTATGTGACTAATGACTGCTGACTAATGACTAATGACTAACTCAGAACCGACTGCATCGAGACAATTAATCTTAGTAACAGGGCCGGCCCGAAGTGGCAAAAGTGAATGGGCCGAAACTCTGGCTGCGGGTTCGGGAAAACAAGTAATCTATGCGGCTACTGGCTTGGTTGATGAAGCGGATTTGGAGTGGCTCGGCCGCCTCGAACAGCACCGAAATCGCCGCCCGGCTAATTGGACAACTCTAGAAGTGCCGATCGACTTACCGGCAGTTGTGCGATCGGCCTCACCGTCGGATTGCTTGTTAATTGATTCCCTCGGAACTTGGACGGCGAATCTTTTGGAACAAGAAGCGACTGTTTGGGCTGCTGCGCAGCAAGATTTGCTCGCCTGTTTGAAGTCAACCGTCGCCGATGTAATTTTGGTAGGAGAGGAAACCGGATGGGGTGTTGTGCCTGCTTATCCGGCGGGGCGGCTGTTTCGCGATCGCCTCGGCACCCTCGTCCGCCACATCGGGGCGATCGCCGGTACTGTTTATCTCGCTACCGGAGGTTACGCCTTGAATCTAAGCGCTCTGGGTACGCCGCTGCCGCCATCTGCCAAAAATTAACCGACAAAGGCGCGACGATCGACGGGCAGAGCAAAAATCCAGGTTTCCCGGCGGGAAATTTTAGCGGAAAATCAGCTATAATTATAACTAAGATCGAAAAGTCAACAGCATATCAATCAGCCGAAAAAAATACTCCCTCGGGCAAGCCGGACGACAATTAGACACGGGAAATAGCCAACTTTTGAAAAAAATGTAAAATAAAAAATGTCTCTTGAGATCGAGCACAAATTTCAACTTAAAAGTCTAAAATCACCAATTAGTGGCAGGGTTGACTAACAGTTATGGCATCAGATAGTGAAGTCAGAAAATATATTGCTTACTGGTTTCAGTTAGGCCAAAAAGTATTAATTCGCAACGGTTCCGAAGCGCTGCTGCCAAAATCGGTAATTGCGGGCGATCGCTACAGCAGCGAATTTGAAGACTGCTGGCAAAAAATCATCTCCCCCGACAGCGGAGACTGCTACCTGCAAGGCACAAACGAAACAATAGCCCAACTGCGGACACCAGCATGGGAAATCAGTCCCTGCGCGCGCTGCGCCATGCCCGTAGTGTTCCACCAAAATGGAATGCCGCCGGAGTCATGTCCCTGTCACGACTTACCGAACTGGCCCGATACCGAAATGCCCCAACCCCGATCGCCCGTCAGCACAAAATTGCAACTTTCAGGCATTCGCGATCGACTCCTGAGAACCGGCGGGGAGTAAAGAGGGGGAGAGGGGGAGAATGTCCGAGGGGGTGGTCAGAAACCGGGTTTTTCCCGAAAAGACGGGTTACGAACCCTAGATCAACTAAAAAACCCGGTTTCTTGGGTCGTAGCGCATAATTCCTGGACTATTGACGGCAGGAGTCCTGACGGCAGGACTCCTGACGGCAGGACTTCTTCCTTCGGTTTTATGCCTTAAAGCAGTGGTGAGAAGGCGACAAATTGTTACAATAAGTTTACAATGCTTCACACTAGGTCTGAGTTTATGGATGTCAAGACGGTATCGCCAGCCTCCCCGGTAACTTACTCAAAATCAGGGACTCACGCTGCACTCGGCAATCTCAAAGAGGTAGAAACAGTTCCCCTGCAAGCAGTACAAGTAGAACTAGAGACAGCGGCGGCCACTCCCGAACTGCTCAAATCAGCCAAAGATATAGCTTACGAGTTGGCAGGAGATGCTGTGCGCTACGATCCAGTCGCGATCGCAGCCGAATACCGAAATCGCCCCCTGCAAGTCTGGAGACGGCTGTCGAGCGTTGTTTGGACATTTTTTAGCTTTGCCCTCAGTTTGTGGTGGGACAAAAAGAGAGGCCGCACCGCAGCCAACCAAAAGCGCCGCGCCGCCCGCCTGCGAGAAATTCTCAGCCAACTCGGTCCAGCTTTCATCAAAATCGGACAAGCACTCTCAACTCGCCCCGACTTAGTACCGCCGGCATATTTAGAAGAACTCACCACGCTGCAAGACCAATTGCCAGCGTTTCCCAACGAAGTAGCATATCAATTTATACAAGAAGAATTGGGCGCGCACCCCAAGGAAATTTACGCCGAAATCACCGCAGATCCGATCGCCGCAGCATCCCTCGGACAAGTCTACAAAGGCAAACTCAAAACCGGCGAAACCGTCGCCATCAAAGTGCAGCGACCCGGTTTAGCCGAAAACATCGGCTTAGATATTTACATTCTGCGGCGCGTCGCAGTTTGGGCGCAAAATAACTTCAAAATAATTCGCAGCGACCTCGCAGGCATTATGGACGAGTTGGGCGAGCGCATTTACGAAGAAATGGACTACACCCACGAAGGACAAAATGCCGAACGCTTTGCCGCGCTATACGGCAATCTGAAGGATATTTACGTTCCCAAAATCTACTGGGAATATACCCGCCGCCGCGTGTTGACAATGGAGTGGATCACCGGCATCAAACTCACTAATTTAGAAGCCGTCAAGGCTCAAGGAATCGACGCTCCTTACTTAATTGAAGTGGGGGTGCAGTGTTCTCTCAGACAGCTTCTCGAACACGGTTTCTTTCACGCAGACCCGCATCCCGGCAATCTTTTGGCAACTCCTGACGGTCAGTTGGCTTATCTCGATTTCGGGATGATGAGCGAAGTCAAACCTTATCAGCGGTACGGTTTGTTGGAAGCTGTGGTGCATTTGGTGAACCGCGACTTTGAAGGTTTGGCCAGAGATTACGTGAAGTTGGAGTTTTTAACGCCAGACACCGATTTGACGCCAATTATTCCAGCTTTGGCTGGGGTATTTAACAATGCTTTGGGTGCTAGCGTTGCCGAACTCAATTTCAAAAGCATTACTGACGAACTTTCGGCGGTGATGTACGAATATCCTTTCCGAGTTCCAGCTTACTATGCTTTGATTATTCGATCGCTCGTTACCTTAGAAGGGATTGCGATTAATGTCGATCCAGAATTCAAAGTGCTGAGCAAAGCTTATCCTTACGTAGCAAAACGGCTGTTGAGCGACCCCGCACCGGAATTGAGAGCATCCCTGCAAGATTTGCTGTTCAAACAAGGCGAATTCCGCTGGAACCGCTTAGAAAACTTGCTGAACAATGCCCGCGAAAGCGACGATTACGATGTGAGCAAAATCCTCAACCAAGCGTTAGAGTATTTATTTTCTCAGAGAGGAGATTATATTCGCGATCGGATTGTCGCCGAATTGGTAAAAAGTCTCGACACGCTTTCAAGCAATGCCGTTGCTAACGCCAAAGCAGTTGTCGGCGAATGGTTTGGAGTCAAAGCCGTACCTGTAGTTTCACAAACCGAACAAAAAAACTTGGAACACATCAAGCGAATTTGGGATATTTTGCAATCAACTCGGGGTTTTGACGGCATGAAAGTATTGCAGTTACTGCCGCAGTTGTTGGTAAAACCAGAAGTGCAGAGTATGGGCCAGCAAGTCGTGGGCGGTTTAGCTCAAAGAGCAGTTGCTAGGTTAATTCGCGAGTTTTTGCTTTCCGAGAAACCGGCTGCGATTCCCGAGAATGGCAGCTATTCTAAACCTTCGCCTCAGTTGTCCTTGCCGGCGGCGAAGTAGTTAGATTGGGAGGAAAGGAACCGCAGATATTAGCGGATAAACACGGATGAACGCAGATAGAATTTTATCTGCGTTCGTCAAATTAATCTCCTAGATTATTCCAGGAACTACTGAAGCTTAAATCCTTTAGCTGCTAATTGTTGGCGCAGACTTTGAATTATGACACTATCGACAGTATTTTGGCCTTTATCTGTACTAGCTTTGCGCTGGCGATCGACATATTCGGTACGCTTCTGAGATAACTCGCGGATCGTCTTTTTAATCCTTTCTCTTTCAGTTTTTTTGCCAGCTACATATGCTCTTTTTTCAGTTAGCGTCATACCTCGCATAATTTCTGGCAAACTATCATCTGATATCGTCTCTAGTTTAACTGTTCCGTTTTCAAGAGCATCTAGTAAATCCCAAGAATCATTACTATAGTATTCAGAAGCTTTGGAGGCACTACGCATAGCCCTATTTACGCCAGCATTACTATCTTCAGCAGCTTGACGTTGTTGTCCTATTCTTCCTTGTCTACCATAGGGAATGTAGGTTTGATTTAGTTTAGTATTCCAACTAGAAATTTCGTCATCGAAAGGGGACTTAATTACCACAATTACTTGATTTTGATTAATATTGAAGTGACTGCCTTTTGCTACAGTAGCTCCTGATGCCCAAAGTTGTCGCTCCTGACTTTCGGCTGAACCACAATAAATAGTATTAACGAGAGTATCTCCTTTAACAGCGAGATTGACAGATTGAGTCCAAACTACAGGGCCTTGATCGAATGGTTCATTACCAGCGATAAAAATCACTCTAAAATCTGCCGGATTTTTACTCCAGTTTAATTCTTGCATTGCCGATCGAATTACCCAGCCAGCATATTCTTGACCGCCGTTGGTTTTGATACTAAATAGCTTTTCGGAAACTAAATCTAATTCAGGAGTAAATCCAGTTAATAATCTGACAAAACCTTCTGAAGATGGTAAAGTGTCGTTACCGTAATGATAGAGAGCAACTTCTAACTCTGGAACTTCGCCATCTTTGGTGACTTTCGTTAAAAAATTCACAATTTGCCAAAGTTGAGTGCGCGTCTGGTCGATCAGTCCATCCATGCTGTTGCTAGAATCTAAAAGAATGGCTATCTGAATTTTTGCTTTAGCGAAAGCGGCTGTGGGGGAACATAAGATAATTAGAGTTAAAGCTGTAGCGAATAAAATTCTATTTAGTTGCTGCATGGAATTTTTACTACACAATGATTTTTTTTTCAATTATAATCATTGGTAAACAAGTTATATGGCTGTTGTCAAGTAACTTGTAACAAGATTTTACATTGGGGTTCGATTCATTATAGGACTTACCAACTCCGATCGAACAAACCGGGTTTTTACTGAATTTGTGGACTGCAACGCGCCTTCTCAGTTAAAAACCCGGTTTCTGGTCATTTATGGGTAACTCAGACCAAAGAAACGGGGTTTTTTACCTTATCTGCGGACTGCAACGCATCTTCTTAGCAAAAACTTGGTTTCTGGGCATCCATGGGTAAGTCGTAATTTAAGCTGCTACTGTAGCTAGTGACAGAGACTTGCTATAATTCAGGTGTCCCAGATCGATCGCTCATCAGAAATCTGGGTGTGAAACCCCGTCCTTCGCTTGACGGCTTTACAAAGATTTTACATTGAGTAAAACTCAATATTACAATTGAAATGTTAGACTGTGAGCATGACACTAAAAGCCTTCAGCTATCGATTCTACCCAACGCCGGAACAAGAGAGTTTGTTGCGACGGACATTGGGGTGTACTCGTTTAGTCTACAATCGCGCCTTAGCCGCAAGAACCGAGGCATGGTACAAAGACCAGAAGCGGGTAGGCTATGCTGAAACTTCTTCAATGCTAACTGAATGGAAGAAAACAGAAGAACTAGACTTTCTGTCGGAGGTTAGTTGCGTACCCCTGCAGCAGTGCTTGCGTCACCTACAAGCTGCTTACACTAACTTTTTTGATGGGCGGGCCAAGTATCCCAACTTCAAAAAGAAACGAAACGGCGGTAGCGCAGAGTTCACAAAGTCGGCATTTAAGTTCAAGAATGGACAAGTCTACTTAGCTAAGTGCGAGCAAGCATTACCGATTCGCGCTCAGTCGGATGCTGCCCGACGGTGTAGCGCCATCAACTATCACCGTCAAGCTTTCCCCATCCGGTAGGTGGTCAGTATCCTTGCGAGTTGAAGTTGAAATTGAACCGTTACCTGCGTCAGACAAGCAAGTCGGTATTGATTTGGGCATTACAAGTTTGTTGGCTTTGAGTAATGGTAAAAAGATTGTCAATCCCAAAGGATTCAAGACAAAATATCGCAAACTTAGAAGAGCGCAGAAAGCTTTAAGCCGGAAGCAGAAAGACTCTAAGAACCGCCAGAAAGCGCGACTTAAAGTGGCGAAAGTACATCAATCCATTGCCGATGCAAGAAAAGATAACCTTCACAAGTTAACAACGCGGTTGGTGCGCGAAAACCAAACCATCGCCGTAGAAAATTTGGCTGTGAAGAACCTGGTTAAAAATCCCAAGCTGGCCCTGGCAATAAGTGATGCAAGTTGGGGTGAATTGGTGAGACAACTTGAATATAAGTGTGACTGGTACGGTCGTACTTTAATTAAGATTGACCGCTGGTTTCCCAGCTCTAAACGGTGTTTTGAGTGCGGGCACATCGTGGAAAAAATGCCGTTGAATGTTCGGGAGTGGAGTTGCTCCAACTGTGGATCGCACCACGACCGCGATCTCAACGCTGCAAAAAATATTTTGGCGGCAGGGCTTGCCGTTTCAGTCTGTGGAGCAACCGTAAGACCAGAGCAGAGTAAATCTGTTAAGGCTGGTGCGAAATCCTGTAAAGGACAGAAACAGAAACCTAAATCGTGAGGTTTGGGAATCCTCGCCGTTCTACGGCGGGGTGGATGTCAACATGAAGTATCCCCTTCA
This sequence comes from Microcoleus sp. ARI1-B5, assembly GCF_036705795.1. Lineage (NCBI taxonomy): Bacteria > Bacillati > Cyanobacteriota > Cyanophyceae > Oscillatoriales > Microcoleaceae > Microcoleus > Microcoleus sp. ARI1-B5. The sequence continues at coordinate 12,230 of NZ_JAUBVK010000024.1, forward strand.
CACTCAATCTGGGCCTGTCGTTGGCGAAGCAGCAAAAAAGCTAATAGAAGCGATCGTTTCCTCGGAGTAAAATCATCCAATGCTAATCCTAAACCAGCTTATTTCCGAAGCAACTGCCCTACCCGATACCGCCAAGGCTATCCTCCTCGACAATATCCTAGAAAGCATGACAGAACAGATCGATCGAGATGTTTTGAACGAGGGCGTACAGAAAGCTCAATACCGCATTGCCGAGATCGAGCGTGGCACAGTTGCCAGGGGAACAGTTCCAAGAGTTGGCACGGTTGGAGGCGGCGATTCGGGAGAATTTGCGGGGGTTGGGCTATGATTTGTAGATTAGTATTATTACTTTTGGATTAGGGAATTTATGGTTTTGATAGCAGCACGAGATAACGATCGCTATTTTACGCCCGAAGAGTATTTTACTTGGGAGGAGCAACAACTGGAAAAACACGAACTGATCGATGGTCGGGTTTATGCGATGAGTGGTGGCACTAAAAATCATAGTGCGATCGCAATTAATTTCTTGTTGTTAATTCGCTCTCATCTGCGGGGCGGTCGATGCACTGTCTTTAATTCAGATTTAAAGGTTAACATTCTCAATACACCCAACTATACGTATCCCGATCTAAGCGTGACTTGTGACGATCGAGATAGGGAGCATCCTCTCTATATTACCTATCCCTGCTTAATTGTGGAGGTTTTATCGGATAGCACCGAAGCTTACGATCGAGGGAAGAAGTTTGAGAAGTATCGCCGCAATCCGAATCTGGTTGATTATGTGTTAGTCAGTTCGGATGAAATGGCGATCGATATTTATCATAAAAATGATGCTGGTGAATGGGTGATTTTGAGCTATCGGGAGGGCGATCGGGTTGAGTTTCAAAGTATCAATCTAAGTTTGCCGATCGAGCAATTATATGAGGAAATTGTTTTCGCTCGACAGCCCTAGATATACGATCCTTACACGTTATATTTTAGAGGCCATTCTGGTAGAGCCATTCGAGCAATAATATTTTTCAGAGGAGGTAATTTTTGATGAAATTATGTGAGGATTTGGCGATCGGTGAGGTTAATTCCAAAATCTCAAATCTCAAAGCTCAAAGCTCAAATCGATCGAGGTAATTTACGTAAGTTTACAAGATCGTGTCACTTTTTCTCACCGACAGGGCGATCGGGTTAGTTTACTCTTTGAGTTAAGGCAGACAACAAGCTGAAGAGCTGCTACCATCAAATCAGCGAATTGGAGATTGTTATGACACTGGCAATTGTGGCTGAGCCTGTTCCCCTGCAAGCGAATTCGGAAAGAGTATTCTACTGTAGCTGCGGGAAAATTATAGTTATGCGGTTAGTTTATCTGTGGGGGTGCAGTCGAAAGCTCACTTGTAAATTCCGCAGTATGAAGTTGCCACAAGATTGTTTGTGGATACGAAAAATCATCTATGAATTGCGATTATCAGCCGAGTTTTATAGCTATGGTCGCTCGTATAGTGCAAAGTGTGGTGTGGTCTTGTATGAATAGAAATTCAAATCGAAAAATTAATCAAGATGAGCCATTGAGTATCAATTCGGGTCTTTCATCTTCTTTGAGAAAAAACTACTCGATTACTATCATTATCTTAATCATATTAAGCGTACTCAGCATTTCTATTAAATCGGATAAAGTTAACAGCAATATTTGGAGTTTTTCAGTTGAATTAAAGGTTACATCGGTAACTTTAGTTCTTCTCTTTCTTTTTTGGCTTCCTATTTTACTGCCTTGGATTCTTTATCAAATTCCGCAAGTGCAAGGTTCTTTAAATTGGTTACGCGAACAAGGCATTGAGGAAATTGAGACTAATCTACTGAGAATAAAACTAAAATACGGTGTTCAAGAAGCATCAGAAAAATACGAAGAAAAAATATCAGATATTGGGGCTATAAATCTAACATCTCAGGAAACGCAGCAGCAGCTTGAGGGACGCTATCGAGAAGCCATAGCTTTAGTTGATGCTGCGAGCGATATAGATTCAACGGAAGCATTGAAGCGGATAGATCAATTGGCTGGCTATTACGATAGGGTTAGAGATGAAATGCCCTTTGGACCTAACCGCATAAAATTAATGCACGAAATTTCCTCAACAATGTGGACTTTAATTCCTAAAGTTATAAATTTTCCGGTTCATGAAAGATTAAATAGCAAGAAGGGGGGAGAGCGTTTGTCTGCTTACCAGCACGTTGAGTGGAACACATCAACTGATTATATAAATTTGTTAGTTTCTAGAGCAGTTGGTATTATGGAGGTGCCCTACACTCAATACAGTGCTTTATTGGCACTAAGAAGAGTGGTAACAAACAATCAATTTGCTCCCAGTAAATCAGCAGAAATCATAGAGATTTTGAACTGGTCAGCAAATCTTGATTATATGAAGCCAGAACGCCGAAAATTAATGATTGAAATTGCTTCCCTACTAAAAACAAAGGCATAAAGCCTGCTAGTTCCGCCGCATAACAACTCGCTTGCACTCGACCGAATCAACGTCATCGGGTTAGGCACGAAAGGTTATTGGCAGCCGCTGAACAGCAACGTTAGACCGCTAGGTTATCTGTCAGGGGGCAATCGAAAATTGTCGTTGGGGTGCGATTTCCGAAGTAGGTTTGCATCAATGTTTAATGCGCGATCGCAAAGTTACTTGTGAAAATCCTGAGCCAATCTATCAGACTAATTGGTAAAATAGATAGATGCTAGCGATCGCCCCCTTGCGACAAGCTAACCCGGATTTGGTATTACAAACCGCAAAAACTGCAAAAGACCCGGTTTCTTCAAGAAACCGGGTTTTTAATGTATGCGATCGCTTGCAAGCGATCGACAATTACTTCACATTAGAAATGCCAGTTACATTGCTACTTGTTAGCGGGTCGATCGCACTTGGAGTCGGATTAATCAACAGATTCTTGTCCTTAGCAGCAAGGGTAGCATCTGGGGCGATACTATTAACACTGCTTGCCGTCTTAACAGCAGTAGTTGACCCAGTGGTACTGAGACTTAGAGGAGCAAAGAAACCATTACCGTAGATGAGAATGTCATCATCGGTTTGACCAGCAAAGCTCATCATACTGGAGATGGAGCCACCATTGATTAACGGATCGCTGGAGACAGTCTTGGCGGTAGTTGCAGTTAAAGGGCTGGCGCTAGTACCTGCGGGTGATTGTTTGAGAGTTTGACTGGCTGGTGTGACAGCATTGGTGGTAGTTGCGGTGAGAAGGCTGGCGCTAGTACCTGCTGGTGATGGGTTGAGAGTTGGCGTCACAGCATTGGTGGTAGTTGCAGTTGCTGTGAGAATGCTGTCGCTAGTAGCTGCTGGTGACGGATTCAGATTGAGACTTGCTGATGCCGTAGCAGTGCTGTTTTGCGGACTGGGCGAGTTAGTATTAACACTGCCAGTCAGAGAATCGTCAGCATCAACAGAAACACCAGTTAAAGGATCGATATTCGATGGAGTATTGAAACCTTGAGGTAGGGCGCCGTTGTAGCTGTAGGAGACAAAACGAGAACTATCAAGTTGATTGAATTGAACGTCTTTTAAGACTGCTAATTGTTCGCCGCTGTCTGCAATGGTAATCAAAGAATCATTGGTAAAACCGTCGGTTCCTTGGGAAATCTTGATTTGATCGAAGGTGAGATTGCCGTTGAGTCCTAGATAATCTCGATCGACTTGGAAGGAGAAAATCTGATCGACTCCCGCATTTGGCCCGATGACAAACAAGTCGCTAGTGATACCTCCAAACAGCGTATCTTCGCCATTTTCGCCGTTAAGGACGTTGTTGCCTTCGCCACCGTAGAGGAGGTCATTGCCGTCGTTACCGTTCAAGGTATCGTTGCCGCTGCTGCCATTTAACAAGTCGTTGCCGCCCCCGCCATTGAGGATGTCGTCACCCGTACCGGCATCGAGACTGTCATCGCCTAAATCGCCAAACAAATTGTCATTTCCAGCTTCGCCACTTAGCAAGTCGTTGCCGCAACCGCCGTCTAGGGTGTCGCGGCCGGCACCTCCCAGCATCGTGTCATCGTCGCATTGACCGAGTAGCAAGTCATTGCCGGCACCTCCTCCCATGAAATCGTTGCCGGAACCGCCCAAGAGGGTATCGTTGCCCGAATCGCCTGTCAGGGTGTCATCGCCGGAATCGCCGTAAACCAAGTCGTTACTGGCGCCGCCGTCCATCAAGTCAGTTTCGTCGCCACCGTAGAGAGTGTCTTCGCCAACTTCGCCAAAAATCGTGTCTTGCCCTTCACTGCCCGAAATTTGGTCATTACCAGCGCCTCCGAACAGTTTGTCATCATCAATGCTGCCGTCAATTTTGTCGTCGCCAGCCCCTCCAAGTAATTGGTCGTTGCCAGTACCGCCGAAGAGTTCGTCGTTGCCTGCGCCGCCGTCGATGGTGTCGTAGCCGGAACCGCCGTCGATTTTGTCGTCGCCTGCTTCTCCTAGAATGTTGTCGTCGTCTTCGTTGCCCCAAACGTTGTCGTTGCCTGCGTTGGCGTTGATCCAGTCGTTGCCGGCTTGACCCCAAATTTGGTCGTTCCCGTCGCCGCCGTAAATTTCGTCGTCGCCACTTCCGGCATCGATGTTGTCGTTTCCGGTTTGTCCGAAGATGGTGTCAATGTTGTCACCGCCGTAAATTTCGTCGTTGCCGCGGCCGCCGTCGATGAAATCTCGGTCTTCGCGGCCGTAGAGTTCGTCGTCGCCGTCGTTGCCGAATACGCGGTCATTTCCGGTTCCGGCGTCGAGGAAGTCGCTGTCGTCGTTGCCTTCGAGGCTGTCGTTGCCGGATTGACCGAAAATTCGATCGACTCCTTCACCGCCAGACAGAGTATCGTTGTTCGCGCCGCCGTCGATGAAGTCGTCGCCGCTGTTGCCTTCTGCGAAATCGTTGCCGTCGTTGCCGTAAATTCGATCGCGCCCTTCGCCGCCACTCAAGCTATCATCGCCTGCGTTGCCTTCTAGGTAGTCGTCTCCGCTGTTACCAGAGAGGCTGTCGTTGCCGATTTGACCGAAAAGTCGATCGTCCCCTTCGCCGCCATCCAGGCTGTCATTGCCCGATTCACCCCAGAGAACGTCATCTCCGGTTTGTCCCAACAGCGTATCGTTGTTATCGCCGCCCCAGAGTTCGTCATTATCGGCATTGCCTTGTAAAAGGTCATCGCCTGCGCCGCCGTACAATTTATCGCGGCCGTCGTTGCCGAAGAGGGTATCGTTCTCAGTACCGCCGTCCACCATGTCGTCACCGCTACCGCCGGAGAGGGTGTCTTTACCGGCTTCACCGTAAACGTTGTCGCTATCATCGCCGCCGTCGAGAATGTCGTCGCCGAAACCGCCGAACAGGGTATCGCTGCCGGATTCTCCCAGCAAACTGTCGCCGTCGTCGCCTCCCCAGAGGGTGTCGCTGTCGTCGCCGCCGAGGAGGGTATCGAGGCCGGCTTGTCCGTAAATTCGATCGCGCCCTTCATTGCCCTGTAGCAAATCATTCCCCAAACCCCCATCCACAATATCGTCGCCGCGACTGCCGAGAACCGTATCGTTGCCAGCTTGTCCGAACAAACTGTCATTATTTTCGCCGCCGTCTAGGAAGTCGTTACCGTCGCCGCCTTCGAGGGTGTCATTTTCGCTACCGCCATCGAGGGAGTCGTTGCCGAGTTCGCCAAAAAGTCGGTCTGTTCCTGAGTTGCCTTCGAGGATGTCATCGCCACCGCTGCCGTAGAGAGTGTCGCTGTCAGCTTGACCGAGAAGGGTATCGTTGCCTTCGCCTCCTAACAGCGAATCATCGCCAGAACCGCCTTGCAATAAGTCGCTGCCAGCTTGGCCGAACAATGTATCTTTGTCGTTGCCGCCGTAGAGACTGTCATTGCCATCGCCTGCATTCAGAATGTCATCGCCGTTTTCGCCGAACAGGTAGTCATCGCCAGCTTGGGCCAATAAAGTGTCATCACTTTGGCCACCCCAGAGATAGTCGTTGCCACTTCCGGCATCAAGTAAGTCTTTGCCGTCGCCGCCGTACAGAGAATCTTTGCCATCGCCAGCATCGAGGATGTCGTTGCCAGATTCGCCAAACAGGTTGTCGTCGCCTGTTTTACCGAGTAAAGTGTCGTCGTCTTGACCTCCCCAAAGTAGGTCATTGCCACTTCCGGCATCGAGAAAGTCTTTGCCACTATCGCCGTAGAGACTGTCATTGCCATCGCCTGCATTGAGGATGTCGTTGCCAGATTCCCCAAACAGGTTGTCATCGCCAGCTTGGGCTAATAAAGTGTCATCGCCTTGACCACCCCAGAGATAGTCGTTGCCAATTCCGGCATCGAGGATGTCTTTGCCGTCACCGCCGTAGAGGTTGTCGTTGCCTTCTGCTGCATTGAGGGTGTCGTTGCCGCCTTCCCCAAACAGGTTGTCATCGCCAGCTTTGCCGAGTAAGGTGTCATCGCCTTGACCTCCATAAAGTTGGTCGTTGCCAATTCCGGCGTCGAGGATGTCTTTGCCGTCGCCGCCGTAGAGGTTGTCGTTGCCTTCTGCTGCATCGAGGGTGTCGTCGCCGGCTTCGCCAAACAGGTTGTCGTCGCCTTCTTTGCCTAGGAGGATGTCGGCATCGTCGCCGCCGTAGAGTTGGTCGTTGCCGAGGCCTGCGTTGAGGGTGTCTTTGCCGGTGCCGCCGTAGAGGAAGTCGTTGCCAATTCCGGCGTCTAGGGTGTCGTCGCCTGCATCGCCTCTGAGTGTGTCGTTTCCGGCTTCGCCGATGAGGGTGTCTTTGTCGTCGCCGCCGGACATTTCGTCGTCGCCGGTGCCGCCGTAGATTAAGTCGGTGTCTCCTTCTCCGTAGAGTTTGTCGTTGTCGCTTTCGCCGTAGATGGTGTCTTTGTCGTCGCCACCGTACACAAAGTCATTGCCGGCACCGCCGTAGAGTAAGTCTTTGCCTGTTTCGCCGAAAATTGTGTCGTTGCCGTAGCCTGCGTCTCCTGCTACGGTGTCGTCATCGCTACCGGCGTAGATTAGGTCGTCGGCATCGCCGCCTCGGATGTAGTCTCGACCGACTTCGCCGTAAAGGGTGTCTCGGCCTTGGTTGCCGTAGATGCTGTCGCCGCCTTCGCCGCCGTAAATTTCGTCGTCGCCGAATTCGCCGTAGAGTTTGTCGCTGCCTCCGAGTCCGTTGATGCGATCGTCCCCAGCATCTCCAGTGATAACGTTAACGCTATCGTCGCCAGTAATATCATCGTTGTGAGTAGAACCGACGACGTTTTCGATGCCAGTAATTTTGTCTTGGTCGCCCCAGCCGTCTGTAGCATCGCCTGTTTGTAAGTTGACAGTAACGCCGTTGGGGTCGCGACGGTAGCTGAGAATGTCGATGCCTTCTCCGCCGTAAAATGAGTCATTGCCGGCATTGCCAATTAATAAATCGTTGCCTTGTAAAGCCCAAATCCGGTTATCCTTTTCGTTGGCAATCAGGATGTCATCGAAGCGAGTACCGATGATATCTTCGAGATTTTTGAGGGCATCGGTATTGCCAAAACCGTCTTTACCAGTACCGGCTGCAATTTCAAAATCCCGTTCGAGTTCCGTGTAGTATTCGCTGGGATTAGCTGCGTTAACAAATTGTTTGAAACGCTGACTGGTGTTGTTTTCGTAGTCGCTATTTTCGTCAATATTAACGATAACGCCACGGGGAGAATTGATGTAATTAACGAGGTCAATTCCTTCGCCACCGTCAATTAAATCATCGCCGATTTCTCCGATTAATGAGTCGTTGCCGGTTCCGCCGTAAAGTTCGTCATTGCCAGCGTTGCCGTTGAGGGTGTCGTCGCCGGCTTGGCCTAAAAGTACGTCATCGCCGGTGCCGCCAAACAGAGTATCTTTGCCGTCGCCACCATCTATGTAGTCTTGGCCTGCGTCGCCTAGCAGGGAGTCTTCGCCAGCTTGTCCGTAAATATCGTCATCGTCGGCCCCGCCAAAAATTGTGTCTTGGTCATTGCCACCTTCCAACCAGTCGTTGCCGGTGTTGCCTTCGATTAAGTCGCTGCCGGCTTGTCCGTAGATTTCGTCATCGCCTTCGTTGCCTTGGAGGTAGTCTTGGCCGTTGCCGCCATCGATGAAGTCGTCGCCGGTGTTGCCTTGTTGGGTGTCGCTACCGTCGCCACCGTACAGGATGTCGTCGCCTTCGTTGCCTTGGATGAAGTCGCGGCCGCTGCCACCTTCGGCGTAGTCTTCGCCTGCGTTGCCTTGGATGAAGTCGTTGCCAGCTTGGCCGTAGAGTTTGTCGTTGCCTTCGTTGCCGTAGAGTTGGTCGTTTTCGCTGCCGCCGTCGATGATGTCGTCGCCTTCGCGGCCGTAGAGAATGTCGTTGCCTGCGTTGCCGTAGAGGAGGTCGCTGTCGATGCCGCCATCGAGGGTATCTTCGCCTTCGTTTCCTTCTAGGGTGTCGCTGCCTGCTTCGCCGAAGAGTAGGTCATTGCCAGTTTCGCCGTAGAGTTTGTCATTGCCGTTACCGCCGTAAAGTAAGTCGTTTTCGCTGCCGCCGTACAGAGAATCGTTGCCGTTTTCTCCTTTTAAATCATCTTCTCCTGCTTCGCCTCGGAGGTCGTCATTGTCATTACCACCGTAAAGAGAGTCTTTGCCAGTTCCGCCGTACAGAGAATCGTTGCCGTTTTCTCCTCTTAAATCGTCATTTCCATCTTCGCCTCGGAGGTCGTCATGGTCATTACCACCGTAGAGGGAGTCATTGCCAGTTCCGCCGTAGAGAGAATCTTTGCCGTTTTCTCCTCTTAAATCGTCATTTCCGTCTTCGCCTCGGAGGTCGTCATTATCATCGCCGCCGTAAGCTGTATCTTCACCAGTACCACCGTAAAATTTGTCGTCTCCTTTTTGTCCCCAAAAAAGATCATTTCCGCCTTGGCCGTAGAAGATATCGCTATAATCACCGCCGGTCATCGTATCAGCAAAATTTGAGCCGTTGATAATTTCGATATTTCCGAGAGTGTCAACGGTTTTTTGTCCTTTGACAACAAAGCCATCTTCAACTTTGTAAACATCTGAACTGCCAACTTTGTCTGCCCAAACTTTAATTCCAATTGGACTGCCGGAGTAAGTAGCAGTATCAGTTCCTCCTCCACCATCTAAAAAGTCGAAGCCAGAGTCACCGCTTAAGTTGTCATTGGTACTTCCACCTTGCAAGACATCGTTGCGTAAGCCACCCTGAATGTTGCCATCTCCTTTAATCCAGTCATCATCATTGGTGGAATTCGTGGTGACTGTTCCTTTGGGGAAATAGAATCCTTTAGGGTGCAGTTCATAGAAAACATTTTTCAAATAATCATCAACAACGTTTCTTTGTTTATCCAGATATACGTTAAACTCATGTTCTGCTAAACCAGGACTGACCACTCCCACTCCCAGATTTAAAATTTTAGTTAGTTTGTCCCAGACAAATGGGTTGGGTTGATCGAGTTGAAGCCATGTTACTGGATCGTTGTTTTTGAGATTGTTGTTGGCAACATTTTCTCCTTTATATAAATTAAGACCGCCAGCATTGATATAGCTACTTGGAGAACCCATTGCTAGGACTCTAATTCGATGGGCGTTTGCAGATCCTCCCATTTCTTTCAAGCCATCTTCCAGGAAAAAATTGCCTTGAGAATGACCGACGAGAATTAGAGAATTGTTGGGCGTTATCAGCCATTTACCTGCTTCTTGAACCCACAAGCTATTTACATCTTGACTGGGTGCAATATCTGCATACCAGAATTGTTTGAGAGCTTCTTTTAAGTCGGGGTTAAGATTATTAAACAAGCTGTCAATTGCTGCATCAAGTGGCATTGGAAGAAATTTTTGCAAAAAAGTTATTGCTTTGGCTGTGAAATTATCATCCCTGAAAAGGTCAACTGCACTTCCGCCACTAGCAAAAACATTCACAAAGCTTTGAACTAAATCATAAGAGTCTTTAACTGTTTCAAACAAATCGAAAGCACTTTTGACCGTATTAAACAATGAGCCGAAAAACTCACCTAAATTAAGCCCGGAATCTTTAGCATCTTTATATTTTGTTGAATCTCTACGTGTATCTTTCCATTTGATGCTATCAAGAGCCATCTTAAAAAGAAAATCACTAGCGAAAGAAACCAGATCTACAAAACCCTTGCCACCTGATGTATTTAAGTATCTTTCGTCTAGTTCAATTGAACCTCGGAATCCTGATGCGCCGTTGTCCCATTTATTGTTACGAATTTTCCATTGTGCATCAAGTAAATTCAGATCGCGTTTGAATTCACCCTCAAGAGTACGAATTCCGTTAACATACAGAAGATGAGATTTGCCTCCGTTTTCAACCAGTTGGTCGTAAACTTTATCGAAATCAAATTCTTTAGGAGTAGCCATGATTATTGTCCTCTTTTGGTAGATACAAAGTGTGCTGAAAATTGACAAAAAGACTCCGCCGACACGCACAGACGTGTCACATTTACCGAATTTGCTCGCCTGAAAATTAGGGTCGATCGCCCTTCAAGTCAATTCAAGTCAGTTAAGGTATGGTTAAAAACTTCGTGAAGCGAAGCTATCCCGTAGGGAATCGCCCGCAACAACCGCAGACAACCGTCAAAGCCCGATTAGCTTAAAATCCGTATATCTACGCAAAACATACTCAGTGTCTTCGCGTAAACCTCTAAAAACCTCGAAAAATCGTCAAACATACTCAATACACCCCTGAAATTAATAAATTCGATCGCACCATAGGATTTATGCGCGGGTGGCCAGAAACCGGGTTTTTACGAAAATTATGCGCTGTTAGCAGGAGATTCGGCCAAAAACCCGGTTTCTTGAACTTGGTGCGTAAGTCCTTATTTATCTATCAGGGCCGACTCGGTAGTTTTATGCAAAACTCAACCTTTTTTTTGGTAAAGCTTTGTAAAGACTCCGTGAAAGCACCGAAAAGAGTTGGTTTTGGGAGTTGAAGTGCGATCGAATAATGCGCTTTCCCCCCAGCCCGGAAGGTAATTAATTGTCTCCCGGACTTTCGGACTGCGGGATTGCGCGATCGCACGGAGTTGTGCGAAAAATAGCCCCAACTGCCTAACTGTCTCGTACATTTACTTATCAGGGCTAACTCGGTAGTTTTATGCAAAACTCAACTTTTTTTTGGTAAAGCTTTGTAAAGACTCCGTGAAAGCACCGAAAAGATGTGGTTTCGGGTGTTGAAGCGCGATCGGATCGCTCGTTGTCTCACAGTCCGGCAGGGGTTCAAACCCCTGCCTCATAGCGCAAGTCCTCTCAAAGAGGACTGATAAATTCTGCAGTCGTCTTCAGACGACTTTTGCTATGAGGCGGGGGTTTCAACCCCCGCCGGACTCTGCCGGAGTGCACCGAAAAGCCCGATCGACCTGCTTGTGCCAAAGATCCCCCCAACCGCCTAACTGTCTCGTACATTTACTTATCAGGGCCGACTCAGTAGTTTTATGCAAAATCTCACTTTATTTTTGAGAAATTCTGTAAAGACTGCGTGAAAGCACTGGAAAAACCTGGTTTTGAGAGTTGAAGTGCGATCGCCCCAACCGCCTAACTGTCGCTCACATTTACTTATCAGGGCCAACTCAGTAGTTTTATGCAAAATTTCACTTTTTTTTGGTAAAGCATTCTCAAGACTGCGTGAAAGCACTGCACAATCGAGGCAGAGCCTCCGGATATGCGTTATCAGGCAGAGCCTGGTAACGAGTAAATGTAAGGGCGGTGCCTGTGAGTGCACGCCCTCCATCGCCAAGCGCGTCTGTAAACCCGATTGATGGGCGATCGGCCTGTTTACAAAACTCAACTTACAAAAAAAAGCTACATCGACCGCACAGCAAGACTTTTAGTCGCTGCCTCAAAAAACTTTGGGGATTTCGCAAAAAAATTCCTAACTCAACCTGATAAGTAAGTGTAGGAACAAAGTTGCGGCCGCACTTAACTATGAATGATAAATCCAACTCCTCCGAGGGGGAAGACCACTTATCCGACGACTCCGATGCTGTTGCGGGCTCAGGAAAATCTGGAAATTGCGATCGAGATTCTGCCCACCAGCAAATCGTTAAACTCATCACCCAAGCTTGCAAGCATCCCCTGGGAAGTCCCCGGCGAGGTTATTTCTTGGGTAAACTCATTCGAGAGATTCTCAAATCCGGCAAACTCTGGAAAGAAAACACACCTCACTACGAAGAGGCGTTGCACAAGACATGGATCTATCTCTCTGGCAATTTATGTGAAGCTACCACAGCAAAACAAGCTTACGATCCCGAAAAAAGCCTGATTACGACTTGGTTAAATCCCTATCTCAAAAAGCGGCTGTTAGATTGTTGTCTGAAGCAACAACAAGAAAGAGAAAGACAAAGGCGCAATCGCATAGTTTCGTTAGAAGGAGTACAAGACGAAGCAACTATCAATTCAATTAATGATGTCGTCGCCAATTCAGATGTAAGCTTCTATTTAGACGAGCTTATTGAATGGATAGAAGTCGATCCAAATGACGAATTAAAAAGCAGACACGTTAGAGGAAAACCAGAAATTAATTGCCAAGTTTTATTGCAGCGCAAGTGTTTGTACGGTCAAACTTTTCAAGAGATTGCCAAAGAGTTTGGGTGCGCCCCTTCCACCTTATATCAATTGTTCAACAATGACTGTCGGCATCTGCTGCAAAAGTTTTCCGAAAATCAAGGATATCAAACTTTCAACATACCAGGAGTACCAGAACAATGAACCATGACAACCTTTCAAATCTCGAACCTTTGCCCATGCCAATAACTCAAAATTCACTACAACTTGCTCGGCAATTTTCCGCCCAACAGCGCCATCCACAAAGACAAGAGCAAGTTTATCTCAATACTTTGGCAGTGCTTGCAGTTCGGGATTACCTAACAATCTTGAGTATTGACACTGATTTGACTCAATGCGATAGCTGGAATCCGGCAGTGCGCTTGTTTGCTGATGCGGCAGATTTGTATGTTAAAGGATTGGGTAAAATAGAATGCCGCCCGATGAGACATCTCCATCAAAATCTAGCAAAAGCTAACCAAGATTTATCAGCAAATCCACCTGACATTTGTCCGGTGCCCGTGGAAGCAAGGGCAGAACGCATCGGCTATATTGCAGTAGAAATTGATGAAGAGGAAAAAGAAGCCAGATTGCTCGGTTTTTCCCAGACTGCGGATTCAGGCGAATTAGTATTGAGCGAATTACATTCCCTTGACGATTTTTTAGTGCACCTCGAACATTTGTTTGAAGCTAAAGTTGACCTGCGTCAGTGGCTGGTGAATGTGTTTGCGCCTGATTGGCAGCCTTTTGATGCGGTATTTAACCCGCAGCCACAGGCTTCGCCCCCCGAAACAATTGATAATCCGATTCCGTCGAAATTGGGCAATTGGTTTAAGAATATTTTTGAAGCTGGCTGGCAGAAAATTGAGCAAGGTAAACAAAGTTTGGAAGACGCGCTTTTTTCTGAGGAGAAGCCGGATTTTGCATTCCGAAGTGGTGGAAATTATAGATCGGAAGATACTTTACGCGGACATCAAAGCAGTGTCAATATATTTCCAGTAGCAGATGTGACTCGGGCAAAAGTGATTGATTTGGGAATGCGCTTGGGGAGGACAACTGTTGCTTTGTTGGTGGCTATTGCTGAAGATAGCGATCGCACTGTCAGAGTCTGCGTCCAGTTGCATCCGGCGATCGGACAAAGCTACTTGCCTCCTCATACTAAACTCTCCTTAATATCCGACACAGGAGAAATTTTACACCAAGCTGAATCAACGGTGCAAAATTTGTGTATCTTGCTGAACGATTTTGAGGTAGAACCCGAAGAGAGTTTTAGCATCCGAGTAGCCCTAGAAGATTCGATCGTGACAGAAAATTTTGTGGTATGATTTTGAAAATCACTGCACTCGCATCCAATTTATGAGCTGGACTATCATCTTGGCTTTGGGATATGGGAGTCTAAAAGACGGGTTTCCTCACGTCACAGCGGAACTCAAAGAAACAGGAAAAACCTTCGCTCAATTTTCAGGAAGCTTGCCGCCAGCACTGGAAATTGAGGAATTGCACAAAAGGTGGAAACTGCTTTGTAATGCGCTCAAATCTCGGAGTGGTGAGACTCGAATTAAGGTAAAATCCACAGGCGTCACAAATATTTCTGAGGACAAACCTGAAGCCCTATATCGGAGTTTGCAGGAATACATGAAAATGTGGCTGAAAGCTGACGAGTCTTTCCGAGAAATTGAGTTAAACCTCAGAACAGAAATCAGCAATAGATCCGAATGCTTTAAAATATTTTTAGAAGTCGATAATTCTGAAATCTGGGAGTTGCCTTGGGATGCGTGGGCATTTCGCGAAGTTTACCCTAACTGCGAAATAATTCCCACTTCGTCAGAATATAAAACAATTACTCGACAGACAACCGCAGTAGAAATAGCTCGACCTTCCCGAGGCAGGATTTTATGTGTTTCAGGCAACAGTCAGGGAATTGATGTTAAACAAGATAGCAGAATTATTCAAGAACGTTTTGGCGATAGTTGCGAATTAATATTTCTGAAAGAGCCGACACATCAAGAATTACACGATCGCCTTTTTGATGAAAAAGGCTGGCAAGTTTTATTTTTTGCGGGACACAGCAACAGCGACAAAAATGCTGCTAACGGACGGCTGTATATCAATCAAAATCCTGACAACAATAGTATTACAGTAGAGGAGCTAAAAACAGGTTTAAAAAAAGCTATTAGTAACGGCTTGCAGTTGCTAATTTTTAATTCTTGTTCGAGCTTGGGAATTGCAACGGATATAGTTGCTGAAGGTCTGGATTTGCCGTCAATAATTGTGATGCGGGCGCCGCTACCAGATTTAATTGCTCACGATTTTGTCAAGTCTTTGTTTGGATATTTGGCATTGGGAGATGCTTTGTTTTTGGCAGTGCGAAAAGCTAAGGATTACTTGCGGCGCTGGGACTCTCGATTTCCGGGTGCGAGCGGGATTCCAATGCTGTGTCAGCATCCGACGTTTGAGGAGTTTATTTTAGTGCAATCGGAAGCCGATCGCCCTTTCACTGCACCGACAGATGATGTAGCGCCCGTGAAGGGAAGCTATCCCGTAGGGAATCGCCGCCCAAACCACCCGCAATTTACGATTCCAACTAAATTTATGCAGCGTACCAGCATCAGTTTAGCTGTTTTGGCGATCGGCTATCCACTCATCGGCCCGCATCTGGCAGATAAAATCAATACATTTGGCATGGAAAACCACCGCAACAATCAATTTTTAATCGCGAAAGTTTCATACAGTCTAGCTGCATCAATCAATCCTACTAACGGTGAGTCTTCCTATAACTTATCTTTGCTGTGCGATCGATTAAACGAAGACGAGTGCGCGCGAGAAGCAATGAAACAAGCAGTCTGGCGAGGACTTCCAGAAGCTTATGCCCAAATATCTCGATCGCTGATTATCAAAAAGAAACCTGAATCCGCTTTAAAAGTAATCGGAATGTGTTTAGAACAAACTCAATTTGATGGAGTGAAATCAGCTTGTTTCAAGAATCGCGGCTGGCTGCGCTTGAATCAAAAGCGATACGGCGCAGCGGAAACCGATTTAAGACAAGCAATATCTCTCAGCAATAATACTCCCGAAGCTCAATGCCTTTTAGCGCAGGTACTGGAAGCTAAAGGGAAACCGCAAGAAGCACTCACACATTGGCAAGAAACACTGAAATCTGCCAATTCCAGCATACCAGAACAAGATGAATGTATCCAAATGGCAAAGGAACGTTTACCAATAATAGGAAAAAGTCAATGAAAAAACAGACGACTTTTGTTATGGGTGCAAGTGCGATCGCATTTACATTGATTGCGATCGATATTTTGCCTCATCCCCACTTCGGAATTGAGGCCAATTTATCCAAAATATCCGCCAACAATCCGATAATTTCCCCAGCAATCGCAGCAACGACAAGAATACCCAACGGACAAATCCTAAATATTAGCGGCGAAGTGCAACTACAGCGTCAAGATGGCAGAAATGTTCGCCCGACAGCCGGTACGCCGATTTATCCGGGTGACAAACTGCAAACTTCACAAAACGGACAAATTACGATTCAATGTGCAGATTTAGGAATTAAGTCAATTAAAGCGGGTGAAAATCAATTAAATAGCTGTTTGTTGGCTAGCGACAAGTCGCAGTCTGACTGCAATAAAAATTTAATTAGATGTCCCGATCGCGGCGACGATCAAATTGTTTGGAACAACGCGCCAATTCCTTATATAATCAGTCCGAGGCGGACGAAATTGCTGGGAAATAAGCCAACTTTGCGCTGGAATCCGGTTGCGGGTGCGACTAGCTATAAGTTGAGCATCCTGGAAAATAAAGCGAAGTTAAATTGGGAAATGACGGTTAACGGTACTGAGGCGGTGTATCCGGGGGAACCGGCGCTGAAACCGGGTGTTAAGTACAGGTTGATTGTGGAGGCGAATACGGGGGTTTCTTCGGAAAGTCCTCTGGGAGAGGGCGATACAGAGTTTCGATTGCTGGATGAGAAGGAGGTTGAAGGGGTTAAGGAGGCTGTGGGGGCGATCGAGCAACAAGTACCGAATGCAGCGAGTCAGAAATTGGCGATCGCACAGATTTATCTTAGCACAAACTTGATTGCCGAAGCAATAGAAACCTTAGAAAGCTTACCAGCAGCGGGAGTTGAGACAGCGCCCATCTACCGGAGGTTGGGAGAAATGTATCAAGGGCGATCGCAATTGATGCCGCAGGCTAAATTCTACTATTTAAAGGTGATTAGTACAGCAAAACCGGACGATATCGAAGAGCTAACTGAGGCGCGTTACGGTTTGGGAGAAGTCCATTCATCTATGAGGGAGAATCTCGAAGCGATGCGGTATTTGAAGTTGGCAAAAGACGGATATCAAACTTTGGGAGATGTGCAAATGGTGGAAAAAATAGGGAAGCAGTTGCAAGATGTGCAAAGGAGAGAAGAGAGGAAATAGTAATGGGTTGTGACGTTAATTCCGGCAGGGGTTTAAACCCCTGCCTCAAAGCTCAACTCCTCTGAAGAGGACTGAATAATTGATCGTTATGGCACAACTTTCATACTCAACAAAGATATGTAGTTTCGCCTCAGCGCCCAAGCGCAATTCTCTACCGAAAACCCTGTTTTTATACAGTCCTCTTTAGAGGACTTTCGCTATGAGCCAGGGGTTTAAACCCCTGGCGGACTATCGGATGGTGCAAGATATCATCTACTAACAAAAACTATGAAATCAGCAGATAAAAACAATCTATTTCTCCTAACATTCCTCTCCTTCAGCACCTTAGCAACTTGGGAAACAGGACTTTTCACCCCATCGCAAACAGCCACAGCCCAAATCACCCCCGCCACCGACGGCACGAATACTCAAATCAGCCCCAATGGCAATCAATTCAACATTCAAGGTGGTCAACAATCCAGCGACAGTACAAATCTGTTTCACAGTTTCCAACAATTTGGTTTAACTGAAGGACAAACTGCCAATTTCATCTCAAATCCCAGTATCCGCAATATTTTAGGGCGAGTTGTCGGCGGCGATGCTTCGATAATTAACGGCTTAATTAAAATTACGGACGGGAATAATACCAATTTATTTTTAATGAATCCGGCGGGGATTGTTTTCGGTGCAAATTCCAGCTTAAATATTCCCGGTTCTTTCACCGCGACTACTGCTACAGGAATTGGTTTCGGCAACAACTGGTTTAGTGCCGTTGGCACGAATAATTATGCACAGTTACTAGGAAGTCCGAACAGTTTTGCTTTTACAAATTTACAGCCGGGAGCAATTATCAATTTAGGCAGTTTGGCTGTGAAACAGGGACAGAGTTTAACTTTGTTGGGCGGCACGGTTTTGAGTACGGGACAACTTGCTGCACCGGGAGGAAATATTACTATTGCTGCTGTCCCCGGTCAAAATTTAGTCAGAATTAGCCAAGCTGGAAACTTATTGAGTTTGGAAGTTCAGCCGCAATCTGTAGCTACCAATTGGCCTCAAAATTGGGTGTTACCAGTTGCATCTTTGTCTCAGTTATTGACGGGTGGAGGTGGAAGTGCAACGGGAGTGACAGTTAATGCTCAAGGGCAAGTTGTATTAACGGGTTCTGGTTTACAGGTAAAGAATGGAGATGTGGTTTCTGGGGCATATACGGGTGCATCTCTCAAGGTAGATACGACTTCGGGTACGGGAAATATTATTTTTACTGGAGATATTAACATCACAAGTCCAAATGCAGCTTTTGCTGATGCTACTACAGGTGATGAATTTATATTGGGCAGTTCGCGATCGCTAATTTTGCGCTCGGGCGGCAACATTAAAGTAGGAAACATTGACACGTTTCCCGAGCCAAAATTTTTCTCAAGAATTGGTCAAACTGGCCCGGTAATTTTGCAAGCCACAGGCAACATTCAAACAGAAAAAATTAAGACCGATAATTTTGGGGGCGATGCTGGTTCTATATCTTTGACTGCTGGAGGAAATATTGCAACAGGAGCGCTTTCTACTATAGTTACTTCTGTTAACGGCAAAGGCGGTAATATTACTGTTAATGCCGGTGGCAGCATTACTACGGGCGATCTACATTCTTTCTCACCCAGCGCTGCGGGTGACATTACTCTCAAAGCAAAAAACGATATTACTTTAGACTGTGCTTCCCCTAGTTTTTGCATAGAGAGTTTTGCAGGAGGAGTTCCTGGTTTAATAGCTACTGGCAACAGCGGTAATGTTACCCTCATCAGCGAACAGGGAGCTATTATTTTTCCTCCAAATGGAGTACATATCAGCACTGGAAATGGCGATTCCCCCGGCCGTCCTGGTTCTATAACGTTACAGGCAAATCGTAACATTAATGTATATCTTATAGGCTCACCTAGTTCAGGTGGATCGAAAGCAGATGGTGGGAATATCAATATTACCAGTGTAAATGGCAATATTGAGCTTGGCGACATCAATAATTCTTCAGACAACGGTAAGGGCGGCAATATTACTATCTCTACCAGTGGAAATATTAGAGCAGGTGACGTATTAAACTACGGTAAATTGCAAGGTGGTATTATTGATTTTACTACCGCGAATGGCAGCATCACTACTGGAAAATTAAATGCAACTAGCTCTCAGGATTCAGGAAATGATATTATTTTTAACCCGGAAAATGGCGGCTCAATTACTTTAAAAGCCGATCGCGATATTACTACGGGCAATCTCAGTGTAATGGCGAATCAAAACGGCGGCCCGATCGCACTTACGAGCGGCGGTGCCATCAATACGGGCGCGATCGACACCACGGGCGATCGCACTGCTGGCAGTATCACCTTTCAAGCTAACAGCGGTATCAAAACATCAGCCACAGGAACAACAATTACAGGTCTTTCTGCTAATGGCAATGGCAGCAACGTTACCTTATCTACTGTCAGCGGTAATATTAATGTAGGAGATTTGTTAGTTTCCGGTAAATTACAGGGTGGAAATATTAGTGTCACCAATACGAATGGCGATATCACTACAGGTAAGTTAATTACAAGTTACGATGGTTCCGATAAAAGCCTGACAACTAACAAAGGTGGGACAGTTACTTTAAATGCTAAAGGAAATATTACCACCAGCGCTATCCAAGCAATTGGTGTTCAAGAGGGCGCTGCGATTTCTCTGAAAAGTGACGGTTTCATTAATACGACTGGCGGCCTCATAAATGCGATCGGCGGTAACAGCGGTGGCAATATTTCCCTCGAAGCTAGTAGCAATATCACTACCGCCGGAATCGGAGCTTTATTATTAAGCGGATTCAATGGAAATAGCGGCAATCTTCGCATTCAAAGCGGCGGTAATATTGACACAACTGCCGGCCCGCTGATTACTGCTGCGGGAAGTGGCAAAGGTGGAAATATTGCCATAGATGCTAAAGGAACTGTGGCGACATCTAATATTAATTCCCGCAGTTTTGCTACGAACACGACTGTCACTGGCGGCAATATAGAGCTTAAGGCAAATAGTATTACTGTGGGCGGAACTATCGAAACTAACCGCAATAATATTACGTTTGCTGCTCCGGTAACACTGTCTAACGACCTCTATGTAAGAATTATGGAGACGGGCGACATTACTTTTAGTTCTACTGTTGATGGCTCGCACAATCTTACCGTCAAACCCGATGCGGGAGTTGTTCAGTTTGGCGGTGCGATCGGCAATGTGACTCGTCTCAACAGTATCAATATTCAAGATGATATTCCCAAATCTACCGCCGCGATCGACATTGCTACAACTAATAATATTACTACTCAAAATATTATCTCGGACGCTGGAATTTATTTGTACAGCGAGAAGGGAGGAATTACTACAAAAAATCTCCAAGGGACAGCAGGAATTTATTTGTACAGCGAGAAGGGAGAAATTAAAACTGAGAATCTTAACTCGACTTCCCCTAACAATGGCGGCAATATCGAGCTGAATGCTGGCACTAATATCACTGCTGGTGATATCAATTCCTCGGCAGATGGTAATGCCGGCAATATTTTGCTCGACGCTAACGGCAATATTAATGCTGGAAAAGTTAACTCTTCTGCTGGGGGGAATGCGGGCGATGTCAGGGCGATTAACCGCAGCAGTGCTGGCAATATTGTTGTCAGTCAAATTAATGCTGAGAGTCGGGGCACGGGTACGGGCGGAAATGTTGGGATTTTGACCGAAAATTTTTTTCGCTCGCCCAATTCGTTTATAGATAGAAACGGCATCAATGCTAGCATCTCTACGGCTGGAAGTCTAGGAGATGCTAGCGGCGGTACGATAATTATCCGCCACGGGGGCGCGGGAATCACGCCTTTTATTGTCGGCAATTCTCAAACAAATGGAACTGCTGGTGCAATTACTAGGGGAAATAGTAATCCCCAACAAACGATTTCGCCCGATCGCAGTTATCGTTATACTTACAAACAGGATCGCGATCGCATTCAAATTATCTCGGTTCCTGAAATCGTTACGCCCGCACCAACTCCCGCACCGACAGCGAGTGCAACTCCCGCACCCACAGCCACACCAACTCCCGCACCGACAACCGCACCAACTCCCGCACCGATAGCGACGGCATCCCCCGCACCGACAACCGCACCAACTCCCGCACCAACAACTACTCCAGCGACTGCACCTTTACTTATACCCAGACGCCAGCCGCCACAGGGTTTATCCCCCGCCCCAACGCCATCCCCAACACCAGAAACCTCGGCACCAACCCCATCCCCAACACCCGAAAGCTCGATCGCAACTTCATCCCCAACACCCGAAAGCTCGATCGCAACCCCAACCCTATCCCCAACACCCGAACCCGCGCCGATCGATTTTTCCGCCATCCAAGAACTGCTAAACACCAATTTCTTCACACTGCCGCCCCGCACAACCCGCACACAGCCTTCAGCGCCAACAACTCCCGGCGCCGCCGCCCGAATACCCGCCCCGCCGACAATTCCCCCGATCGCCCAACTCACCGCCCCGATCGCACCTCCCAGCGCGATCGCACCTCCCAGCGCGATCGCACCTCCCAGCGCGATCGCGCCAAATCCATCGCCTGCAGCCCTTCAAGCCCCTGACAACCGGCCTGTAGCCCAAATTCAGCCTGTACCTGCACCCATTCCAGCAGCCCTTCCCGCACCCGTTCCCGCACCCATTCCCGCAGCCGCAGCAGTGCCCGCCCAAGCGCAAAATCCGCAACAGGAATTAGCTGTTTTAATTGGCGATTTATTAGGAGCAAAAACCTCTGTCACCCCAAATCCTGAAACAGGAAGCAGCACTTTTAATTGGGCATTTACCGATCCAAATAGAAACTTTTCGCTCACACCACCGCCCGTTGAAAAACAACCTAATCTTACTTTTATACCCCCTTCAGAAAACCCGCCAGAAAACCCGCCACCGCCAAGCTCTTCTCTTTCCGAAAAATCCGACGGATGGATAGTCTTAACTCCCAATCCTGCGCCTGCTATTGAGCCACCAGTTACTGAAATCGAGCCTAATTCCTTAGCAAACATTCCCGAAACCACTCCGCCGCCAACTCCAGCGCCAGCACCAACTCCAGCACCAACTCCAGCACCAATTCCAGCACCAACTCCAGCACCAACTCCAGCACCAACTCCAGCACCCGCACCAATTCCAACTCCAGCACCAACTCCAGCAGCCCAAACTCCCGCACCCGCAGATATCCCAAATCTTATTCCCTTAGAAATCAGCAGATCGATCGTCGAACAAACCTTAGATCAAAACAATGCGAATGATGCTGTTCCCCTAATTGATAAACTGTTTGAACAAGACTATGAAAATTATTATGAGGAAGATTTCACCGACAAAAAAGTAACGGTTCAATATCTGAGAGAAACTCTGAAAACCATCAAGGAGGAAACCGGAAAGCAAGCTGTCATTGTTTACGCGATCGTCCGCCTCCAAGAATTGTCGTTAGTGTTAGTAGTTCCCGACGGCCCTCCTATTCTCAAAAATATCCGTGTCGAGAGCAAAGATTTGCTAAAAACAGTGGCTGAGTTTCACCGCTCGTTAGCTAAACCCAATGACTCGGAAGATCCCGAATATTTAGCAAATGCTCGGCAACTTTACCAGTGGCTAATTGCGCCTATCCGTTCAGATTTAGAAGCGCTAAATGTCGATACGCTAGTTTTTTCCTTCGATGCCGGTTTGCGACAGTTGCCGCTAGCAGCTTTGCACGACGGCAAGCAATTTCTAGTAGAAAAGTACAGCCTCGGCTCAATTCCCAGTGTCAGCTTGACTAACACGAATTATCAAAGTTTGCAAAAGGCGCAAGTTTTGGCAATGGGTGCTTCGGAATTTCCCCACACAAATAAACCTAATTTGCCTGCGGTGCCGATCGAATTATCTGCGATCGCCGGTACTATCCGCAACAGGAAACAGCCAGCCGGATTGACCAGAAATGAAAGTTTTCTCAATCCTGCTGCCGAATTTCCCTTGTGGCGGGGACGCTCTTTTCTCAATCAAGACTTTACTCTGGAAAATCTCACCAAACAGCGGCAGCAACAGGCTTTTGACATTGTGCACTTAGCTACTCACGCCAGCTTTCCGCTCAATCAAAACGGACGCAAGGAAGCTGCAATTGACCTGTGGAACCAGTCTTTGGCTTTGGATGAATTTAGGTTGGCGAAGTGGTACGATCGCCGACAAGTCGAGTTATTGGTGCTGAGTGCGTGCGAAACTGCGATCGGCGACAGTACAGCAGAAATGGGATTTGCTGGGCTGGCAGTCCGCAGCGGTGTAAAATCAGCTTTGGCGAGTTTGTGGAACTCTAATGATTTCGCCACTTTAGGGCTGATGACTGAGTTTTACGGTAATTTGCGATCGGCTCCCATTAAAGCCGAAGCGCTCCGACAAGCCCAACTGGCAATGCTCCGCAAACAAATTGTAATTAAAGATGGCAAGTTGGTGGGAACTAAAAGTGCGATCGACCTCAATCAAGCCGGACAAGTAGCAAATTCCGATTTATCTCACCCCAAATTTTGGGCCGGATTTACAATAATTGGCAGTCCTTGGTAAGTTAATTGGAGATTTGATTTTTACCAAGTCGTAAGGTGCACCGCTGGGTGCAAAGCGTGTCAACTTAAGACTAAAAGCCTTGATAAATCTCCTTTATCCCCAAGTCTAGAGCCCCCTCGCATACCCCCTACTCCCCCGATCGAATAGGGACGCAAGAACGCTCTTGTCCCCCCCTTAAAAAAGGGGGGGTAGGGGGGAATCTCAAAGACTGTGGACTCACACAGTAGACTGATACTACTTTTGAGCTGGTTGTTGACACGCCTTGCGATCCGCAGCCGCCCTACATTGACTGGCGGGATTTTGCAACGCCGTAAATGTATCCCAGACGACTATCTTTTTATGTCATAAATTTGCTATGAATAGCAAAACTAAACACTCTTTGGAGCAAAACCTGTGAGCAAGTTTGATAAAATATTCAATTCAGAAGACAAATCCGAAGCCAGCTTGACTCCAGAGGAATCCGTAGCGGCGGTAGCGCTTGTCGCAGCCGAGGCAAATTCCCCTGACGCGGATGCTGATATCTTAGAAAGCATACTTTGGGACTCAGAAATATTTGCTGAATACTTGGAAGATGATATGTCAGCAATGTTTCAAAAACTCGCAGGTATTATCGCCCAAGACGGTTTTGGAGCATTATTTAATACTGCTTGGGAATCAATGCCCGATGAGTTAGTGTTGGATACTTTTGCCATCACCGCAGCAATGTTTGTCGCCGATGGAGAAATATCCCAGAAGCACCTGCCTTTTCTCCAGGAATTTCAGCAAGTATTAGGTGTAGAGGATGAGGAAGCTGAGGAAATTATCGATGATGTAATTGCTGCATACTCGGAAGTAGAGGAGGAAGAACCTGATTTAGATTTAGATGGGCCATTGTACGTATCTCCTGAAGGCAATTTTAGCGTCCCGATTCCAGTTGACGAGCAAAAAGGCGGTAGAATTGACGAGGAAGAAGGCTGTGTCGCATTTTCTGACGACTTTGGCGTTTTGCTGAAAATTGATTATTTCCCGATTGCTGGTGAAGTGGAAGAAACAATCGAGTCAGTTGGCGAGGAAGCTTATCTCAAGTCTTTTCTCGACAATTTTGTTTCTCAGGCAATTCTTGCTAATGTTCCTAATTCTAAGTTACTCCACACGGAATATTTAGAAGATGAAGAAGCTTATTTTGCGGTTGTCGATATGCCTGCGGGTGCAACTCTCAGCGTGCAAGAAAACGAGGGCCCTCTGACTCGGCTGGATGCTTACCGGGGACTTATGGCTTTTGTCGCTGACGATTTTTGCTACACGGTAAGCTGTCAGCGAATTTATCAGGACAAAGACGAATTGGGTTCCCTTGAGTCTGAAGTTGAGGGGATTATGAACAAGATTTTCGACTTTATTGAGACGATCGAGTTCTCGGCTCTCGAATAAACAGGACTTATACCTTTTTCGATTAAAGAATTGGGACTGGTTCGATCGGGGTTATTTTACCGGACTGCTAGATATGAGAGGTTTTTTAGCAGAAAATAGTGCGATCGAGAATCAATCAAAAAGCCTAATTCTCGATCGCACTTCCAAATAAAATCAGTCAACCGCAGTCGAAAGACAGCAGCAACTAGCCGCCATTTTCGACTAATTAGTAGTCTGAGCTTCCACCAATCTTTGCTTGAGTTCTTCCAGAGCGCTCGCCCAGCGCGGATCTGGCTGCACCGAACCGGAATCGGCGCTCGACACCGTTGTTGCCGACTGATTGCGGCGAGACTTGTTGTTGTCACCCCGACGGCGATTGCTTTTGCTAGAACCGCCGCCTCCACCTTGGGTAGGGGGAGCCTCGCGCTTCTGTTGCTGCGGCGCAGGTACAGGCACAGGCTGCGACGCCGACGCGGACACCAACTGCGGTGAAGCAGGCGACGATGACTGCTGCTGATCGTCTTCGCCCTTCTCAGATTTACCCTTAGAGCGGGGCAGTGCCTTCTCTATTTTCAGCGGGTTTTCTTTGAACATCAAGCCGTTGTATTTCTCAATAACTTGGTCGGCTTGTTCGTCGGTGAGCACCGTCACAAAACCAAATCCCCTGCATTTACCAGTTTTGCGGTCTGTAATTACCTTTGTGGTAACAGATTCGCCCTCCGGTGCAAAAACTTCTTGCAATTCTTGGCGATCGAGTTCCTTGGGTAGATTGCCAACATAAAGACGAATAGACATGAAAAATTCCTCCTGACTTGGATTTTAATTAATTTGCTCGAACAGAATTACCTGAAGTCAACTGAATATTGACCCCCAGAAACACCGCACAACCGCAGAATTTGCGCATTCCTCCCACCAACCTTGACAGATCCCCCCACCTTTTAGAACAAAAAGATGATTTACTCTGATAAGGCCGGAACTTAACCGCCGATGCAGAGAGCTTTTAAATCTCAGGTTGTTGTGTAAACTTTTAGTCATCACTCAAATGTTGAGGCTATTGGCTATTCTGTATTACTTGCTTCCGGTTTTGATTCAGAATGTTTATAGCCAGCGCCGTGTAGAAATTTATGTCCAAGGATGTCAATTGCAAGCGATCGGAATGCCAGTATTCAGTCTAATACAGTGAGGGAGAAAATCGCTAACATTTTTTGGGCCAGTCATCTTACCTCACTTCTAATCTCGCTCCTAATGCTGAGGACTGCTCATTTACCCGGTATCCCGATTTGAGGGCCCGGCAGCGTCCGACCATTCTTTAAAGGTATCACAGCCTTGGTAACAGAGCTAGTTATTTAGGAAGATTTCACGCCCAATTGAACTAAAACCGCATCTGAATCATTTTTCTGAATTCATCCCGCAGAGCTTTCATTGGCTGTCGAAAAAAAACAGCCGACAAGCGGCTGGCTGAACTTGCTGTGTTGGGAGGTTGACAATTTTTACGCAATGCCTTAGCAATTTTAGTCAACTGAAGTTATTGCGCTATTTGGTTCAATCCAATTCATGTAAATAAATGTAACAGAATGTCGGCAAAAAAGCAACTTTTCTTTACGAAGGAAGAGTTGACAGTTGACAGTTGACAGTTGACAGTTGACCTGTGACAGAAGCAAGAGGGAAGAGGGAAGAGGGAAGAGGGCTGTAGGGTTTGCCATAAGCAGATCCTGGAGCCGATCGCCCATTCGCCGTTTAAATCAAAACTCCTCTCCGGCTCGGCGTTGTGGGCGACTCGCGCGGCAATCTGATAACCAAGCTGTACAGCATTAAAATTGTATATTTAAATTTCGCCTCAAAACTAATCAAACAATCTCCCCCTCTCCCCCTCTCCCCCTCTCCCCCTCTCCCCCTCTCCCCCTCTCATCTTCCGCCCTGGAGAATGATGTAGGCGCCCCAAATAGCAGCAGCAAAGGCCAAAATCGCAGACCAAATCGGATGTCCGCTGTCACTGACTCGGCCGCCTTGACTGCGGAGAGTTTCCAGGTCGATCGCCACAGTAGCACCTCGACGCAGCCAACCAGTCGCCACAACGGGTTTTCCGATCAAATCGCTGGGGCGAGTCGTCTGTTTGAGCAAAAATGGGTACAAAGAGCCGATCGGCCCAAACCTCGAAACATAGTGCAACCTCACCAAACCCGTCGCCGTTTGCAAAATCAAATCCTGTGCCAGCCAATTGTCAATACCAGACCTACCCAAAAGTTGCCCGGAAAGGCGCACAGGTTGAGCATCTACGGGCAGAGTATCGGGATTTGACAAAATTTCCGGCAAAGTTGGCTCGGCGGTTGCTCGCGGCGTAATGTCGGGGAAGAAATGATTGATCCGCATCAAAGTACCGATGCTAAATCCGATCGGCAAACAGCCCCAAAAGATCGATCGATCGCCCCAAAGCCAATCCAACAGCCAAATACTCGTCCTCGACAAAATCCCCCCAATCAGCCAAAGCAGGGCCACCATCGCCAAACTCATCGGAATCCCAAAAAACGGCGCACCCTGTAAAAACAGTTTTGAGTCTTTAAATTCGAGTATTGATTTAAACAGAGACAATTTTCCGTTCTTGGGCGGTTCCGGGGACAGACTCGCCAAATCCAACTCAGTCTCCAGTTTCCAGAATTGAGCGTAAAGCTCCAACAACTTCAAACGCTCTCCCACCAAAGGATGCGAGCTGTTGACCGTCAAAGGAGTGCGGTGAGGATTGCTGACATCCCACAGCAAAATCTGTGACAGCGGCGCGCGCAATGCAGCAGAACCAAGGGTTACAGCTTGTGCGACGCCTACGGGTAACAATAAATCGAAACTTTCGAGGAAAAAGCTAGTTTGTTTTTGCTGCTCGATATTTGCAGCAATGCCGATCGCAATTTTAGCCAGTGCCCGCGTCAAACCGTTAGGATTGCCGGTAATTTCTGCAGCCGTGCGATCGCTAAAATACACCCGGCGGCGCGACAACCACAACACCGGCCAGCGCAACAACTTATAAATCCCGTAACTCGCGGCAGAAATTGCAGCCGTCACAACTTTTACAGCAGAACGCAAAAAGTCGATCGTCATTAAACCGCACAACCGCTCGCCCCAGAACGCGGCCTGCCAATATATAAGGTAAGGAATCTGAAGCACCAGCACCGCCAGCGACATCGGCGCAAAATCCCAGTGAGAGATATGCGCCAACTCCCGCGCGAAAATAGCAGCAATTTCATCATCCGCCAACTGATCCAACAGCCCTTGACTCACAGAAATCCGAGCAAAACGGGGCAAACAGCCGTAACTGAAAGCTACAGGAACATTCAGCGGCACAAGTTTCAGCACCGGTACGGGCATATTTTGCTTTGTACAAAAACTGCGAAGTACCCGCGTCGCTTCCTTGCTGCGCTTCGATAAAACTGAGCCGCGCAGGGTTTCGACGCCGCCAAACAGTTTCAGCAGCAAGTCTGTCAGCCAGGGAGACGAGGCCAAAAGCAATCCAAAAACCAACTGGAGAAACGGAGTCGGATCGCGGTAAAAAATTTGTATGGGCGCGAAAATAGGCAGCCTAGTGAATATGTAAAGCTGAACTAACAGAGAATTAGTGTTTGTCAGCAGGAATTGCAGGACAAACCGGGCTAGGAAAAATAGGGCGATGACACTTGCAAATGCTTCGAGCCGAAAACCGAGCAACTTTAGGGGTTTGAGGGGGCGCGGGCTTTTGGTGCGCCCCGCTTGGCGCCAAGTGAGTTGGTAAGTATCTGGGCTGGCGAATCCGGGGATGTCTGTTGGGGAACCGGAACTGTTTTCGCCGCTATTTTCTGCATCGGGTGCGGTTTCTGTAGGGGCGGTGCCCCCTGGCCCGCCCTCTGATGTCGGGCGAATCGGCGGTTTGGGGGGTGCAGGCGGCGGTGAAATATGTTGCGATTTGGTGTTTCCCGGCGCGGCAGTCGGCTCTAACGGTGAAAATCCTGTTTTTTTGTCTTGGATCGGTCGATCGCCCCCAAGCGTTTTTTTCGCCGGTGCCGTTCCTGCATCAAAGGCGACAAACCCTGTTTCGGGGGGAGTTTCTGGCGGTTTTGGGGGGCGAGGCGGGGTTAATTCGGTTAAAGTGCGATCGGCCCAAGTTTTGACTTGAGTGTTGGGGCTTTTGGTGAGGGATGTGCACAGGGCGATCGCACCTTTGACATTTCCGGTTGCTTTGTACGCCGCCACTAATCCCATTTGGGCGCGGATTCCCGACGGTTGATTTGCAGCGCTTTGGGTGACGGATTCTAAAAGGGCGATCGCGGTGGGGTAATCCTGCTGTTTCAAAGCTGCTAGCCCAGCCTCTAGAGACTGTTTTGCAGATGAACCCGCCGGATTTGGATTAGTGGGAGGTGCCATGACTGTGCTTTCGCTAGCGTCCTTTCTAAGATAGCTTTGCTGGTCGATCGATTACGGTTTTAACATAGCTCTATTTCTCTGTCACCAATTGTTGCAACCTTTGCCACAAGGTACTTAAATAATTTCACTAAAATTATTTGTTTCTGAGATATTGCACGATCGGCACGATCCGGCAGGGGTTTAAACCCCTGCCTCAAAGCTAAAGTCCTCTAAAGAGGACTGAAGAATTACGCCAATTTGTGGTTAAATACTTCCTTGCTCTTTTAGTCCGCGAAGGCGGACTTTGTTTTTGTAGAAGCGATTTCAATCGCCGATTCAATCTAATTTTTGCTTATAATTAAATTAACACCTCACCTGCACACTTATGCCAATTGACGACGAAGATTTTGAAAGCGAATCGATCGGGGACGATCGCAAACTCCAACTCTTCACCGACAGACACGAATTTACCCGCCGATTTGCCTTTTATTTAAACGAAGACCCGCCTCCGGAACAAATTTTGTATTTTTTCGGGGCTGGAGGCAACGGCAAGTCTTTGCTGCTAAAACACTTGGAGTTTCACTGCTGCAAAAGATTTTCGCCACCGGTTTGGCAACAATGGCGCGAACTCCCAGAATCGCAAGCCGCGGAAGTTGCTAATTCCGTCCGCTATGCAGCAGCTAAAACCTACACTCCCATCCCCGCAGTCAGACACGATTTCGGATTGATACCGATTAAAGAAGATAAACCGCAAGATAGATTTTACGGCTTGCTGATGCTGCGGCGAAATGTTGCAGCAGCAACTAAGAAATATAAATTTAAATTTCCCAATTATGACTTTGCTTGCTTTTGGTATTTGCTGAACAAAGGCGAATCACAGGCAACTCTCAACCAACTTTTCCCCGATGATGTGGCGGAATTGGTGGCACCTGTAGTTGAAACTTTTGCAGATTTTCCGGTGGTGGCGCAAGCGGTGGCGGTACTCAAAGGGATAGATAAATTCGGCGGAATTAAGCGGGCGATGAAATTAATTCAAAATCGCCTCGGTGTCAGCGACGAAAAAGCAGATAAAATTCGCCGTCAAGATATTGATACTGAGTTAACCGACTGTTTGCCGCAATTGTTTGCGAAGGATTTGAATGCGGCAATGGCTGGCAAAAATAAACCCGATCGCCTCGTGATGCTGTTCGATACTCACGAGAAAATGTGGGATGAAAAACGCAATTCTCAAGGCGCAACTTTTTGGTATCAAGATGAGTGGTTTCGGCGGTTGTTGAGGGCATTGGATTACAAATTGGGGATTGTGGTTGCTGTGGCGGGGCGAGATTGTCCGGTGACGCAATTGCGGTGGCCGAATGCGTCGAAGTTTCCGATTCCCGCAGATTATATAGATGCACAATTGGTGTGGCATTTGTCCCCCGCCGATGCGAGGGATTACTTGCACAAAGTGGAGATTGACAAGGCAGATTTGGCAGATGCTGTAATTAAATATGCCAGCGTCAATGCCGCTGATAATTTGGAGAATTTGCAGGTACATCCGTTTTATTTGGGTTTGTGCGCGGATGCGGTGCTGGCAGAAAGAAGGCGGGGAATTGAGTTGCTGTCGTCGGATTTTGCGCGGATTCCGAAGTTGGAAAACAAGACTGCGGAATTAACAGATAGGTTGCTGAGTTATGTCGATCGAGAAGTACGATCTGCCGTGCATTCGCTGAGTGCTTGCCGCGCTTTTGATGAGGATTTGTACGTGAAATTGGGAGCTGGTTGCCACTTCCAGGCAAGCAGTGCAAATTTTGAGATGTTGACGGGTTTTTCCTTTGTGTGGAAATCGCAGAAGCGGGGGGATAACTGGTATCGGATTCACGATTTATTGCGGCGTTTGGATGCCGATCGCGATAATCCGAAAACTCGCAGGTCTCATGAGGTTTTAGAGGGGCATTATCGGGAAGTGGGGGATGCGGCGGAGGCCATTTTTCATGCTAATCGCTTGGATTGGCAGCGGGGTGTAGAAGAATGGAAAGAGGTGTTTGATGAAGCTTTGAGAAAGAGTCGCTATAAGGAATGCGAGGCGCTGCTGGAAGTTAGAGATGAGTTGTGGATTAAAAGTGATTATTGGCTTGGTAGAGTTTCGCGATCGGAGGGAAATTACTATGCTTGGTTGGCTCGATATGTAGAGGCAAGACAGGAATATTTAGAGGCAGTTGCAGCCTATAATTCTGCTTTACTTATTGCACCGGATGATATCAATGCTCTCAACAACAAAGGGAATGCGCTGCAAAGTCTGGGTGATTTGCAAGCAAAGCTAAGTGAATTTGAGGCGGCAAAACAGTCTTACTTTGAGGCAGTTGCAGCCTATAATTCTGCTTTACTTATTGTACCAGATGATATCGACGTTCTCAAGAACAAAGGGATTGCGCTGAAATCTCTGGGTAATTTACAGGCAAAGCTAAGTGAATTTGAGGCGGCAAAACTTTCTTACTCAGAGGCAATCGCAGCCTATAATTCTGCTTTACTTATTGCACCGGATTATATCAATGCTCTCAACAACAAAGGGAATGCGCTGCGAGGTCTGGGTGATTTGCAAGCAGGGCTAAGTGAATTTGAGGCTGCAAAACAGTCTTACTTTGATGCGATCGCAGCCTTGAATTCTGCTTTACTTATTGCACCGGATGCTATCTGTGTTCTCAACAACAAAGGGAATGCGCTGCGAGGTCTCGGTGAATTACAAGCACAGCTAAGTGAATTTGAGGCTGCAAAACAGTCTTACTTTGAGGCGATCGCTGCCTGTAATTCTTCTTTAGTTATTGCACCGGATGATATCTGTGCTCTCAACAACAAAGGGAAGGCGCTGTTAAGTCTGGGTGATTTGCAAGCAGGGCTAAGTGAATTTGAGGCGGCAAAACAGTCTTACTTTGATGCGATCGCTGCCTTGAATTCTGTTTTTCTTATTGCACCGGATGATATCGGTGTTCTCAACAACAAAGGGATTGCGCTGCGAGGTCTGGGTGAATTGCAAGCAGGGCTAAGTGAATTTGAGGCGGCAAAACAGTCTTACTTTGAGGCGATCGCTGCCTATAATTCTGTGTTACTTATTGCACCGGATTTTATCGCTGCTCTCACCAACAAAGGGAATGCGCTGCGATGTCTGGGTGATTTGCAAGAAAAATTATCTGAGAGACAGGAAGCACTCAAGAATTGGCAAGAGGCGCTGGAAATGTTCGATCGATCTTTAGCCATTGCTCCTAATCGCGATATGGTTCGCAGTTGGCGCGATTCGCTGCAAGAATTTCTCGATAATTTGGGTAAGGATAGTCTCAGCATTTAGCTCGATCGCAAGTAGTAAAGACGCGGCATTTAGGAGGTGGCATTAAGCACCAAAAATTCAGGACACGGCAGTGCCGTGTCCCTACAAACGGTAGAATAAATATCATTTATAGGGACACAACACAGTTGTATTCTTTGCCAAAAAAACTCAAGAACTCATCAGTCCTCTTTCAGAGGACTTTCGCTATGAGACAGGGGTTTTTAACCCCTGGCGGACTGTCGGGCTTACCCAAAATCTTTGGCATTTAATAGTTTTCCGATTCACCCACAACTCCGCCGGGGAATCAATTCCCCGTCTCATAGCGAAAGTCGGTTAAAACCGACTGGCAAATCTAATTCAATTATCATCAATGAATTCTCGAAAAAATTCGGTTTCTACGATCGCGCATAAGCCCCAAAGAAACCGGGTTTTTGGCCGAATCTACGCATCACAACGAGTATTCAAGGGAAAAACCCGGTTTCTGGCCACCCCTTCGTCAATCCCAAATTTGCTAATATAGACCCAGAAAATATCAAAATATAAAAAATATGAACGAATCCCAAATACCACAAATACCTTGGCTGCCCTTAAGCCGAGAAGCGCACAAACTATCAGTTACCGACAGATTAGCTCTAGTCAACGCGATTGTTGAGTCCATCAGACGGGAACTCAGACCCCCACAATCCCTACCAGATAACTTCCTGGAACCCATGACGGGGCTAGCAAAAACTGATGCACTACCCCCAACAAATACCGAAGTTAAAATTAGATTGCGCCGCGATCGCAAAGGTGCGGCCAAGCGACTCAGAGGGCTAGCAAAAACTGATCTGCCACCCCCAACAGATGCCGAAGTTGCAGCAATGTTAGAAAAACGTTTGGTGGAGAAATACCTAAAATGAAGGTATTAATAGACACCAACATTATCCTCGATAGTTTGCTAGAGCGAGAACCGTTTGTAGAGGATGCTGATGCTTTATTTGAGGCGATCGAAAATGAGCAAATTGACGGATATGTAACAGCAACAACCTTAACAAATATTTTCTACATTGTCAGAAGGCAAACTCGCAGCCTCGATCGCGCTAGGCAAGCTATTCTGAAACACTAGCATTAATGAAAGTATCAGCCGTCGATCGCGAGGTTTTGGAAATAGCATTTGCATCTAATTGGAGCGATTTTGAAGATGCCGTACAGTTAGCTTGTGCGCTCTCCGATAACCTGGAGGCGATCGTCACCCGCGATGCAGGAGATTTCGTCGGTGCAACCTTACCAATTTTATCACCTAAAGAGTTATTAAAACGTTTGGAATCAGATTAGTCGTCCTGGACGCACTCCGACAAAGAAACCGGGTTTTTTCCCCCTTCTGCGAATCACAACGAGTCTTCTCGAAAAAACCCGGTTTCTGGCCACCCGTGCGTCCAGGACTAAATTTGCTAAGAAGGACTTAACCTTGCACCTTACCTTCCCGGCGGCTTACTGTGGGCCGTTAGCGCAGCCCTCGAAGAGGATCGCACTTTCCGACGGATCGGCACGCTCATCACCTGCTTAGCATTTGCCGCACGCCAAGCGGCCACTTAGATGCGAACGATCGCGCAGTTCATCCTTTTGAGGATCTCGCCCGGAAATATACTACACAAGTAGTTACTTTGGTCAATTTTCTCATTAAAAAAGATATTTATCGAGCATAGGGAACGATTCGGGGGGAACAAGAGCAGGATCGAAGTCCCCCGACAATCTGGGGAGTAGGGGTCGAGTAGGGGGTATGCGAGGAGGATCTAGACTTCGATACAAACCAGAGATACAAAGGTTTTTAGCCTGGTTGTTGACACGGCTTTGGGCAATGCCGTTTCCCTACTGCGGAATTATATTATTTGCGGGGAGGAGAGCCGGCCCCTACTATTTAGATTGTGGAAATTGTCAAGATCTCGCTATTGACTTATGGCAAATAGTATACACTATTGTGGTCGATCGGTCAATAACTGTAAATTTTTTGTAAAATTAGATACTTTTTGGAATTTAGCGCTATATTAGAGAAGTAGCAACTACACCAAATTAAATATAAGGAACGTCCACCATGAACACAAATCGCCAAAACGTAAAAAAAATCGCTGAAACCCACCGCGCTAACATTCAAAAGCAACTCATGCACCGCATCGAAGTAGCCAGAGCCAGCGGTAATCAAGATTTGGTTCGGGTGCTTGAAGACGAGATGAGACAGCTTTAAGAAGCTGCAACTAAAATTTGCCCGTAGTTTGGTTGAGAGGGTTGCGCGAGAAATGCAGAATTCCCGCAACCGCTACCTGTTGAGTTTTCACTCCTCTCTTAGTTGGTAGAAAAAAACCCGGTTT
Source organism: Microcoleus sp. ARI1-B5 (assembly GCF_036705795.1). Classification (NCBI taxonomy): domain Bacteria; kingdom Bacillati; phylum Cyanobacteriota; class Cyanophyceae; order Oscillatoriales; family Microcoleaceae; genus Microcoleus; species Microcoleus sp. ARI1-B5. The sequence continues at coordinate 47,205 of NZ_JAUBVK010000024.1, forward strand.
CTTGAAGAAACCGGGTTTTTTATTGAACTTTTGGGTGCGCAATGCGCACCTTACGTCTCATTGAGTCATCCCCAATCGAAAATCTAAAATCTGAAATCGAAAATAATCTTATCTTCCTCCGACTACAACATTTTTAATCCGCAAATGGGGGCCGCCGACGCTGACAGCTAAACCGCTTTGGCCGCCTTTGCCGCAACCGCCGTAGGCATAAACTGAGTCGTTGCCGATCGACTCAATATCCTTTAAAGTCTGAAATACATTGCCGCTTAAAGTGACATCGCTCACCGGTTCGGCCAATTTGCCGTCGCGAATCATGAAGCCTTGGGCCGCGGCAAAGGTAAACATTTCGCCGTTGGTTTGTCCTCCCAACATCCGCACTGCATACACTCCTTCCTCAATGTCGCCCACCATTTCGTCAAAAGAATGTGCGCCAGATTCGATCGCAGTATTAGTCATCCGCACCAACGGCATAAAAGTAGCGCTCAGAGCCCGAGCATTTCCCGTCGGACTTTCGCCCATTTTGCCCGCAGTCTCGCGATTGTGCATTCTCGCAGCTAAAACTCCATTTTTAATTAAATGCTTGCACTGAGCCGGCACGCCTTCGTCGTCGTATTTCAAAGTTCCCGGCAATCCCGGCAAGGTTGCATCGTCAATTACGTTCAATTGTTCGATCGCCACAGGCTTGCCCAAAGTCAACAATTCCTGCATTTTCGGGTTTTCGTAAATGCCGTCTGCTTCCGACAAATGACCGAAAGCTTCGTGAATAAACACCCCCGACAAATAAGGGTCTAAAATCACCGGATACTGGCCGCCTTTCACCGGTTTTGCTTCTAGTTGGCCCACAGCTCGAACCGCAGCACTCTTAACACGATCTTCAATATTTGTCAAGACACCGTAATCCGATCGCGAATGAATCGATTCAAACCCTTGACGGACGACCCCACCTTCACCGCGGGCGATCGCCCCGAAGCGCCCCGTCACGTCCAAACGCTCTTGAGCAATGCAAGTGCCTTGAGAATTCACAAAATAAGTAATCCCAAATCTATCGCTGTAACCCGCCATTGTCGTCTGAATTCGCGGGTCGTAATCTAACAGCAACTGATTGTAAGATTCGAGCAACTTGCGTTTTTCTGCTAGAGTAATAGAGCGCGGGTCGCGACCCAATTCCACCGCTACATAATCTTGAATCGGGGTGACATCTGCTAGTAGAGTTTTTTCGCTGCCAACTAAACGAGACTGCACGACAGCTTCTTCAATGCGGGCTTTTAACTCAGCTAAACCGTTAAATGTTACAAAACTCCAGCCGCCTTTGTGACAGGCGCGGATGCCGCCGGCGAGACTGAAACTGCGGTTGACTGCATCTAACTGAGGGCCGCGAAAACTAATCGCAGTTGACTCGCTTTGTTCGAGGCGAACTTCTAGATAATCTACTCGATCGCGGTAAGGTGCGATCGCTTCCATCAACTGTTCCTGCATCAAATTGTCCCTATTTTAATTCGCGCCCAGCGCTGAAAAAAATTATTGCTAACCCTATTTTAGCCAATAACTCCCGTCTTTCGAGTGCGCGCTCCCGCCCGATCTCGGTGCGGGTGCGTGCACCCTCGCCCGATCGCCGGATCTCGGTGGCGGGTTTGCCATAATACAAAAAAATCGCGCCGGCTTACCAAAAGCCCCGTATGCCGGAAATCTTGCATCTGGCTAGAAAAATAGAATTAAACTAAATCTATCTAAAGACGTAAAAATATACTTTAATTGCTGACAGATGGAATACTTTAAGGTGAAAAAATTCCAAATTACACCCTATTTAGCAGCAATTTCGGCATTAATAGCAATTTTGCTCGGAGTTGGGATTTTAGACCGATCGGAACAACAGCGATTTTTGCAGCACAACCGCGCTAGCACGATCGATCGGCTCAGCACAGTCCGTTCTAAGCTGGAAGGGTCTTTGAATTCCCGGCTGTTTTTGATGCGGGGTTTGGTGGCTGACATTTCCCACAACCCAAACATCACCGAAGCCGAGTTTGCAGCGACGGCGAGAATTCTGCTGGCGCAGCAAACCGGCATTCGCAACATAACTTTAGTTAAAGGCACGACGATCGCTTACATTTATCCGCAGGAGGGAAATGAAGGGGCGATCGGGGTTGACTTGATGACGCTACCCAAACAGCGGCAAATGGTCAAAGATGTCATCGAAACCAGAAAAACTTTGCTTGCTGGGCCCGTGGAATTGTTGGAGGGGGGCGTGGCCTTCGTCAGCAGATCGCCCATTTTTCTCACACCCTCCGGCGCCGAGCCCGAAACAGGAGTTTACTGGGGGTTGATCGGCCTGATCCTCGACAAAAATGCCCTGCTTGAGGAAGCGGGACTCAACGATCCCTCGGCCAAGCTGCAATACGCTGTGCGGGGGAAAGACGCGAAGGGAGTGTCAGGCGAGGTGTTTTTCGGCGACAAGTCGATTTTTCAGAACAATCCGGTAGTTCTGGAAGTGATTTTGCCCAACGGTTCCTGGCAGTTGGCAGCAATTCCGGCGTCCGGATGGCCCGAGAATTCGCCGCTGCGGGGGTGGTTGCTCCCAGGAGGCGGCTTGCTGGCGGTTTTCAGCTCTGTGGCGGTTTTTACCTGGGTGTACGGCCGATCGATGCTGCGATCGAGCGAAGCTAAGTACCGGCAACTGGTTGAGAATGCTAACAGCATTATTGTGCAGTTAGACAGTGAAGGCAAGATTACTTTTTTTAATGAGTTTGCGGAAAATTTTTTCGGGTATTCAGAAGCAGAAATTCTTGGCAAAAGTGCGATCGGCACAATTATACCGAAAACAGATTTATCCGAAAGTGACCTCGCGGCAATGATTCGAGACTGTTTGGCACAGCCGGAAAAATACTTCCAAAAGGAAAATGAAAACATCCGCAGCAATGGAGAAAGGGTGTGGATAGCGTGGACAAATAAACCTTTACTAGATGCGAAGGGAAATTTGGCAGGACTGCTTTGTATCGGGACGGATATTAGCGATCGCGTCTTAGCAGAAGCCGCGCTGCTTGAGAGCGAATCTCGCTATCGGGCAATTATTGAAGACCAAACCGAACTGATTTGCCGTTTCTTGCCGAGCGGAGTTTTGACTTTTGTCAACGATGTCTACTGCCGCTATTTCAATAAATCGCGATCGGATTTGGAGGGCCATACTTTTATGCCCTTAATGCCGGCAGAAGACCGAGAAATTATCAGTCGCAGTTTCAGTTCTCTAAGCCTAGAAAACCCCGTCGTTACCTGTGAACACCGCGTCGTTCTCGAAACAGGGGAAACTCGCTGGCAGCAGTGGATGAATCGGGGGATTTTTGACAGTACGGGCAGCTTGATTGAGTGTCAAGGAGTGGGGCGCGACATTAGCGATCGCAAACAAGCTGAAATCGCCCTGCAAGCTTCTGAATCGGAACTTCGAGCTTTGTTCGCTGCCATGAACGACGTAATTTTGGTGATTGATATTGAAGGACGCTACCTGAAAATTGCCCCGACAAATCCCGGACTTTTATACAAACCGCCTGCAGAACTTGTCGGCAAAAAAATCAGCGATTTATTCGCTCCAGAAATGGCAGATATTTTTCAGGAGCAAATTTGCACCGCCCTTGGTACAAATCAAACCTGTACTTTTGAATATAACCTGGAAATTGCCAGCGTACAAACGTGGTTTGCCGCTACCATTTCGCCACTGAAAGAAAACACGGTTCTGTTGGTGGCCCGCAACATTACGGAGCGCAAGCAAGCTGAAAGTTGGTTGACTGGTCAAAAACAAATTTTAGAAAGGATTGCTAAGGGCGCTCCTCTGAGCGATACTTTAAATACTTTAGTTCAAATTATCGAGCAGCAATCTAGAGATGTCATCGGTTCGATATTGCTTCTAGCTCCAGATGGCGAACATTTACTGCACGGAGCCGCGCCCAGTTTACCCGACAGTTACAATGCTGCTATTCATGGCAGAGCCATCGGCCCGGATGTAGGCTCCTGCGGCACTGCTGCCTTTACCGGCCAACAGGTGATCGTTACAGATATTGCCAGCGCTCCTTTGTGGAAAAATTATCGAGATTTAGCCTTAAGTTTGGGACTTAAAGCTTGCTGGTCAACTCCTATTTTCTCATCTCAGGGTAAAGTTTTGGGGACTTGGGGAATGTATTATTCCCAACCGCGCACTCCCCAAAGTTTTGAGCTGCAATTGATAGAATCTGTCAGGCATTTAGCAGGAATTGCGATCGAGCGGAAACAGGCAGAAGAAAGTCTCAAACAGCTCAATCAAGAACTAGAAACTAGAGTCAAACAGAGAACTGCTCAATTGATGCAAACAGAAGAACGCTGGCAGTTAGCGCTCAAAGGTAACAATGACGGCATTTGGGATTGGAACTTGCAAACAGGAGAAATCTTCGTGTCCGATCGATTTAAGGAAATCACCGGATACGAACACATCCCAATGCTCGATTACTTTGACCAATGGAACAAAAACACGCATCCCGACGATTTAGCCTTAGTAATGCAAGCTCTCCAAAATCATTTAAACAGGAAAACGCCGCATTATATCATCGAATACCGCTGGTGGTGCTACCAAAGCGCCTACAAATGGATACTCAGTCGGGGACAAGCTTTGTGGGATGAATCTGGAAAAGCAGTCCGCATGGTTGGTTCAATTACTGACATTACGGAGCGCAAACAAGCAGAGTCAGCACTGCGGGAAAGCGAGGCAAGATTCCAAAAGCTATCGGCTAATTTGCCGGGAATGATTTATCAATGTTTGTTGCGTGCAGATGGCTCTGTCAGTTTCCCTTACGCCAGTCCTGCTTGCCGAGCAATCTTTGAGTTAGAATCAGAAGCTGTTCGGAAAAATGCGGCTTTGCTAATAGATTTAGTTCATCCAGACGACCGCAAAGATTATTACGAATCAGTTGCTATTGCAGCGCAAACTTTGCAGCCTTGGCAGTGGGAAGGACGGCTGGTGCTGCCTTCAGGCAAGATTCGCTGGTTTCAGTCAATTTCGCGGCCTGAATCTAAAGAAAACGGCGATATTCTTTGGGACGGCATCACCATTGATGTTACCGATCGCAAGCAAGCTGAGTTAGCTTTGCAAGAAAGCCAGCAGTTCATTAAAAAAGTAGCTGATGCTACTCCCGGTATTTTGTATCTCTACGACTTGGAAGAACAGCGAAATATCTACACTAATACTTCAATGCTCCGGCTTTTGGGCTATACCAGCGACGACATTACAGCGATGGATTCGTCACTGATGCCTCAGTTAATACACCCGGAAGATTTGCCTAAAATTGTGAAACATCACGCCAGCTTTGCAGGAATTGAAGATGGCGAAACTAGGGAAATTGAGTACCGGGTGCGGGCAGCAGACGGTCAATTGTTGTGGCTGCAAAGTCGGGATACTATTTTTAGCAGGAATGCTGACGGTCAGGTTAAGGTAATAATTGGAGTTTCCCAGGATATTACGACTCGCAAGCAAGCAGAGGAAGCACTGCGACAAAGCGAGGCGCGAGAAAGAGAAAAAGCCCGAGATTTAGAGTCAGCGCTGCTGGAATTGCGCTCTACTCAAACTCAGCTCATTCAAACTGAAAAAATGTCTTCTTTGGGCCAATTAGTTGCCGGGATAGCTCACGAAATTAATAATCCCGTTAACTTCATTCACGCTAACATTGATTATCTCAACCAGTATACCAAACAGTTGCTCGATCTGGTGACTCTTTACGAACACGAGTATCCCGAACCTAATTCAAAAATTCTCGCTCGCATTCAAGAGATAGATTTGGATTTCATGGCTGAGGATTTAAGAAAAGTTGTGGGTTCGATGCAGGTAGGAACCGAGCGCATCCGGCAAATTGTGTTGTCCCTCAGAAATTTCTCGCGGCTGGACGAATCGGCAATGAAGCCCGTTGATATTCACGCGGGAATTGAGAGCACTTTGTTAATTTTGCAGCACCGCTTAAAGAGTCACGACAGGCGCCCGGAAATTGAAGTAATTAAGGAGTTCGGGAAACTGCCGCCGGTGGAGTGCTATGCGAGCCAACTGAATCAGGTGTTTATGAATATTCTTGCTAATGGAATTGATGCTATTGAAGAACGATATCACAAGTTGTCGGTTCCGGAAGCAGAGACAAATCCCGGGCGGATTGGTATTTGCACTGGTGTAACGGCCCAGAACACTGTGAGGGTGGAAATTTCGGACAACGGTACGGGCATTCCGCAGGGGATAGTCGATCGCATTTTTAACCCGTTTTTTACGACAAAAGCTGTGGGTAAAGGTACGGGGTTGGGAATGTCGATCGCGCACTCGATTGTGGTAGAAAAGCACAAGGGCAAGATTGAGTGTATCTCGTCCACAGGATGCGGCACGACTTTTGCGATCGAAATCCCGATCGGCAAAACCTAGTCGATTTGGGATTTGAGATTTGAGATTTTAGATTGGAGGATTGAGGATTTTTTGATTGATTGGTGAATACCTCACTCACTGTCGATTTGGGATTTGAGATTTGAGATTTTAGATTGGGGGATTGGGCGATTGGGGGATTGAGGATTTTTTGATTGATTGGTCAATACCTCACTCACTTGAGAACTGCTATAGCCCAATACGCTTGGGTTAAGAGCGTTAAGAGAGATAAAACGATGTAAAAAAGCGGCTAAGATAGATGCAAGCTGCTCCCTCAGCGGTGCTGCATGAAACCTTTAATTGTATAAAAACTGACATGATGGAATTAATCCTGGAAGCGATCGCAGCAATGGGACACAATGTCCGCTGGATGTCTTGGAATTTGTTTTTAGGTTTAGTACCGCTGGGCCTGAGTTTTTGGCTGTTCCGCAAACCTCGATCGCGCTGGCTGCTGTGGGGTACGTGCATTCTCCTGGGCGCTACTTTTTTGCCCAGCACGCGCCATGTTTTAGCCTATCTGAAGCACATTGTACAAGATGTGGGCAAAACTTACGTTTTGGGGGCGATCGCCATTACGCTGGCACTGATGGCTGCAGACATTTGGGTGCTGCGGCAGCGCGGAGTTCGCTCTCTCCGCTGGTGGGGCGGTTTTTTCTGGTTTATCGCATTTTTGCCCAATGCACCCTACGTTTTAACTGATATCATTCACCTGATCCGCCAGATTAAAGAGGGACACTCGGTGTGGGTGGTGACATTGGCGCTGATTCCCCAGTATCTGGTGTTTATGCTGGCGGGATTTGAAGCTTACGTGCTGTCGGTGATGAGTTTAGGTTACTATTTGAAGCAACAGGGTTGGGGTAGATTTATCCTGGCAACGGAGATAACTATACACGCACTTTCGGCGCTCGGCATTTATTTAGGGCGATTTATCCGCTTCAACACTTGGGACATCCTGACGAATCCCGATGCGTTGGTTAACACCGTAATGAATGACTTGATTGGTAAGCGTCCGGTGGTGGTAATGGCTGCAACTTTTGCGGTAATTGCTGTTTTGTATTGGGGCATGAAGCAAGTTAGTTTGGGGATTAGCCAGCGATTTTACAGCAGTCAATCGCAGTCGGAGTCGTCGGGCGAAACCGCGAATTCTTCCGATCCCATCGATGTGAGATTTTAGATTGGAGATTGGCTCCACAACTAACCTACAAACTTTTTGGCTCTCCACGACTTAAATCGGAAAACAAGTATTCCTCTGCGGGCGATATCATGTCCGGTAAAATAACCGCGATCTGGTTCGAGCGTTCGGAATGCAAGTCAAGAATGAAAATCAGAGGACTAAAATCCGAACGATCGAACCAATTTAATTGTGGGAGTTCTCGAAGGGCATGAAATGAGAACAACTTCTTCGCTCAACTCCCAAATAAATTACTGCGGCAATCGGTAATAAAACTTGATATGTTATAAAAGCCGAAGTAGTTTTGTAAACAGCTAAAATGAATCGATTTGACCGTCAGTTGTGGAATAGATTTATTGCGATCGCTCAGCCTTACTTTTATCCTTTAGAGCCTGGGGGCGGCAGAATCTTTTTAGGATTAGTAGCGCTGTTGTTGATATTTCTCTTCGCTGCAATGTTTGTGGCTGTGAGCGCTGTCTGTTTGCTAGGTCAAGCACTTTTTCCCGCTTTTGTCAATAATATTGCTGCTGGATTAGTTAGTTTGTTGCAAGAAATTATTAATTCCCCGAGAATTATCATTATTGCCTTGATGCTAATTATTCCTTTCAGCGCTTTTTTATTTTTCAAAGGCAGATTGATACCGCATTGGCAGTCGTGGGCATTATTGGCTTTATTGCTGTTATTGTCCCTGTCAGTCAGCGGTTTGAATGTAATAATTAGTTACGTCAGTAACTTTTTTAACACAGCACTAGCAAAGAAAGACCAGCTCAATTACTGGAAATATCTTTTTGTCTATGCGGGCGTCTTTGTAGTCGGCACTCCCATTGTGGTAATTTACCGCTATACCCAAGATAAATTGGGTCTCTACTGGCGGGAATGGATGACAAATAAGTTCGTCGATAAGTATTTTCACAATCGGGCTTATTACGAAATAAAGTCACACAAGGAAATCGACAATCCCGACCAGCGAATTTCTGAAGATGTCAGATCGTTTACCCAGATAAGTTTGACCTTTATGCTGGCGATCCTGGGTTCAATAGTTAATATTATATCTTTCACGGGTATCCTGTGGTCTATCTCGAAACAACTTTCGATTTTCCTGATTGTCTATGCTATTTTGGGCACGGTCGCCACTATGATTTTTGGTCAAAGATTAGTGCCTCTGAATTTCGAGCAACTTAAAAAAGAAGCTAATTTCCGCTACGGACTGGTTCACATTCGCGACAATGCTGAATCAATTGCCTTTTATCAGGGGGAAGAGCGAGAATCGATCCAAATAAAGCAGCGGTTCGTGGAAGTATTTCGCAATTTTAATTTGCTAATTGGCTGGCAGCGAAACTTGGATTATTTCACAACTGGATACGGATATGCTGTTGTGATTATTCCGGCTTTGTTTCTGGCTCCAGCTTACTTTGCCGACAAAACCGATACCATCCAGTTTGGAGATATCACTCAAGCCGGTTTTGCTTTCCGTCAGGTTTTAGGCGCTTTTTCAGTGATTGTCAGTCGGATTGAACCGCTGACTTATTTTGCCGCTAGTATCAATCGTTTAACTGTATTTACAGATACCTTGGAAGCAGAAAGGGCGGTATCTCGTGCAGGAGGAACTGCGATAGATGTCGTAGTTGATTCTGAGTTGACGCTGGAACACGTTACTTTGGATACTCCGCAGCATGAAAAGACTTTGATTAGCGATTTGTCGGTAGCGGTGTCGCCGGGAGAAGGACTGTTAATTGTCGGTCAAAGCGGTGCTGGGAAGAGTTCTTTGCTGCGGGCAATTGCGGGTTTGTGGGACTCGGGAACGGGCCGTTTGGCGCGGCCAAAATTGGGGGAAATGCTGTTTTTGCCGCAGCGTCCTTATATGATTTTGGGCAGTTTGCGATCGCAACTTCTGTATCCCAACACCAGCAGCGAGGTTGATGAGGCCGAATTGCGCCGCGTTTTGGCATCAGTAAACTTAGCAGATTTGCCGGACAGATTGGGCGGTTTTGAGGCGGATTTAGATTGGGCAGAGATTTTGTCGCTGGGAGAACAGCAGCGTTTAGCTTTTGCCAGATTGTTGCTGACCCAACCGCGATATGCTATTTTGGATGAGGCGACAAGTGCTTTGGATTTGAAGAACGAGCAACATTTATACGAGCAGTTGCAAGCAACTAAAACTACATTTGTGAGTGTCGGCCACCGATTGAGTTTAGTGAAATATCACCAGCAGGTTTTGGAACTTTTGGGCGATGGGAGTTGGCGGCTGGTTTCGGCCGAAGAATACCGCGCTAGTACGAAGATTTTTGGCTGAGAGAGCGCTGCTACAGATGATATCATGTCCGGTAAAAAAATAATTATCAGGTTGGTAGTCAGGACTGAAGTCCTCATCCAATGAAAAGACCCAAGTCCTCACTACCAACCTGTTCGCTCGCTGTTGTTCTATCTGACTTGACAACTCCCCAGCTATCAAGGCGTGGCGATTCTTCCTTCACAGAAAAACACCGCCTAAAAGCAGTGCCTTTACTTGGTCTTACTCTTTCTCCAGAAGCGGTAGCGAGATGCCCTCCCGCCAAAAGTCGTAAACCTTCTTCTCTGATATTGATAGCTGCGTTGATATCCCTGTCATGTATGGTTTGACATTTAGGGCACTGCCAGCTCCGAATATCTAAACTGAGGCGATCTACTTGATGCGTGCAGTTATTACAAGTCTTGGAACTGGGGAAAAACCTGTCTACTTCGATGTAGATTTTTCCCGACCACTCGGCCTTGTACTTCAACATGGTGCAGAATTGACCCCAACCCGCATCGCTAATTGATTTAGCTAGTTTGGAATTTTTTACCATGTTTCTGACCGCCAGATTTTCGACAACGATGACTTGGTTTTCGTCAACTAATTTACGACTTAGTTTGTGCAGAAAATCTTCACGACATCTAGTAATTTTGGCGTGAACTTTGGCCACTTTAATCCTAGCTTTATTGCGGTTATTTGACCCTTTTTGCTTGCGACTGAGTTGCTTTTGTCTGCTAGACAATCTTATTTCATACTTGCGGTAATATTTAGGATTGCCGTGTTTAGTACCCTCGGAGGTAATAGCATAGTGTTCGAGCCCCATATCTATGCCAATAGCTTTCCCCTCTGAAGATGCAACAGGCTGCTCTTTGCCACGCTCGTACAGGCAAGCGGCGTAATATTCACCTGATGGATTCAGAGATACTGTGACCGATTTGAGCTTTCCTTCAGGAGCGCGAGATACTTTGCAGTAAACCTTGCCCAGTTTTGGCAATGTGAGATAGTCACCATCTAGTTTTACCTGCTGAGGAAAGCGAATAGATTGCTTTTGTCCCTTCTTTTTGAAGTTCGGGTATTTAGCCCGCTGCTCAAAAAAGTTCAGAAAAGCACTCGACAAATCCAAAGCTACTTGCTGCAAACATTGAGAGGGTGGTTCGGTCAACCATTCAAATTCTTTTTTTAAGGAGGGCAGCAAGTTAATCATGTCATTGCGACTTAATCCCTTACCCGTCTTCTGGTAAGTTTCGCCCTTTAAGTTAAGTGCATAGTTGTAAAACCAACGTACACACCCAAACGACTTGGCAAGCAATATAGATTGCTCCTGAGTCGGATAGATTCTGTACTTATAGGCTTTTAACATTGCACTTACCAAACTACCTCTATTATGGTAAACTAAAAGCTGAGAAAAGTAAAGCCGTCCTAGAAAAACGGGGTTTTAGACCCAATTTTTCTGATAAATATCTCAAACTGCCCGAAAAACCGACAAGCAAGCTGAAGATTGAGAGATTCAATTGTTCGCCCGCGAGAACTCAGAGAATATAATAGAAGATAGATTTTTAGTACAGGCGAGATTCCTACCTTGACTACTCCGATTCCTCAAAACTTTGTGCAGACGATCGCCAAAGAGCGCGGCGTTACAGATGCCGAGTTAGAAACTGTGTTTATGGCTCTCGACGGTCAATCTACGGCTACCATCGCAAGCAAGCTTGGCATTAGCGACATCGCCGTTCGCAAAAGACTAGGCGAAGTTTACAAAAAGTTTCAAATCGCGGGGAACGGCCCTGGAAAGCTGTCGGAATTGAGGCATCAGTTGCTGTTTTCATACCACACCGAGCAGGGATCGATCGATTTTAGTCGAGGTAAAGGATCTCTATTCAAGATGCCGCTCCTCTCCGTTGATGAGCCTCCCGTAGGGGCGGGCAACACTTACGCGCGCCGACAGGAAGATTGGGGCCAAGCACCGGATGTTGCGGTTTTTTACGGGCGGACTGAAGAATTAACTACTTTAAAGCAGTGGATCGTATCGGATAATTGTCGCCTGGTAGCGCTGCTGGGTTTGGCTGGTAGCGGCAAAACAACTCTGTCGGTGCAGTTGGCCTCACAGGTACAGAATGAGTTTGATTTTGTGATTTGGCGATCGCTGCGATCGGCACCAGCACCATCCGACTTCCTAGCCGGCTTAATTCAGCTTTTTTCTAACCAACAAAAGCCCGATGTGCCGTTAGCGGAGCCCTCGCAGAGGATCGACCTTAACGGCAAAATTTCGCGCTTAGTCGAGCACCTGCGCAAGCAGCGCTGTCTGCTAATTTTAGACGATTTTGAAGCAATTCTCAGACCCGAAGAACTATCCGGACACTACCGCGAAGGCTGCGAAGGATATCGAAATTTAATTGTGCGGCTCTGTGAGGTCAATCACAATAGCTGTTTGGTGCTAGTTAGTTCCGAAGAACCTACGGAACTGAGTTTGCTGGCGGGAGACAAAGTGCGGTCTTTAAAACCTGCTATTTCCGAGGAAATTGCCCGCGAGATTTTCCAAGAAAAAGGTTTGTCCGCTCGAAATAGAGAATGGGAAATCTTGTTAGGCCGGTACGGAGGCAATCTGTTAGCCTTGAAGATTGTGGCGACAACGATTCACGAGTTTTTTGAGGGAAATGTTGTCAAATTTTTGGAAGCGACGGCGTTGTTTATCGAAGAACACATCAGCAATTTGCTCGCGCAGCAGTTCGATCGAATGTCAAGTTCAGAACAAGAGATTTCCTACTGGCTGGCTGTGGCTCAAAGTCCGATTTCCCTGGCGACTTTGCGAGAGAAGATGTTTGTCAATTCGTCGCTTTCCGATTTGGTGAAAAATCTCGATTCTCTGGGCCGTCGCTCGCTGATAGAAAAAATCAGTGAGGGCGGGGAAACTGTTTTTATGCTTCAGCCTTTAATTGTGAAATATGTGAGCGAAAGATTGGTCGAGCAGATTCGAGCGGAGGTTTTGGAAACTGTTAAGACGCAAGGAATAGAAAGAATGCGGCTGTTGAAAACTCACAATCTTAGCACGAGTATTGCTCAAGAAAAAGGGGGTAAAGAGGCTCGAAGTCGCTCTATTTTAGAATTAGTTAAAAATCGGCTGCAAGTGTTGTTTCTGAAAACTACAGGCTTTGAAGAACCGCTAAATATCCTGACGAAAATTGCCTCTGGGCTGGAGGATAAATCGATGCTTGAGGTGGGATATGCTAGGGAAAATCTGGCCCTGATTATTGCAGAACTTCAGCGCTAAGGAAACCGCGCCCGACGGTGAGGACGTTCTCGCATTGCTTATTCCCTCTTCCTTATACCCCAATACGCGATTGTTAACGTTTTTTTGTCATTGCGCTTCGGGAAAGCAATCTCCGTATCTATTTTTCACATGGTGAAAGCCGACGGGACTGCCTTAACAATCGCGTATTCCCTTATACCCTCGGACGACTTCACGCTTGACGACTTCACGCTTGACGACTTCACGCTTGACGACTTCACGCTTGACGAATTCCTTCTACAAAAAAAGCGATCGCCCTTTAACAAAAGCGATCGCCCAATTTTCAGCAAAAACAGAATTCGATAAAATTACTTGACAATACCGAAAACCGATGCAGATTCAGACCCGGTAATTTTGCCCAAAGCAGGCGCTGTTTGAGCCTGTGCAATTTTGGGAGTCAAAAATCCCTTCGCATAAATCTGAGGATTTTCTTGAACGATTAGGGTGTAAGATTGGCGGACTTCGGCGTTCACCGCCACAGTCTTCGCGTCGTAAACCTGCATCGCCATGTTGGGATAAAAACCAATGCCAACAATCGGTATCAAGAAGCAAAATGCGATCGCCACTTCCCGAGGTTTAGCATCAATAAACGGTGCATCACCAGGCAAAACGCAACTATTACCGAAACAAACCGCTTCATCCAGATTCTTTCGCTGATTCTGCAAATTTAGATCCTCAAGGTCACAAGCCGCTAGTCTCCCGCAGTTGTAAAATAACTGCCGCAGCATCGAGAGCAAATAAATCGGCGTCAAAATCAGTCCCACCGCCGCCAGGAACACTGTCACCGCCCGGAAAGAACCGCTGTACATATCGCTAGTTGCGACGCCCACAAACACTGACAATTCGCTAGCAAAACCGCTCATTCCCGGGAGTGCCAAGGATGCCATCGCGCCTGCGGTAAACAAGGCAAACACTTTCGGCATCACTTTCCCAATCTCGCCCATCTCGTCCATGATCATGGTATGGGTGCGATCGTAGGTAACGCCAGCCAGGAAAAACAATACTGAGGCGATCAAACCGTGGGAAATCATTTGCAGCAGCGCCCCGTTGATTCCCAAATCCGTGAAGGAAGCAATACCCAACAACACGAATCCCATGTGAGAAATCGACGAATTCGCAAGGCGGCGCTTCATATTCGATTGGCCGAAGGAATTCAGCGCGCCGTAGATAATGTTAACCACGCCGAGCACCGCCAGAATCGGCGCAAAGTAAACGTGTGCTTTCGGAAGAAGTTCCAAATTCAAGCGAATCAGTCCGTAGCCGCCCATTTTCAGCAATACGCCGGCCAGAATCATCGACACGGGAGAAGATGCTTCGCCGTGGGCATCAGGCAGCCATGTGTGAAAGGGGAAAATCGCGAGTTTCACGCCGAAGGCAATCAACAATCCCGCATAAAGTAGGATTTCTAAACCTAGCGGGTAGTCTTTCAGTCCTAGTTCTACCATGTCGAAGGTGACGTTTCCTCCGCCGTAGAATGCCATTGCTAAGGCAGCGATGAGAATAAAGATAGAAGCGCCGGCGGTGTAAATCAAGAATTTGGTAGCTGCGTAGCGGCGGTTTTGTCCGCCCCAAATCGAGATTAGCAAGTACACGGGAATTAGTTCTAGTTCCCAGACAATGAACAGCAGCATGATGTCTTGGGCAACGAATACTCCTATTTGTGCCGAGTACATCACCAGCATCAGGAAGTAGAAGAGCCGCGGCTTGCGATCGACCTCCCATGCAGCAAAAATAGATAGAGTCGTCACCAATCCCGCCAACAGTACCAGCGGAACAGACAGTCCGTCAACGGAAACAGACCAGTTGAGGCCTAAAGAAGGTATCCAGGGATATTGCTCGACGATTTGGAAAGTAGAGATGCTTGGATCGTAATGAGTCCAAAACACCCAGCACATTAATACAAAATCTGCAATGCCTACGCCTAGGGCATACCAGCGCACGGTTTTGCCACCTGTATCGGGTATAAAAGGGATGGCGAGGGAAGCTACGAGGGGTAGGATGACAATTGCGGTCAGCCAAGGAAATTGATCCGCTATCATGATAGTGAGAATAAATACTTAGTTGGAAGTTACCACAATTATAATACTTAATTTAATAAAAACTTAATATTTGTAAATATTTTTTTTCTCGAAATACCGGCGCGGCTAGTCCCATCATAGATTGCGGCAAATGTCAAGGATTTTTGCAGTTAATTTTAGTCAGCAGTCATTAGCGGGACTTAAACATTTTATAGCCTTTAAAATGGCTGAAAACCTCTGCGGACAAGGAGCGCGAGGTCGCTGACCGAAAAATGCCTGAAACATGAGTGAATACTGGATTCAGGCAAATTCGAGCTAAAACAATTTCTCTGTATTGGTTTGAAGCCTTTTTAGTCTCAGATATTATTTAAGTCCCGCTACCAATTTTAGACTTGAATCTGACAGTAATACCATCGCTCAAGGCTTTGGGCAAGTCTTATTGGCGAAATCACAGCTATAAATATAAGGTTTCTGCCAGCTCAGAGGAATTTCCAACAAATCCCTGGTTCCGGTCATTCCCTGTCCCAGAAACAGCAGCACAGCGATCGAGTTCAAGATAACATGGATCGTGCGCCAGCGATTCGATCGATCTTTGTAAATATCTTGAATAATGGCAAGGGAGAAAACCATAAGCAGCGCAGCGGCGATGCCAATGTAGTAGTGAGACCAATACCATTCATCGGTTCGCCGATAAACGCCATCTTGAGCGCCAAGAATCACCAAACCAGCACCCGTCAATGTCGCAAATATGCCGCGCCACATAGCAGGTGTCGATCGATAGAGCATGACCAAAGAGGCAATAGTAGCCACAAACATCAGAATAATAAAAATTACCTGAAACGAGTTTTTGCTCCAAACATCTTTGCTCAAAATATGCTCAAAAATCGGGTAGCCTAGACCCAACAACGTCACTCCTACCACAGATCCAGACAGAATTTTACCTGCTTTGACGTGTTCTTGACCGACTGCATGGGGAATTTTGCTCTTATCCCCGGATGCAATTTGCTTGCGGCGCTGCATAGTTTGCCAAGCCATATTCAGCACAACACCCAGCATCGGAAAAACGATCGCTACAGCTAAAATAGGATGAACCAAAGCCAGAAAATCTTTAAATTCCATACAGCACCTTTTCGTTCTTAAAGTTGATAAAACTAAACTTTTGAGATTTTAACGAAATCGATCGCCCGATCGCGATCGAACAAAACCCGAGGCTTCAATAAAATCCCAAATAGCAGGAAGAGAGACTTTAACTCACCCGCTAAAATAACCGAACCGAACATGACGGTATTGGCGATCGGTATCCGGTGGCTGGAGGCACTGTCTCGACGGTGCAAGCCCAAATAATTAAGCCGTGAACTCATATTTTTTCAGGAAATTTTATGAATTGGCGATCGAATCATTTACTTTCTTCCCACTCAAATAATACTTATTTAACTCACCGCGTTAGCTCAACTTTCTTGTGGAGTGGGCGGGAAAGCCATTGTCAACCAAAGGCTTTCCGGCCTGTGCCACCAGACATCAGATTTCTTGTGGGGTGGGCGGGTTCTCCCGCCCTTCAAAAACTTATTAGCAATGGTGCCTGATGTGAGTTTGAGCCAAGTATGATGGTTCAACCAAACGGTTCATGAGTACCCGTGCATAAGTCCTATTTTAGCTTAGCGGAACAGTTCTTTGTTATTCAGAATAGCAGGCCAATTCTTGTTTGCTAAAGCAATGTGACCGGGGATATCACCCATCCACTGTGCCTGTACTTTCTTATCATAGTTGAGATAAAGCTTCCCATCAACAATTTTCCAGGCATCAGGCTGAGTGACAACAAGATTCCCTTCACTGGCAGCTTGGGCGCAATATCCACCGTATTGAGGAGCATACTTTTCAGGATTTTTGGCAAACATATCGCGGTTTGCTGCACTAGCAAACATCCAAGTTGTTCCACCCCAATTATGTTTAAATTGGCTAACTCCCATAACTAATTTGCTTTGGGTGAAATAGGCTACGACATCCTGACCATCAAGAGCCACACCTTTTTCGGTGTAGAATTGAGGATGAAGGGTTGCTGTGCTGCTTTTACCAGCGCAAGGATTGGCTTTACCAGCACAAGGATTGGCTTTACCAGCACAAGGATTGGCTTTACCAGCACAAGGATTGGCTTTACCAGCACAAGGATTTTCTTTACCCGCACAAGGATTGGATTCTGCAATCTTGAATGAAACGGTTGTAGAGTTTAAGTTTGTGGCAGCCTTGAAGTTGGCGTAGCTAACATTAGCTGTTGCCAAACCGAGAATGGTGACAATGGCGATCGTGGTAATGTATTTTACTTTCATGTGTCTAATTTCCCGATAAATTGTTAGTTGTTCCAGGCCAGATATTTGCTTGAGACTTCTTGCTCTCTGGCAATTTTTCTGGCTTTTTGTTGTCCTCAAGACTTGAGGTTGTTTACATTAACACTCAAGAAAATGAGTGCTAGATGAGGAAGAGATGGATGGGAGATAAAACTCTGAATGCTTTATATGTCAGTTTCTTCAGCAAAAATTCATCTGGGAATTAGGAACGCATCATCTAGTTGCCAGGAATGTCTTATAGAGTGGACATTAACCCTGACTATCTTTTAGTAGTGCAGTAATTTAACCGCGAGTTGAGAAATTATGACAGGAAAAGACTTGTTAGTGACGGATGATGGACAGTACCATGTTTGTGGAGCTACCAATCAAATTGAAGATTTGAGTCATCCTTACCGACTTTACCGATTTTTAACTGACTTAGAAGATGTATTAGAGCAAATTAGTGATGATTCTTTGCGACTCGAAGCAATTTGTCCCCTTGTCCGCAGGTTGTTAGAGAGTTCTTCCTGGTTAGAAATGGCTGTGCTTGAGCCTGACTCTGAGACTGGCTGGGCGGTACAAACACTTTATGATGAACCGTTTTTTCCTCTGACGGTGCAGTTGGTGGCTTGGACTCCGGGTGCGGTTTCTCCGATTCACAATCATGCTAGTTGGGGACTGGTGGCGCTACTGGGCGGACAGGAGAAAAATACTTTTTGGAGGCGATCGCCAATTCCCAAGTTTCCCGATAAAATTCAAACAGTGGGCGATATTTTGCTTGCCCCTGGTGACATTTTGTGCTTGATGCCCGATGCGATTCATCATGTGGAAGCGCTCGGAGATGAACCAACAATTAGTTTTAATCTTTATGGTGAAGCAGATTATGCTCGACGCTTTGAGTTTAACCAGATTAAAGGCACTGCGGAAAACTTTTAAGCGAGCATTCTGATGGCTCTTTTTATCTACATTTCTGCACGCACTTATACTAAAGAAACCGGGTTTTTTAGCGAATATCCGGTCTACAACGAATGATTAATGATTTTCGCAAAAAACCCGGTTTCTGACCTTTCGTGAAGTCATAATTTAGTTGACAATCATCTAATTATTAGGCTTGATTTACCTCACAACAACTGACTAAAAAATGAAGCACATTCGCCAATTTAGAGCCACTATTAACCATCTCACGGGCAAGCGAATTTCCACTTCTTCGCTTCAGTTTCGATTGACTGGGGAATTGCTGGTGCTGTCGATTTTAGGACTTAGCAGTGTGGCATTTTGGGCCGGCTGGCAAAGGTCGCAAAATCTAGTCGGCGCCCACAAACAAACGCTGGAATATATTGGAATGCGTTTTCCCGAACAGGTAGAGCTTTATAGTGAAATGGGTTCACTAGAAATTGGCTTGACCCGCAGCGTCCAAAAAGCTTCTACAGGAGGAATCATGGTCTGGGTGAAGCGAAATGATGGGATGCTTTTGGTGAATTCACCTGATATGGATATGCAATCTTCTAAGATTACGAAGATGATCTCTTTGACGGAAGTACCGGCTGAGCCGACTTTTGTTCAGGTGGGCGATCGCTATTTGGTGATTTGTAGCACGACTCTGAGGATCAAAAATGAATTGCTGGGTACGGTATATTTCTCTCAAGATATCACTGATGAGCAACGTGAATTAAATGATGCGATTCGCAGTCTAATTATTGTCAGTATTGTGGTAATCTTAGTGTTGATGGTGGCGATCGCCAGTCGCATTCGTCACGCTCTGGGCCCTTTGGAACATATGAGTCAGGTAGCTAGCACTTTGTCTGCTGATAATTTGCAGGCGGCAAAACTCCAACTGCATCAGGCTCCTGATGAGATTTTAGGACTAGCGCAAACCTTTAATGAAATGTTGTTTCGATTATCGGGTTCTTGGGAGCAACAGCGCCAATTTGTCGGTAATGTTTCCCACGAATTACGCACTCCCCTGACGGTGGTAGTTGGTTATTTACAAAGTTTGCTGCGGCGCAGCACTAATTTAAGCGACTATCAGCAGCAAGCACTGGAAACGGCGGTTGGTGAAACTGAACGCACGATTCGGATGTTAGAAGATTTGCTCGATTTGGCGCGGGCTGATAGCGGCAATTTGCACTTTCGTTTGAATCCGGTGATACTGAATACTCTGGTGGCTGAGGTTGCCGAGATGAGTGAAAAGGTTAGCAATCGGAAAATTATTTTGGTGTCAAGTGATGAGGATGTTGTCGCCTGTGCGGATCAGGATCGCTTACAACAAGTTTTAATTAATTTAGTCGATAATGCAATTAAGTATTCTGCTCCGGAACAACCTGTTGAGTTAATCTTAGAAAAGAGGGAACAGCAGGTGATGGTTCATGTGGCCGATCGCGGAATTGGTATTTCTCTCCCCCATCAAAACCGGATTTTTGAGCGGTTTTACCGGGTGGATGAGTCTATGACGCGCTCTAGAGATGGTACAGGGTTGGGATTGGCGATCGCCAAAAGCCTGATTGAAGGGATGGAAGGACGTATCGCGATCCGATCTAAACCGGGAGAGGGTAGTATTTTTACTATCACCTTACCTGTCTGGAATCCGCAGCTATGAGCGATCGCATTCTCCTTGTGGAAGATGACCCTAAACTGGCAAAGTTCATCGAATTAGAGCTCAGTCTCGAAGGATATCACGTCACTGTCGCCCCTAATGGATTGGATGGATTGATGATGGCCCGCACGGCTGAACCGGATTTATTAATTTTAGATTGGATGCTTCCGGGCATCTCTGGATTGGATATTTGTTTAAGATTGCGATCGACTGGCGTGCAAGTACCAATAATTATGTTAACAGCAAAAGATGAAGTACCCGATCGCGTAACTGGATTAAATGCTGGCGCTGATGATTATGTGACGAAGCCTTTCAGCATGGAAGAGCTCCTGGCGAGAGTCAAAGCACGCCTGCGCCGAACTCAAGCAAATGACCCGGATAGCTTAGAATTTGAAGACTTAATCTTAAATTGTTTAACCCGCGAAGTTTATCGAGGAAATCAACCGATCGATCTCACTGCTAAAGAGTTTGATTTGTTGGAATTTCTGTTGCGGAATCCCCGTCAAGTCATTACGCGCGATCGCATTTTAGAAAAAGTCTGGGGTTACGATTTCATGGGCGAGTCAAATATTATTGAAGTGTATATTCGTGCGTTACGGATCAAGTTAGAAGCAAGTAACTCAAAACGCTTGCTGCATACTGTTCGGGGAGTTGGATACGTGTTGCGAGAGCATCGCGCCGTCTCCTAATTTTAGTGAGGAATTACGCACAAAAACTATCCTCAACCGGGTGTAATACCAAATCCGGTTTACTTACCCCCTTTATGATGGAACCGCTTTCGAGGCGTTAGCGAAGCGGCGCTAGAACGCAAAGAGAAGAGTCAGAAGATAAAAGGGGTGGCAAACTCGGATTTGGTATAACAACCGGGTGTAACAAAAGATTTTTATACTAAAATTAGGCAACTGGCACATTAAAAAAGGTACGTTGTTGCGACCGAGCGCTATTGGCGCAACAACGTACCTAAAAAATATTTAAGTATTGTGACACTTGCGCTCGCGAACTGTTCAAAAAAAAATCGGTTTCTCGTCACCCCTGTGTAATTCCTACAGTCAAGAGTTGTTCGGCGAAAGATGCGATTAGATTGAAATCTGTCAATTGCGAGAGCCATTTTTCCGGTATACCAGATTCTCCGTAAAAAGCCCCAGCCAACTGTCCGTAAACCGCACCAGTGGTATCCGCGTCGTCACCCAAATTCACAGCCAACAAACAGCCTTCAGCAAAAGAAGAACTGTTGTAAAACGCCCAAAGTGCCGCCTCCAAAGACTTGACAACATAACCAGTACCTTTAATTTCAGGAGGTTGTCGCAATTTAAAAGAACCCGCCGCAATCTCATCAATTTCTGCCGCCAGCGGGTGCGCAGCCCAATATCCAGAAATCGGACAATATCTGTCCGAAAGCAAAACTTCTTTGCTAATTCCATTCACAGCCCCCGCAATTAAAGTACCGAAATAGCGGCAAGCATCCACGCAAGTAGCAGCGGCGTGAGTGGTTCTAGAACTTGCTCCAGATTTGTCTATTACTTCTAAAGGATTGTTCGCATAAAACAAAGGCACGGGAGCCAAGCGCATAATCGAACCATTGCCAGCAGTCCAAGATTCGGTAGCACCGCAGTAAGGCTTTTTTGTATCTTCAAACTGCCAAAGTGCTTGTTGAACCGTATTGCCAATATCAAAACACTCGCCCGTACTGCTCAAATGTCCGTTTTGGCACCACCGCACATAAGTTTCTAATTGATGGACTGGATCGAAACCTTTTTTTTCTATCAAACTTTCAGCTAAACAAAGTGCCATCGAAGTATCATCCGTCCACTCTCCCGGTTGCAGTAGAAACGGGCCGCCACCAACCAGATCTTTAATCGGCTCAAAGGTTCCGGGGCGACAAAACTCTAAAGTTGTTCCGAGAGCGTCGCCAACTGCTAAGCCGAGCAGACTGCCGCGATAAAGTTCTATTTGCTGCATGGGGTCATTGAAAATTAATAATTACAGTCCGGCAAAAAAGTGGTTTGACGCGCTAGTTATCGCGCTCTCGGTGCTTGTGGCGCACCCTACTTTATTCTATTTCTCCGTGTCAAGAGCGATCGGGGCGGTGAATCCAAAAAAATCTTGTTCAAAAACGAAATAGAATTGCCATACCTGCGGTTAAAAATAAAAAAACCAGACTTTTCCCCCCAAATGCTGAGGCAAAAGACGACTCAAGCTAATATTGATGTTAACCTGTCCCTACCCGAGATCAAACTGTCCCATGACACCCGATGCCTCCGCAGCCGCTGCTACCAGTGCCCCTCAATCAACACCCGAAGTCAGCTTAGAGCTGCAAGTCCGACTCAAGACTGAAGATGGACGGCTACTCCTGCTACTTCCTCCAGAAACCAACAGCGAACCCGCTACTGGTGCGGCATCGACTTGGACTGAACTTTGGCAGCAGCTAAAAGTCAGGCTGAATGCAGGAGAACGCTTTTGGCAGCCAAATGCAGAAGTACAATTGATGGGGAGCGATCGACTTTTAGATATCCGCCAACTGCAATCCATCGCCGATGCCCTCTTGGAAGTGGATCTGCAACTCAAACGAGTCCACACCAGCCGCCGCCAAACCGCTGTTGCTGCGGCAACGGCAGGCTATTGTGTAGAACAGCAGCCTCCGGTTTCTTCGCTGAGTAAAGCCTCTGCCGAAAAACCGCAATCGCTGGCGGAACCTTTATATTTGCAGATGACAGTGCGATCGGGCGTAGAAATTCGTCACCCAGGGACGATCGTACTTTTGGGAGACGTAAATCCCGGCGGCTCAGTCATCGCCGGAGGCGATATCCTAGTTTGGGGCCGTTTGCGGGGCGTAGTGCACGCCGGTGTCGGCGGCAACACCAAAAGCGTGATTATGACCTTGCAGATGGAACCGATGGTGATTAGGATTGCTAAGTATGTTGCCAGAGGCCCAGAAACCTCACCCGCTCAGTTTTTCCCGGAAGTCGCCTATGTGACGCCTCAGGGGATTCGGATCGGTAGAGCCTCTGATTTTGACAAATCGCAGTTAATCGGCGGTAATGGGTAATTGGTCATCGGTCATCGGTAATGGGTAATGGGTAATTGGTAATGGGTAATTGGTAATGGGTAATGGGTAATTGGTAATGGGTAATGCTGTTTCAACCTGCATTTGATAATTTTTGTCTTGGCTAAATCAGTCATTAAAGGACGAGGGAAAATATCAATGCAACTTTCTCTAAAATTTGTCTAACAATCAGACTTATTAGTTGTGAGCGTTGAGTTGATTCAAGGAATAAAAGATGCTGGCAAAATTACCAAAGACTAAGGGCGAATAATCGACAATCATCAGAATAATTCGCAAGTATTAATTACCAATTCGCAATTACCAATTCGCAATTACCAATTCACAATTACCAATTCGCAATTACCAATTCGCAATTACCAATTCGCAATTACCAATTCGCAATTACCAATTCGCAATTACCAATTCGCAATTCCCAATAAATCTAAAATCGCTTATGGCTCGCATTATTGTTGTTACATCAGGGAAAGGCGGAGTGGGAAAAACCACCTCCACAGCCAATCTCGGCATGGCTTTAGCTAAGCGGGGGCGCAACGTTGCCGTAATTGATGCCGATTTCGGCCTCAGAAATTTAGACTTGCTGCTGGGCTTAGAAAACCGCATTGTTTACACGGCATTAGAAGTTCTCGCCGGAGAGTGCCGGTTAGAGCAAGCTTTGGTGAAAGACAAGCGGCAGCCGCGTTTGGTGCTGTTGCCGGCTGCTCAAACTCGAATGAAAGATGCCATCAGCGCCGAGCAAATGAAGCAGCTTGTCGGGATGTTGGTACCAAAATATGACTATATTTTGATCGACTCTCCGGCTGGAATTGAACAGGGTTTTCAAAATGCGATCGCCCCGGCCTCTGAAGGTGTCATTGTCACGACTCCAGAAATCGCTGCTGTCCGCGATGCCGATCGAGTCATCGGGCTGCTGGAAGCCAACAACGTCAAGAAAATCCAGCTAATCGTCAACCGGATCAGGCCCGCAATGGTGCTGGCAAATGATATGATGTCGGTGCAAGACGTGCGGGAAATCCTCGCCATTGGGCTGTTAGGCGTTGTTCCCGACGACGAGCGCGTCATTGTTTCCACCAACCGAGGCGAACCATTAGTATTGTCGGAAATGGCCTCTTTAGCTGGAACTGCCTTCGACAATATTGCCCGCCGCTTAGAAGGCGAAAAAGTTGAATTTCTAGATCTCAATCCCCGTCGGGAAAACTTCTTCACTCGCCTCCGCAAGTTCTTAAACACTAAAATTATGTGATGTGCTGCCATATTGGCGATCGATCTTTAACAGCAGCGACTGCATCACAAAAACTAGCCGAAATTTTCCCCAGTGATATCAGTTCCCGAAAAGAATGAAACTGTAGGAGAGCTTCTAAACCCTTAAGGAATGAGTGATTCCGCAATCTCAAATCTCAAATCTCAAATCGACTGATTTTTTCTATGCCCAACCCTTGACAAAACCGCCAGAGCCATGATATATACACTTCTCGAACGACTTTTCCCGCGCACGCCTGACAACAGCCGCGACGATGTAAAACGCCGCCTCAAACTGGTTCTAGCCCACGATCGCTCAGAGCTCAGCCCTGAAATGGTTGAGTCGATGCGCCGAGAAATTCTAGAGGTGGTGTCTCGCTACGTGGAAATCGATACTACGGAGTCAGAGTTCGGCCTAGAAAGCGACCAGCGGGCTACAGCACTGATTGCAAATCTCCCGATCCGGCGAGTCAGGCTCGAGCATCCGCCGGAAAATTTGCCCTATAAATTGCCCGAGAAATTGCCAGAGAATCGACCTGAGAAGGTTGCTGAGTATGTACCGGAGTATGTAGTCGAAACTCTCCCCGACACTAAAGAGTGAGAGGGATTGATATTTTCTTGTCAGCAAACGAGTGCGATCGGCGCGATCGACATTTAAATAAAATTATCTCTCAACCATTAAAAATTTTGTGGGGTGGGCTAAGATTGTCCGCCCCAAATATGTTATTTAAATTGGGAAAAGCTTGTACTCTCGTTTCCGTTTGCATCAGAATCATCATTTTACCAGTGCGAGCTGTCGCGAGTTCGCGAGAGGACATAACTCGCGATCTCGCGACAGCTCGCACTGGCACAATTCTGCTGTCAGCGGACTTGATATGATACCGGAAAACTTATCCACTCAATCTTAATAACTAATTGCTCTTTCTAAAGCATCTTGTAACTGAAGTTCTAAAGGTCTATCCGAGCGAATTTGCAAACCCGGTAAATCGTGTTTTACTAACAGTTTTTCGCCTGTTTCCGCAGTGGCGCTCGGCCAGAGCACCCAACGACTACCTTGGGTAAGAGTGCTTAAACTTGCAGAGTTTTGAGTCAGCCAAATTATCGGCAGTTGCGATCGAGAATCGATCGCATCTTCCCCAGCATTAACCGCCGCTAAAGTTTCCAAAACAACCCGGTTTCCCGAGACGAGTCCGCTTCGGGCCGTCCAAAGTTTGACGTTTAACAGGCGCTTGCTAGCATAGAAGTAAAGAGACGCAGCTACTGTCACGGCTCGTTCAAATTCCTCTGGTTGCCACAAAGCAGCGCTGTCGAGAGCAATAATAATTTCTTGACCGCCGGCTGCAACTTCTAACTCTCTCACCCGGAGTTCTCCGTAGCGGGCGCTGGTGCGCCAGTGAATCAGGCGGGTGGGGTCTCCGTGACGGTAAGGTCTCAGGTTGCGGGTGAGGCCAACGGTTGCGGTTTGCGATCGGCTGCGATCGTACAATTGCGGACTGTCTTCTATACCGATGCGATCGATCAAAGGACAAGCGCTCAACGGCAAAACCTGCGGGTAGACAACCGCCACCGCTTTCACCGGGCGGCTGCGGCGGCACCAAAACAACCCTAAAGGCGCGGCCGTCCTCAAGTGCACCTCTTGCCAGCGATAGACGCCGCGCTGCCGGACTTCCACGTAGTATGTATCCCTGTATATACTAGACGGCTGTATCAGCTCGATCGGGCGGACGAGCTCTTTTCCCAATACAAACGGTAAGATGTCTACCACTTGCAACAAAGTTTTAGGTTGGCGGGCGCGATTTTCGATTTCAAGTTCGATCGTGATTTTATCGCCCGCACTCACCGGTTCGATCGGGTGGCGGCGGACTTCCAAGGAACGGAGCGATTTTGCAGGTAAAACCGCCGCTACTCCCAGCAGCGCCAAACTCCCACCGCTGAGCGCGTACAGCCACCCAGACATTGTATTAGTAGCAGACCCAAAAAAGAACACCGTCATCCCCGAGAGCAGCCAACCCGCGTAGGCGGGAGTAACAGCGCGATTTTCGAGCCAGTCGGCAATTTTGTGACCGATGTTCATAGGAGTTAAAACTGTTAATTGCTCGATCGCCCATCCAGCCTAATTGTAAAATATTCTCAGCATTTAGCACCGAATTAGCAAGCGAGCGATTAGATTAGAAACCGGGAATTTTTTCACTCATACCTTGACCCCGCCCAATAACGGATACAAGAGCCCGACACTCGATCGCGCACGGTCAATCCCCAAATTTTAGACCCGAGTTGAAACTCCCAGATTCACGGCGCTGCGAGTCAATCTAAAATCTAAAATCTCAAATCTAAAATCGACTGACTGGAGACAAAAAAATGAACCCATTAAACAATCCTACACCCGTTCGACCAGACGCTCAAGCCCGCCGCACACCGCCGCCGCCGCCGCCCTTGGCTGCAACTCCCGCGCCTCCTGCACCCGCGCCTCCCGCGCCCCCCCCTGCGCAGCAGCAGCAGCAGCAGCAGCAGCGGGCTGTTGAGACTCCCGCCAGCACGATCGAACAAATGGTCAGAGATGCCCATAGCGCAGGAGCTTCCGACATTCACATTCGAGTAGGCCAAGTACCTCGATTTCGGATTCGGGGCGTGATGCAAGTAGCAACTACCCACCCCAAAGTAACGCCAGAAATTTTTGAACATTACTTAGCCGAAATTCTCACCCCCGAACAGCGAAAACAGTTTGCAACTACCAAGGAATTAGATTCAGCAATTTTTTACCCCGGCTTCGTGCGGTGTCGGCTAAACTGTTTTGATTCCCTCAGCGGCGGCGCCCTAGTATTGCGGTTGATTAGTTTGGAAATACCGACTATCGATTCCTTGAGGTTGCCAGAAGTTTTCAAAAGTATCATTTTGCGATCGCAGGGATTAATATTGGTTACGGGGCCTACCGGTTCGGGGAAATCGACAACAGTAGCCGCCATGATCGACCACCTCAACCAGATGGAGCAGAAGCACGTAGTTACAATTGAAGACCCGATCGAATTCATTCACCCTTCTAAAAAATGCTTGGTCAGCCAGCGGGAAGTCGGCTTGCACACCCACGAGTTTCAGCAGGCTTTGCGGGCAGTTTTGCGGGAAGATCCCGATGTAATTCTGATCGGGGAAATGCGCGATCGCGTTACCATCAATACAGCCTTGCAAGCAGCTCAAACTGGTCACTTAGTATTGGGAACTCTCCACACTCGCAGCGCAATTAACGCTATTAACCGGTTGTTGAACCTCTACCCGCCCGAGGAACAGCAGGCGATGCGGATTCAAATTTGCGATTCTTTAGTAGCGGTAATTGCCCAACTTTTGTTGCCAACTGTTGACAACCGCCGCGTCGCAGTTCACGATATTTTGGTGAATACGCCGGCCATGCACGATTACTTGATGAAAGGTGCTGATGATGAAGCTTTCCGATTAATGGAACATGATACTTACGAAGGAATGCAGATTATCAACCAGGGTCTTTACAAACTGGTGCTTGAAGGCAGAGTGACGATCGAAGAAGCGGCCAAAACTTCTCCTGAAGCCAGCGATTTAGACCGTCGCTTGCGAACAGGAGGCTACGATGTTGGGGACGCTCGTGGCTTTGAAGGCAGCAAAAAAGAACGCATTGTTCGCGCCTAGTAGCAGCACACATACAGGGGTAGGCACAGCAGCCCTACCCCACCAATTAAGCTGTACAGCATCTAGATTGTCTGTGGTATTAGAGGGTCCGATGGGGCTCGGGGGAGAGAGTCCGAGAGTCCGAGAGTCCGATGGGGCTCGGGGGAGAGGATTTGACGATTTTTGCTAAAGTCATCGAAATATAAAATTTCAATGGAGTACAACTTAATACCATTTGAGATTTGAGATTTTAGATTTAAAAATTAGGAATGATACTAAATCCGGGTTACTCATACCCTTTACGATCGCGGCGGTTGAAACCGCTGTCGCGAGTCAAACTTTCGTGTCCTGGGCCGACTAAAAAATCAAGGCACCCCAAACCCGGATTTAGTATGACTTATTGTGTAGGCGTTTGAAACTGGTATATGTAGCAATATTTTCGGCCTACCGCAATATTTGGCGCTGTTGTGCGTATATTTACTTAAATTTCACTATATTTAGTAGCGTGCAATACATCTTACTTGACCAGTAAAATGCTGTGGAGTCACTATCAAGTACAATGTTAAGCTTTTTTACGCCGACGCTACTTTACATTAAATTTAAAATTGCGTGAAAACTCGCAGGTGATTGCAAAGAAATAATAAAGATATGTTTTCCGTATTGCCAACAGCCAGCAACTTAAGTTTATAGTTGTAGAGACAAATGTTGGACGGATAACGTTCCGACTTTACCCATCGCAAAAGCCAGCAGGTTAAAAAAGCGCTTAATAAAACTACAAGTAGGCTTAATACAAGTAATTACTAGGAGAGCAGCTCGCGTGTCTTTCCGATTAAGTAGCTTTCAGTCTAAAAAATCCTCAAACAAAGCAGACTTTTAAAGATTCTGTCCCTGGAAAATCAGTTTAACAACTCTGAATCAGCAACGGTGTTTCGAGAATTTAAAGGAGCAAAGAAAGTGAAGAGTGCATTTAACCCCTCAGAAGTGTTTGAAGGTGCCAGCAAAGCCGAAATAATCGATCGCATCCAGCAGCTAGTTCCCCCCGGTTCCCCCGAACCGCAAGATCCTCAAATCCTAGCAGCATTACAAAATCTCACCGCACAGCTAATCAGGGCCTATCAAGCCGACGGACAATTAGAAACCGAACCTTTTACCGACGTGCGCGATCGCACCATTCACCTGTACGCATCGGCCTGCAGCAGCAAAATCAAAGGAAAAACCATTCTCGTAACCGGCGGAGAAGGATGCGTCGGCGCTTTCTTAATCGAAAAACTCCTCGAATTAGGCGCAACTAAAATCATTTCCGCAGACAACGCCCGATGTCAAAACCCCGAAGAAACTCTCCCCCACTTTAACAAAGAAGGTGCAGTAACTTTCTATGCCGCCGACATTCGCAACTTCGAGGCGCTGAAACACATATTTGAGGTAGAAAAACCAGAGATCGTTTTTCACCTAGCAGCCCAACGCCAACCCGGACTAGCTGAAATCAAAATCAGAGAAACAGTTACAACCAGCCTGTTAGGATGCAAACACGTCATCCAACTGTGCGAAGAATACGGCGTAGCAGACTGCATCTTCTCTTCCACAGGCAAAACATCTCGATACTTTACAACCGAAGTTTACGCCGCCTCGAAGAAGTTTGCCGAATGGCAATTTGCCAAAGCAGCTCAAGAAGGAGAGGTCACTTACGGGATGGTTCGCTTTACTCATATGTTGGAAAATAGCTTGTTCTGCGAGCAAATGTCCAAAAAAGTAGAGCAAGGTAAAACTGTCAACGTTCACGCTCCCCACCGCTACGTAACCGCTCAAAATCTTGTCGAAGCCGTACATTTATTGCTGAACTCTCTGATTGTCTCCGTCCCCGGAAAACTGAAATTTGTCGCAGTGAGCAATCTCGGATGGCCGACAGAAACCTTGGAAGTAGCACTTTATAAAATTCTTGAATCAGGCAAAAATCTGCCGATTTATTTTCAAGGACTTTTGCCGGGATACGAAGAACCCTTTTTCCTCGGACAGTTTGACTGGAGCAAACCTACAGACATTCACCTCCTAATTAATGTTCTAGAAGATCCTTTTAGAATAGTTGACAATGCTGGCGACATGGTGACTGTAGAATTAGCTCCTTTTTCTTTGCGCGTGTTAGATCGACAAGTGTCGCACCTGGAAAGCTTAATCGGCGATCCAGATTTCCCGGAAGTGCAAATCAAGCACGCTCTTGTCGCAGCAGAAAAAGAAGTGATTGCTTCCTCTTTTGCGTGGAGTTCCGCCCAAGAGTTGTTGAAGATTTTGCAGTGGGGAGTCAATCCGAAGAAATTGCAAGGTTACGGAACCCAAATCGCTGACTACAGGGAAATTATCGAACTTCTCGTGCAAGGAATGTACGGGCGGCTCAATCAAGAAGTCTTGAACTGTGCGGGAGTTACTGCTGATGAATTTGATGACTTAGTTGAGAGTCTTTCTACGCTGGATTCTATTCACGCAGAAGTGGGATATTTGCGATCGGTGTCGAGATATCTCAGAGAAGTTGCACCCCCCGCACAGTACACTCAAAAAAAATCTGAACCTGTTCCTGTCCGCGATGCAGCGTAATTGAAAAATAGTTGAGAGATTGCTTCGTTGTTTTTAGTGGATTAAAAACAGAACACCCCGAAACCCGGTTTCTTTGAGATACCGGGTTTCTCAAGTCTGAGCGTATTTGAGGTTTAATTAAGTGATTTACTTAAGATTGTAAGAATCGACATGATATGATATCATGTTCGAGCGAACGACTGCAATCAAATAGGTTTGTAGTGAGGACTAAAGTCCTCATATCAGAGGACTTGCATTCCGATGCTGGGAACCTGATAACGGTTATTTGAACCGACACGATCGGATAGTTTAGATAGTGAGGACTAAAGTCCTCATATCAGAGGACTTGCATTCCGATGCTGCGAACCGGATAACGGTTATTTGAACAGACACGATCGGATAGCTTAGATAGCATTGCTCGCTGAGTTGACCAAGGTGCAATTGTATTGAATTAACTCAAGGGTCGCAGCAAATTAAATTAAATTAAGGTACTAGAATTGTGCAAATAAATCAGCTACCGTTCCTATTTGTTGATGTTGTAGTATTGGCGATCGCCCTGATCGTTCTAATTCCCGTTGCAGTTCTATTTCTAGAATGCAGTGCAGCTTTCCTGTCCAGCTTCGGCGACACAGCAAAAACTCAAGAACCCCGCCCCAAAGTAGCAGTCTTAATTCCCGCCTACAACGAAGCCGCAGGAATTGCCGCCACCATCTCCACCATATTGCCGCAGCTAACACCTCAAGACCGCCTGTTAGTGATTGCTGACAACTGCACCGACGCCACAGCAGAAATCGCCCGCAACTGCGGTGCAACGGCGATCGAGCGCCAAGACACAGAACGCAAAGGCAAAGGCTACGCGCTGGATTTCGGCTTGCAGTCGATCGCATCAGACCCCCCAGAAGTAATCATCATGGTTGACGCAGACTGCATCTGCGGGCCAGACTCCATAGAAAAATTAGCGCGCGTTGCAATGGCCGAACAAAGACCGGTGCAAGCAACTTATTTAATGGAACAGCCGCCCAATCCTACCCCCAAAGATTCCATTTCTGCCTTAGCATTTCTAGTTAAAAACTTAGTCCGGCCCAGCGGATTAAAACAGTTAGGATTCCCATCGTTGCTAACAGGTACGGGCATGGCTTTTCCCTGGTTAATCGTTCGAGATGTTCCCTTAGCCAGCAGCAATATCGTCGAAGATATGCAAATGAGTTTGGATTTGGCGATCGCCGGACATCCAACCGTATTCTGCCCCGAAGCCAGAGTCACCGGGTGTTTGCCGCAGCAGCAGCAAGCCGCAAAAAGTCAAAGAACCAGATGGGAACACGGACACTTGCAGACGTTGCTAACTCAAACTCCCAGGCTGGCTACAGCTTCTGTGGAGCAACAGCGTTTTGACTTAATGGCGATCGCCCTTGACTTATCCGTCCCTCCCCTATCGCTTTTAGTCGCTATTTGGCTAGCCGCTTTTGCCACCTCCATACTAGCAACAATTATCGGAGCATCCCCGATTCCTGCGATCTTGTTAGCTGTACAAGGACTGCTAATTTTAGTTTCAATTGTCAGCGCTTGGGCAAAATTCGGGCGTGCCGATATTTCCGGTTCAACCCTTTTATCCGTACCTTTTTACATCCTTTGGAAAATCCCTTTGTATCTGGGTTTTATACTGAAGCGGCAAACCAAATGGGTGCGCACAGAACGGGATGTTTAGAAGATTCCTAGACGCACAAAAACCCAAACAACCGGGTTTTTATGGGTAGCCAGAAACCGGGTTTTTTAGCCAAAATATTTGCTTAAAACCCTCAATCCCGGTTAAAAACCCGGTTTCTTTGTTCGGATCACCGCTGCACCGGAATTTCAATCACAAACTCCGCCCCTTGATTCGGTGCCGAAATGCACATGAGCTTCCCGCCGTGTTTCTCGACTACAATCTGATAACTGATACTCAACCCCAAACCCGTGCCTTTACCCACAGCTTTTGTAGTAAAGAAAGGGTCAAATACTCTCGATCGCACTTCCTCAGTCATACCGGCGCCGTTGTTAGCAATAGAAATTCTCACAAAATTGCGATCGCATACCTCAGTCCGAATTTTAATCTTTCGCTCAAATCTTTGAGATAAAGGATTTTCGAGTCTAGCAGTTGCCTCCTGCAGCCCAACCCCTAACTCCACTGCATCGATCGCATTGCTCAAAACATTCATAAACACCTGATTTAACCCAGAAGCATAACAACTTACCTTCGGCAGTTGACCGTACTCTTTAACCACCTCAATGCCATGTCCGAGTGCATCCTTTTTCAACCTGTGCTGCAAAATTAGCAGAGTCGAATCAATCCCGGAGTGAATATCCACTGGTTTCATCTCGGCTTCATCAAGCCTTGAGAAATTCCGCAGCGACAGCACAATATTGCGAACGCGATCGACCCCAACCTGCATAGATTGCAGGGTTTTCGGCAAATCTTCTTGAAGAAAACCGAGGTCAATATCTTCAGTTTCAGCCACAATCTCAGGAGTGGGATTCGGGTAAGACTGCTGGTAAAGCTCGATCAACCGCAGCAGAGCCGAGCTATATTCGCTAGCGTGGAGGACATTGCCGTAGATGAAATTAATCGGATTATTAATTTCGTGTGCAACCCCCGCCACCAACTGCCCCAAAGAAGACATTTTTTCTGTTTGAATCAGTTGAGTCTGCGTAGAACGCAGCTCGCCCAAAGTAACCTCCAACTGCGCCGCTTTCTCTCTCAATTGCCCCTCCGACTGTCGCAAAGCATCCTCCGCTAACTTGCGCTCCGTAATCTCCTGGAAAGTCCCAAATAACTTAATAACAGTACCAGCATTATAAATAGCTTGCGCCTTAACAAAAATATATCTTATCGCTCCATCAGAACGCAAAATTCTCAATTCAAACTCACAAGGTTTTCCGAACTGAATAATTTCTTCTACTTGCTCTAACCACAACTCTAGGTCATCTGGATGAATTTGGTTCCGGTGTTCTAAAATAGTCGGTTCTGGTAGTTCAGGGTCAAGACCAAAAATTCGGAATACTTCCTCAGACCAAGTGAGTCGATCCGTCTTCAAATCAAATTCCCAGTTGCCGAGGTGCGCCAGTTTTTGAGCTTCTTGCAGCTTAGCTTCTTTAGTCTTTAATTCCTGCGTCCGCTCTTCAACTCTCACCTCCAGCGTCCGCGAATAATCCTCCAACTGTTC
This sequence comes from Microcoleus sp. ARI1-B5, assembly GCF_036705795.1. Classification (NCBI taxonomy): domain Bacteria; kingdom Bacillati; phylum Cyanobacteriota; class Cyanophyceae; order Oscillatoriales; family Microcoleaceae; genus Microcoleus; species Microcoleus sp. ARI1-B5. The sequence continues at coordinate 80,970 of NZ_JAUBVK010000024.1, forward strand.
CTTAGCCGCCGACAAATTAGCAACAAGTACCGCATTTTCTAGAGAGATAGCCGCTTGGGAAGAAAGGATTTTCAAAACCTCCAATCTAGTAGGAGAAAACGCTTCAGCAGTTAAATTATTTTCCAGATAAAGGATGCCTACGAGTTTGCTTTGATTCAGAATAGGAGTACAAAGCGCCGATTTCACTTGATGCTTTTTAATATAATAGTCAAGTGTAAATAGACCTTCCTTAGCGGCATCGCTTAAAACCACATCAGAGCGCGTCCTTTCAACATAATTAATCACCGTTATTGGCAAAACCTCTGCCGGATCTACTCTTGGGCATTGCTCAACTGCAACGTCCGAAGACTCCACCGATGCCGCTGCTTGAATCAGCAATTTTCCTGCCTCGGGCATCAGGAGAAAACCTTTTTGCGCCCCAGCATTCTCAATCACCATTTTCATTAACTTTTCTAACAACTTGTCCAGCACAATTTCGCTAGCTAGCGTTTGAGACGCTTTCACAACAGTTGTCAAGTCTAATAAACTGCTGTGACTGCTGCTTGTCGTGCTAGAATGAGTGCTAACAATTATCTCATCCCCTCTCGATTTCGCAGCCGATGCAGCCGGTAAAAACAGGGGATACTCTGACTCCAAATGTTTAACCTTGGCGGTTGCTCCCCAGTGAATATAGCCGTAGTAAGCATCTATCAGATAAGTCTGAGCCACTTTTTTTCTACCGTTAGCTAGATAAAATTCTGCCGCTAGTTCATTTGCTAGCGCTTCTTCGTGGATGTATTCATTCTTCGATGCTCCTTTCACCGCTCGGTCATAATACTGAGCTGCTTTTTCATATTCTCCCAATACTCGCGCTTTCTCGGCCTCTACTAAGTCATATTTGTGTTGATAATTTTCCGCACAGTGAAAAGCCCAATGCTTCATTTTTTTCTGAAGCGAAGCAACTTTTTTGAGATATTGTTTCTGTTCGCTTTTTGAAGCTGTGGGGTATAAAGCTAAGAGTGCTAGGGAATAGTAAAAATTGTGGATAGGAACATACATCGTGGACATCGCACCCTCAGAATAATTTGATGCTGTCACGGCATTTTCAGCAGAGTGAGCATAATCTTTAAATAGATAATTTAGCCATGATTTATACAAATATACTACAAATACTACCAGATTATTTTGACTCTCCCTTAAAGCTGGCAGCATAGTTTGTTCATTAAACTTTTCGCCAACTAACAGACGAGGATTGGTTGTTTTACCTTGCAAATTTAAGACAACTTGCGCCCCAACTCTGGCTTTATAAATCATAATTTCATTCTGATAATTCACCAACATTTGAATATATTGATTCTGCTTAGTCTCCACAGAATCCAGAGGTTCGCCACTCAAAAATATATAATTGCTGTAAAAACTAGCACAATAACAAGCATTGTTGACATCTCCCGTTTCTAGTCCACTCTGAATACCCTCAAGTAAGCCGATAAGACTTTCCCTGACCTGCTCAGACCAGTGACGGATAAAACCATTAAAACTTAGCGAGATTTGAGAGTTGTGCAAGTTGGTGTGGAATCGTTCTAAAAGTGCCTGAGCTAGTTGACCGTATCGGTATCCAGAATCCATATCACCTAATACTGCACAGTGAATCAGCCCGTAACTTCCATACCCGTGACTAGACAGCGGCGCATTCCCGTACTTAAGAGAAAGAATAACTATTTTAAAGGAGATGAGTGGGAAGATATCGGGTGCTGTTACAGAAGCAGCGGGACACATATTCGTTAAAATCCGTATAGCCGCAATTTTATTAGGGTCAGTCATTGGCGGCAGCTCCAATAAATCCTCAATTTGCTTGTTTTTTAAAGCTAGTTTGGTCTGAAATAGCTCCATGAGAATATTCAGTTTGTGTGGGGTTTTAGGGATGGAAATTCCCAGCATTTTCAAAGCTTCGAGAGCTATATCTATCGAAGCTTGAGCTTGATTTTGATTAAAATAAAAAACTATTTTTAGCTCATAAACCTTGATTTTTTCTAGCAAGTTTTGGGCGCGGAATATAATCAGCTCTGATAGCTGGAACGCTCGCTCAAAATCGGTATTTATGTAGGACAATTCCAGCGCTTCGATATGGAGTTCCATGATTAAATCGTAGTGACTCTGCCAAGCTTCTTCAGGTAAAAGTCCTAGACCTGCATTAAAATACTTGAGTGCCGCTTCATAGGCGGCAGAACTCTTAGCTTTCTTGCCAGCTATGAGATTAAAGTTAGCTAATTCATCTCGCTTTGACTGAGTGGTGATGAATTCCACCCCGATATTGAGTTGATTGACAATATCAAAGATGTTTTCTGTTATCTCCTTCTTCGGGGTTGAATTCAGCAGCAGGGAGCCGATTTTTAAGTGGGTTTGTTTTTTCTGGGACTCGGGGATGAGAGAGTAGGCCGCTTGCTGTACGCGATCGTGCAAAAACCTGTAAGATATTGAGGATTGAGCGCGACTGGCAACTCCACCCCCATCGGATTGCCGCCCGGAGTCGCTTTCCTCAACCAACGGGATTTTGTAAGCATCGCTCATTGGCAGAATTAAACCAGCTTGAAGCGCATCCCATAAATCAGCAGCCGTTTCTGATGCCGATTTTCCCCTGACAATTGCCAAATTTTCTAAGCGAAAACGGTTGCCCGTACAAGCAGCTAATTTTAATACTTGCTGCGTCTCCTCCGGCAGTTGTTGAAGATTCCGAGCAACTAATTCAACGACACTGTAATCTGCAATGCCAGCGGTTTCAATTTCCCTGATGTCCCACTGCCACGCACCAATATTGAAATCAAATGCTAGCAGCTTTTCAGAGTGCATGGTTGAGAGCAGTTGAGTTATAAAAAATGGATTTCCGCCCGTCTTACTAAAAATCAACTCTGCCAGAGACTTGAAATTTTCGGTTTCATTGCCCAAGGTATCGCGCACTAGCTGCATGACATTGGTAAACTCTAAACATGGGAGGATAATGTGATGCACCGCTGCACCCGTCTGTTGAATTTTTTCTACAGTTTGCACCAACGGATGAGTTGAATTGACTTCGTTATCTCGATAGGCTCCTATCAGTAACAAATATCGGCTATCCGGGTCAGTAACGAGTTCCTGAATCAATTTTAAGGAAGCTAAATCTGCCCACTGCAAATCATCCAGAAATAAAACTAAGGGGTGTTCGGCTTGGGCAAACACCTTCAGGAATTCTTTAAACACCCGAAAAAGTCGATTTTGAGATTCTGTCGGCCCCAATTGTGGAACAGCAGGCTGAGAACCAATTATTAGTTCGACAGAAGGAACGACATCAATAATAATTTCACCGTTTTGACCTAGCCGCGACAAGAGCTTTTCTTTCCAAATTGCCAACTCTTCTGAACTTTTTGTTAATAACTGCTGCATTAATGACTCAAACGCTTGAGTCATTGCAGCATAAGGAATATCTCGTTTAAATTGGTCAAACTTGCCAGCAATAAAATAACCCCGCTGCCTGACAATTGGTTTGTGAATTTCGCTGACAACTGATGTTTTACCGATGCCTGAGTAACCGCTTACCAACACCATCTCTGTTTTACCAAAGCTGACTCGCTCGAATGATGCCATCAAATCAGCGACTTCTTGTGTGCGGCCGTAGAGTTTTTGGGGAATCAAAAATTGACCTGATTTGTCAAGCGTCCCCGGAATAAATTTTTCTATTGTGCCCGTAGTTTGAAGCTGAGTCAGACAATTTTCTAGGTCGGCTTTTACTCCAAAGGCACTTTGATATCGGTCTTCTGCGTTTTTAGCTAGTAGTTTCATGACAATGGTTGAAACCATCTGCGGGACTTGATTGTTTAGCTGATGGGGAGAAACTGGTGTCACCGCAATGTGGCTGTGAATTAATTCTAGGGGATCGGTTGAATTGAAGGGCAACTCTCCTATTAGCATTTCATAAAACGTGATGCCGAGAGAGTACAAGTCTGTTCGGTAGTCAAGGTCGCGGTTCATCCGGCCAGTTTGCTCTGGGGATATGTAGGCTAGAGTGCCTTCTAGCACAGTAGTATTGCTATTTTGGTGAACCTCTCTGGATAGGCGCGTCGCCATGCTAAAGTCTGTGATTTTTACTTGTTTAAAATCCGGGGTTATGATAATATTTGAGGGTTTAATATCTTTGTGAATAATCAGGTTTTGATGCACTTCTCCGAGAGTTTGAACGATTTGAATGGCAAGGCTCAAAAACTCCGTAATTTTAATTGCTTTACCTGCGAGATGGTGTCTGAGAGATTGACCCCCGCAATCTTCTAATATGAGAGCGAAACTGTTTTTATATTTTTCTATACTAGAGGGTTTGACAATCCCTTCGAGTTTGAGATTAGAGCTAATTTTGTATTCATGTCTCAAGCGGGTAATTTCTTCTATTGTGGGATACTCGGTATGGAGTGTTTTAATGATGACGGAGGCTCGATCTGACTCTCTGACACCACGATAAATAATGGACTTCACACCAAGTTGAAGAACTTCTGTGATTTTGTAACCGGGAAGTACATTCATTGCTTTATTTTCTGACTAAGTGTTAGGTGGCTAAAATCGCGCTTGATGTTGACAAGGGCGCGATCGGGCTGTACGTAAGTACCTTTAGGTAATAATTATAATTTTTTTATACATATAGGTATAATTAATTACTCGGATATTTTTTAGATGCGGGATGCCTAAAGGTTTAGAGCCTCTGGAGGGGCGGACAACAGAACATCTGGTTTGAACTCCGGCTTAATCATGTACGGTCTGACACCTCACCGAGTAGATTGCCATATTGTAACAAACTCTGTGAGGTCGATCGCACAAATGACTGACGCATCCACATAACTTCAAGGTTTTGCTCTAGCTTTGAGTATTTTTACCTTCCCAGGCAATGAGGGGAAAGAAAGGGCAAACGTATGACTGTCCGAGCGAGAATATTTGGAATGACAGATTGCGGTTAAGAATGCGTTTTATCTCCCAGTAATTTCTCAATACGTAATATTTCTTGAGAATTATTCAGGCAGATGTTCTCCGATCTTATAACGACAAATCTAGGCTTCCAGCCCTGGAATATTCTCTCGTAGCTAAATGCGTTTGCCCTGGGGAGAAAAAAGCTGTCTATAATAATTCAGCTCCGCAAACCGCACGCTCTAAAGCACAGGCCTCCACGATCGAGACACAATTAAACGTGATCTAGAACACAAAACTTTGTGATTCGCAGCACACACGCAGGGTGATACAGTTACTAGCCTATTGACAGAATCAGGTGCATCACAATGGAAAAAGTCCTAGCATTGATTGAAAAGAAGAAGCAAGAATTTGCTAAATCTGGGCTATTCGAGTTTATGCGAGACAAAAGTATAGACCCAAGACAACGCCTAGCTTTCGCTCCCTGCATTGCTCCTTTCGCAATGAGTTTTGGTGAATTTAACAAGTATGTCTTCCGAGAAGAACCAACCAACGATCCTCTTCAGGTAATAGTTAACAATCATACTTATGAAGACGATCATCACTGGTTGTGGTTTCTGGAAGATTTGGAAACACTGGGTATTGATAGATTGCTCAAGTTCAGTGAGGCTTTGAATTTTCTCTGGAATGAAGACACAAAGGCATCGCGTTGGGTATCACATCAAATTTTTCGCTCCGCTTTTGGAGCTAGTCCGCTCGCTAAGTTGGTCATCCTGGAAGTGATAGAAGCAACGGGTAATGTGTTCTTCTCAACGGCGGCACCTATTGCTCAAGAGTTACGAACAATTACCCAAAAGGAGTTTCTTTATTTTGGCAGGTTTCATTGGGAAGTGGACATAGCTCATACTATATGGACGCCAGAAGTGCAGCAATTGATTCAAAACATACAACTGACAGAGGAGACTTATCAAGAGACTTGTGAGGTAGTTGAGAACTTGTTTGAAGTTTTCACGGAACTGACGGCTGAGCTTCTGGTTTATGCAAAAACCCATAGCTTTGAGCAACCTTTTGCCAAACCCTGCGAGATTTTGCAACCTGTAAAAGCTGCGTAGCTTACGAGATGTAAACTTTTCAACTTTTAGAACCCAATCAATCTTAGAATCAGACAAAATTTATTACTTAGAAGGAGAGGCATCATGTCAGCAGTTAACAGCAATTCTTCAACTGCAATCAATGAGCTAGAACCGACTCTTATTCACACTTGGACTGAGAATCTGGATATTGCTCATACTTGGACTGAGAATCTGGATATTGCTCATACTTGGACTGAGAATCTGGATATTGCTCATACTTGGACTGAGAATTTGGATATTGCTCATACTTGGACTGAGAATTTGGAGATTTCCCAAAGTTCTCACATACCGGAAGAGGATAAACTAACAGTCGGATAAAACGTTTGACAGTCGAAATTCAGCCTCGCTCATTACGAGGCTGAATAATTAGTCGATCGTGGGAGAGTTCCTTTCATCGGACCTCGCTTCATGTTGCGATCGGGCTTTCGGGATTAAGCTTTGACTGTGCATCTTTAATTTAGGTTAGGTACATTCCAAGTCTTTCTACGGTTCGAGTTGCGATCGCAACTTTCGGGAAATATGGTTTGCCGCGATCGCGCGATGTTTCGTCAGTGTCCAAATTCAGCATCTACTACCTTTATTTGATATGAGCCATTACGACGTTGTTATTGTCGGCGGCGGCCCCGCTGGGAGCACTGCTGGTACTCTGCTCAAGAAGTACAATCCCCATCTAAGCGTGCTAATTTTAGAGAAAGAAAAATTCCCTCGCGATCACGTTGGGGAAAGTCAATTGCCTCAAATTAGTGATGTGCTTCAGGAAATGGGATGTTGGGACAAAGTAGAAGCTGCCAACTTCCCGATTAAAATTGGTGGAATCTATCGCTGGGGAACCGATCCACAGCCTTGGGATTTTAATTTCATTAAGCCGGAATTGTTTAAAGATGAACAGCGGCCTGCTAAATTTGAGGGACAGAGACGGCAAACTGCTTTCCAAGTCGATCGCTCAAAATATGATGAAATTTTGCTGCGCCACGCGGAAGAGATGGGATGTTTAGTCAGAGAAGAAACGCCGGTTGTTAAGGTAGATGTAGCGGGCGATCGGATTACGGCTTTGCACGTGCGATCGCAAGAACAAATAACCGCCCGCTACTACATCGACGCCTCCGGCCACATTGGCGTGCTGCGGCGAGCTTTGGGCATCGAGACACACAGCCCGACGCGGCTGCAAAATATAGCTATCTGGGACTACTGGACAAACGCTGAATGGGGCGATAAAATTGGCGTTGGCGGCACCCGGATACAGGTAATGAGTTTGAGTCACGGGTGGCTTTGGTTCATTCCCTTGGGCCCAACTCGCACCAGTATCGGCTTCGTTTGCCCTGCGGAACATTATAAGTCACTGAAAAAGCGACCAGAGGATATCTATACCGAAGCCCTCAATAGCGAACCTCGCATCAACAAGTTAATCGCTAATGCTACCAGTACGGGAAAGATTGAAACTACAAAAGATTGGTCTTTTTTGGCTGATAAAACAGTAGGAGAAAATTGGTTTTTGGTAGGTGAAACTGCTGGTTTTGCTGACCCGATTTTATCGGCGGGCATGACTTTAGCTCATACCGGTGCCCGTGAATTGGCTTACACGATTTTGGCATTAGAGCAAGAGCAGCAGAAATACGACGGCAACTGGCTGAAATCTCAATACGACCACAATCAACGGAGCCGAGTTGAACAGCATATTCGCTTCGCTGATTATTGGTACGCTGCTAACGGTCAATTCACTGATTTACAAGAACATTCAAGGGAAATTGCGCGGGATGCTGGGTTGAATTTAAGCCCGGAACAAGCTTTCCGGTGGTTAGCTCAAGGTGGATTTACCAATGATATTTTGGGTCAAGCGGTGATTGCTGGATTTGATTTGGGTTGTATGAAACAGGTGATGCAGCGCTTTTCAAAGGAGGAGGTTCCTTGGCTACTTTCGGCGTACAATGTGTTTCAGTTAGACCTAGTGGAGGCTGATGTTGAGTTTGTAGCTGTTTATAATGCTGGTGAAATTAACAGGATCAAGTGTTATGTTAAGAACGGTCAGCGGTTGCCTGTTACAGGTTTCTATGGTTTGCTGATTGACATTTTGAGCCGCACTGATTACATTGAACAAATTTATCGGCAGTTGGTGCTGATGTTTAGGGAGCGTTTCTCTGTGCAACACGCTCAGGTAGCACTTCATCAAGCCCTTGGCTGTTTGGAGGTGATGGTGAGTTCTGGTATTGTCAAGGCGATGTTGAACCCGGAGTTGTCAAAGTTGAATATTTCCATACCTATTGAAGGTGAATTAATTCACACTCACAGGGATTAGAATTAAGGCGCTACAAGAAAGCTTGACCCCAAAGCATCTCAAATCTTAAAAACAAAAAGTCTGAAGCTGGAAAATTCCAACTTCAGACTTTTACTAACTCCCCGGGTAGGATTTGAACCTACGACCAATCGGTTACACTTATCCCAACGTTTCCGAAGGGCGCGGACTATTTCATCATCCCTAGAACGCAGACTTATCATCTGTCGCGGGATGTCGGGCGCTGTGAGATTTATCGGTTAGGCTCCTCATCTCTAGTCTCTGCACCTTTCCGGCTACTTGCGATCGCAACCGCTGCCTTTTGCCAGACTTGGCTCAAGATTGCCGCCACCCGAAGTGATGCGGTTTCCTTGAATTCACCCGATTTTTCAGTACCCGTTACCGGATAAAGCTGCTATGTCACTAGGGCTTTTGGTTGGTGCCAAAGGCTTGCATTCATTACAGCCGACCGCTCTGCCACTGAGCTACCGAGGATTGGGGGTTTTTGCAACCCACATTTACTAACAGTACCTGAACTTAGAGGATTTGGCAAGGCCTTTGACAAAGTTTTTTTTTGTCATACAGCAAGCGGGTTTGGGCCGCTAATGCAGCCCCATTCTCATTCTGGCGAGGCGCTGCTGCGATTCAGGATCGAGGGAACTGGCCAGAAAGCGACTGGAATTGTGTTTGCGGGATTTGTGCTGGCGCTCGCTGCGGCGGGCGGTGGATTCTACATCAGCGGCTAGTTGTTCGGCGGACATCCATTCGGCACCGTAGCCGACTACGGTCAATTGCTGCGCTCGGTCTGAGGTGGCGACAATCATGCGGCCTTTGCCTTTGACCGATCGCAACTCGTAGCGCAAACTAGCACAAGACTTTTCAATATAAGTATCTGCCGTCTGACCGAAGTCAGTGTAGTGCACTGATAAATTTTTAGTAATAATCTCTTTGACGCTGGGAGTATCTCGATAGTGAGCGTCAAATACCAGTCTGGCCTCAAAATCTTGAAGAGCGCTGTAGTTAACTAAAACCTCAATCAACTCGCGGCGAGCTGTTTCGAGTTCGTCGCGATCGCGCTTCTCTCGGAGTTGAGGCCAAAGTCCAATTATGTTATAGCCGTCTACAAGTAAAACTGCTTGCGATATATAGGTTGACATGGTTCAAGGCTGAATAGCTCCAGCACATATAGGACGTTATTTGCATTGTTCATCAAAGCTTTTGTTAAATCTTATTACAAAATGATGTCTCATTGCTACCTTCGATCGCAATAATTAAACCCCCCAAATCCCGCTCGCGTCTGGGATGTGGGGGGTGATACGATTTTCGATTGGGGATTTTCGATTGGGGATTAAAGAATGGGGAATGACTTGTCACATAAGGGTTTCGAGTGTGCCTACAGTTGCATTCCTTTGGGAAACTGGTGCAAGAAGATTTGTGCGATCGCGCGAGCGATAAATTTTCCGGCTTATTCGACAGATTCCACGGATACGGGCGATGGCTTACGCCCCGCTTCGCTACGTACAACAGTCGGCAGAGATATTTTCTCAACCGCAGGAGTACAGCCCAGCCACTGCACCGACAAGTCCGCAAACTGCTGCGGAAGCCCGCTCACGCAAAAACGAGTCGGCAGCGCTTCCGCAGCATTCCGCAGCCCCAAAACCTCCAATTCTCTCGCCGCAGCAGCCACCACCCGCACTGCCGGATCGATTAAATTCACCCCAGCAGGCAAAAGCGATCGCAGCACGGGAGCCAACAGCGGATAATGAGTGCAGCCGTAAATCAGGGTATCAATCCGCTGCTGAATCAAAGGAGCCAAATATTCTCGCGCCACCTCAGAAGTATAAGGATCGTGAATCCGGTTTTGCTCCACCAGCGGCACAAAAGCCGGACAGCTAACCTGCCATACCCGGCAAGAATCGTCCATTTCCAAAATCGCATTTCGATAAGCATTGCTAGCAGCCGTAGCAGGAGTTGCAATGACTCCGATCCGCTTGCCTTGCTGCACCGCAGCCTGCGCCCCCGGCAGAATTACTCCCAGCACTGGAATATCAAACTCAGCCTGCACCATCTCCATCGCCAAAGCAGAGCTGGTGTTGCAGGCCATAATCACCATTTTCACATCCTGTTCCACGAGCCAGGCCATAATTTCGCGGACAAAATGCACAATTTCCGACGCCGCCCGAGTGCCGTAAGGCAGTCTTGCCGTATCTCCAAAATAAAGTATGGATTCGTTGGGCAATTGTTTGTATAACTGTGTCAAAACAGTCAAACCGCCCACACCGCTGTCAAAAATACCGATTCTTTGTTGACTGTTGTCTGTTGTCTGTTGACTGTTGACTGTTGACTGTTGTCTGTTGTCTGTTCTCTGTTGTCTGTTGTCTGTTGTCATTAGTTACCAATTCCCAATTACCAATTACCAATGCCCTGTTTGGTCTGTTTGGCCTGTTTGGCCTGTTTGGCCATTATCTTTGTTGAAGATAAACTAAGATGCCGCGAGCGATCGAAGCGGCCATTTGACTGCGGTAAGCTGGGTCAGAAAGTTTAGCAGCATCCTCAGCACCCGTGACAAAACCCACCTCCACCAAAACAGAAGGCATAGAACTCTTCCTCAAAACATAAAATCTCGCCTGCCGCACCCGGCGGTCAGTCGCCCCCGTCCCGTCCAAAATACTGGCGTGAATCACCCGGGCCAAACCTTCCCCGTTATCGAAATAATAAGTCTCAATCCCGCTAATATCAGGCCGACTCATATTAATCGCATTAGCGTGAATGCTGACAAACAAAGTAGCATTCACCCGTTCCGCCAAAGAAACTCTCGGTTCCAGGTCAATTTCGCTGTCGTCAGTCCGAGTCATCACGGCCTGTACGCCTTGCTGTTCCAGCAGCCTCGCCACCTGATACGAGATATCTAAAACAATCTCCTTCTCCTGAATGCCCCCAATCCCGACTGCACCCGGATCGCGGCCGCCGTGGCCCGGATCGATCGCTATCACGACGCGGCGGTTAGAAGCTTGGGGCAAATCGCCCGAGCCGAGAGTCCTTGTCGGCAACGGCTGGGGATTGGCAGCACGGATCAAAGGAGCCTGCGCGCTAGCATTGGACGATCGCAACTGCAAAGACAGCAACTGCGGGTTCGGCCTCGTCACCCTGCCTACCTGTACCCCCGATCGCGGCTGCACCCAAATCACCACTGTCTCCGCGTCTTCCTGGCTAGCAGTAAACGATACAGGACTGTTGCCATCGAGCTGAGGAATTTGCCCCGCCAGGGAACTAGAAGCGATTCTGATCCAGTAAGCTCTCGACGCCTGGTCCCACCCGCTGGTATAGGAGACTTGGCGGTCAGTTCTCACCACCAGTTGCGTGCCGTTACTGGCTAAATCAATTGACTGAACTCTCGCTAAATTTCCCTGAGCTGGTCTCCCAACAGGTATAGGCCGCTCGCGCGTGAGAATTGGCGGACTCGCGCCTCCGGGCGATAGCACAACGGAGCCGGAATTGCTCACAGACGCGCGCCACTGAGTATTAGAACTCTTCATCCGCAAAGTCACGCGGGTAACGGGCGGTTCTGTTGGCAGTTGCCGGACTTCTATTTTCTCAACCCCGTGCTTGCCGTTGGTTTGAGGCTGTTGGCCGCCCGCACCGGGAGCTAAAGTAGCTCCTTCAATATCGAGGGTGGCGATGTCCCCGGCCCGACTTTGTTGAAAATTAATTTGGGGGCTGCCGCCCGCTGTGCGGACTAAAAAACCGTCCGCCGTCACCTCAACGTTCTGAACTACAGTCGCCTCGGCAGACTGGGCTTCCTGTGCTGAAGGTTCAACCGATAACCTTTCTCCCCCGGGTTCTGAAATCGGATTTTGAGTTGCGGCGCGCACCGGAGTTGGCAAATCTACTGTCCACTCGCTGGGAGAAATCCCCCGGAATTTTACTTGCTGGGGGTCTAGTGTAAACCCGTCTCTGAGCTCGACTACAATTCTGGTTGTATCGTCGTCAAACTGCCCTACTCGCACAGATTCGATCGCCCCTGAGAGCGGTTTGCTGACCGAGGGACGGCCCAGACTTGTCCCCGGTAAGTCGATTACCAACCGCGTCGGGTTAAAAATCAGTTGAGCCTTGGGTTGCACTCCCCCGTCTGTTGTAATGTAAAGCCGGTTCTCTGAAGCCTCAAACCGCCAAGATTGCAGTCGGGCGGCTTCGGCGGCTCCGGCGAGCAAAAATACACTTAAGAAACTCGGTAGTAGCCAGTGGAATTTCACGACAGTTTTTTCCTTGTTTGCGTTACTGCTCAAAGCTGGAAGGGTGCTGCTTGCCCGATCGGCTTTCAGCAGTTAGCCGCCAGCAGACCGGGGGCACGGGGGCCGTCAGTTGTTGGCTCAATTGACTTTTTTATGCGTTAAAATCATCCAAAATCCCAGATTATGGCATTTTTGAACTTTCCCGTATATTTGGGGGCGATCGGTTATAAGCTGACTGAAAGATTGCTGGTACAAGGGAAGGTATTTATTTTTACGAGCAAGAAACAAGGTGTTTCTTGAAGCTAGAAGGTAGAAGGTACAAATTAGAAGCTAGAATTTTACTGCTCTTCAAGGGAGGGGTTGCATAGCTCTTTAATATTGGCTAAGCTCGTTACTGCCCGGGTAATAATCGGCTTGACAGTTGCATTTTGTTCTCACTTTTCCTACACCACTTTGACAACTTAACAACCTACCTCGGTAACAATCCGGATTTCCTATATTGAGGTAACTTTTGAAGGCCACTAAATGTTAGTCCCCAACCAACTGGCATATCCTTTTGTCCAAGCCTTTTTGCTGACCGCTTGACAGCTAAATACAACTACTAGCGCCCCTTCTATCTTTTTTTCTTTAATTTTTATGATGAAGGGATTTTCGGTGCTGCTTGAAATTTAGTTGGGCTCCAGGCGAGCATGAGCGCGCCCGGTGACACTACGATCGCTAGTCCATGCTTTTTGCATTAACCCTCTTAGTGTTTTGTGTTTCCTTGGCCGGCAATGCTTTGTGATTAACACTCTGTCGATCGTGCACGATCGACAGCCAGAGCATGGATTGGTTGACGGAAAAAGTTTTGACGGTAGATATAGCTCTCGCAGTTGTCAAGATTTTTGCACAGCAAAAATAATCGATCGGCTTCTGGATAAAACCTGTGATTTGGTTTGATGACCTGCCTTTCGACTAACTCCATAACTTGTATATAATACTACCAGTTAGAGAAGATACACTATCTTGGCGATTGTGTCAATCTCTGAGTTTGTGAAAAAAGCGACGATAAATAAAAGTAGATAAATGGCCTGACAGAAAGACGGAGACTCGCTTTCTGTCCAGAGTCGCCGAGAGCAAAAAAGTTTAGAGATTAGTTCTGGCCCCCATGAGTGACCCTACAGTCAATCTCAAATCTTCAATCGGAAAATCGACTGACTCTCAAGTGAGGGAAACTTTGTAATACCATGCCACCGGGTGCGATCGACTTCTAACAACTTTATTTTTGAGCCGGAGCGATACCGGCAAGTTATTTTGGTCAATTAGCAACGCCACGTGTCTAATCAACAGCGCTGCAATTGGCGGCGATCGCCCGTAGCGGCAAAATTCCGGCTCATCCAGTTCAAAATTGCTTGATTTACTTGTTCCGGGCATTCATCCTGGGGACAGTGACCGGCATTGTCTAATTCAACTAGCTCTACATACTTGGGATTGCATTCGACAAATTGGTGGGGCCGGGCGAGGCGAGGGGGAATCATCCGGTCTTGTTTGCCCCAAATTAACAGCATCGGGATTGTTGAATTTCGCAGTACAGTCTTGACACCGGGGCCGAATTGTGAGCTGCCTACAGCTTTAAATAAAGCGCAGAAGGCGCGGGCGGCTCCCCGATCGCCCGCAGGCCCTGCTAGAATTTCCACTAATTCGTCGGTAACAGCTTCCGGGTTGGCGTAGGCAAAGCTGACCCAGCGGCGGACAAATGAAGGCTTGCGGGCTAAAGAAAACAGAGGCCTGAGTATGAGCGGGGAAACAAACAAACTTTCAACCGCTTCGATCGCAGGTAACAGCCATCCGGGCACCGCCTCGGCTCGCACAGAGGGGTCTGGGAGGCTAATCATCACCGTGCCGGCCACCATGTCCGGGTGAGCTGCCGCGGCGGCCAGACAAATCAACGAGCCGATCGAATTTCCTGCCAATACTACCGGCTCTCGGATAAAAGTCAGCCAAAAATCATAAACTTGAGCGACCCACACCGACACGCCGTAGTCGATCGGAGCTTTTTGGGAAGCGCCAAAACCCAACAAATCCAAGGCGTAAACCGTGTGATTTTCGGCGAGGGGGGCGAGATTTTGGCGCCAGTGACCGATCGAAGCTCCAAACCCGTGCAGTAAAATAATCGGTGTTCTCGATGTGGCGGAGGCGATTGGTTCGGCCTGGGAATCTGGAAATGCGATCGCGCCTCGATCTTGCCCCAAAGCTGGCCGCAAAAAACTGTACCGAGTTTGCCAGCCCCGCCACACCCAGTCTCGTTGAGTTCCCACCCGTTGGTGCCATTGCAGAGAATTTGTCAATTTTGCCTCAGCTCGCAACATAAATTTACACTTGGTTATACCTATTCTACAAGGCAACTCAGGCGACTTGGGGACTGGCTGCACTGGGTAGGGCGGGGTATGAAAAGCTGTTTTACCTCATTTTTAAGGCTTGACCCGGAAGTTCTGACGGTTTTGTCATCAATCAGGCTCTGTTTCGGGCGATCGTGTGTGAAGTTAAAATAAAACTACGCAGAAACTCAGCCAGACTGAGTAGAATAGCAAGTATTGTAAGAATTCATTTACGATCGTCCAAATATTCCCCAACGATGAAGCTGAGGGGAGACAGGGCGCGGTAGTACGTCCGGTAAGGGTAACACCTGACAAAACAGACAGTTCCATCGCCCAAGTGAAATATTGGCCGCGAGAACCTGTAACTATCAAGAAGCTTCAATATTAAACTACTGCTTGTAAAACCATTCATGCCTGTGATTGAAAGAAGACAAAATCGCAACCTACCCCAGATCAACGAAAACATTCGATACCCCAAAATCCGGGTGATCGATACCGACGGCGCGCAACTAGGGATATTGACGCCTAGTGAAGCGCTGCGTCTGGCAGAAGAAAAAGAACTCGACCTCGTACTTGTCAGCGACAAAGCTGACCCGCCCGTATGCCGGGTAATGGACTACGGGAAGTACAAATTCGAGCAGGAAAAGAAAGCGCGAGAAGCGAAGCGGAAGCAGCACACTGCTGACGTGAAGGAAGTGAAGATGCGCTACAAAATTGAAGAACACGACTACCAAGTGCGCCTGAAGCTAGCAGACCGCTTTATTAAATCTGGGGACAAAGTAAAAGCCACGATCATGTTCAGAGGTCGGGAAATCCAACACAGCAATCTAGCAGAGGACTTGCTCAAGCGCATGGCCACAGATTTGCAGGAAATCGCAGAAGTGCAGCAAGCCCCGAAAAAAGAAGGACGCAGTATGATGATGCTGCTGTCGCCGAAAAAATAGTTATGAGTGATTAGTCATCAGTCATCAGTCATCAGTCAATAGTAATAGACTGGTGACGGTAGACTAATTGCCACGCCCCAAAACGGATATAGGTTTCCGACTATAGTCGCGGAGGGTCAAAACAAAAACTTTAGACCCAAGTTCGGGCTCCTAGATTGCATCTGTGGAGCAAATCTAAAATCTAAAATCTAAAATCTAAAATCGGGATATCTACGCACCAGAAGCATGGAAAATTTTCAAATGGGCGCGATCGCGGGAGCAGGAAAAGGAGTGCTGCGATCGCTCAACCTGCGATCGGAAGAAGTAGAGCGAACCGTACTGATGTTCCTGGTCTACACTCTAACATCCGTCGGGCTGATCTGGCTGGAACTGAGCACGGTAGGTCTGTTCCTAGACGAATTCGGTGCCGACAAAATGCCCTTTATCTACATAGCCAGCGCCTTTATCGGTTCGGGTTTGGGATTTGTCTACTCGTGGCTGCAAAAAATCCTGCCGCTGAGGCGCACCGTCGTAGTTGTTCTGGCAATGATGTCGGTACCGCTATTTTTGTTTAGATTCGGCATCGGCTACGAAAATACTCAGATAGCTGGCATCAGCATCGCTTTTATTACTATTTTTTTGATGTGGCTGTGGGTGGAAGCTTGCTATGTCCTCAACGACCTGAATACTTCCATCACTTCCAACCAACTTTTTAACATTAGAGAAATCAAGCGCACCTATCCGCTAGTCAGCAGCGGCTATCTAGTGGCTGGAGTAGTCAGCGGGTTTTCTCTGCCGGTGTTGCTGTACGTAGTCGGACTCAAAAACGTTACCCTGATATCGGGGTTGATGGTGGCGACAGGCTCGGTGTTGCTGTACTACCTGACGGAAAAATACCGCCAAGCATTCCCGGAAACGGCTCACTGGACAGATGACGAGGAAGACGACGACCAACAAGAATTTACCGCCCGCAAAGTTACAGGCCCGCTGCAAAAATACGCCGTACCTCTAGTCAGTTTCTTCGTCCTCGCAGAAGTCCTCTACGTCCTGGTAGATTTCCAATTCTACAGCCAGCTAGAATACCAAAACCCAGCAGACGGTGCTAGCGGAGCTAGCTGGATCGCTAGCTTCCTGGGCATTTACGAAGGCATACAAGGCTTGTTTCAAGTGGCGACTCAGTGGTTCGCCTCCAGCCGCTTGGTAGAAAGAATCGGTGTATTCGTGACGGCGATGATTTTGCCGGCGGGTATCGCGATCCTCGGGGTGCTGACCGTAGGAGCATCGCTCGGCCAGCTAGTGTCTGTGTTCATCGGACTGATATTGCTGAGATTTTTAGACGAACTGCTGCACTACACGCTGTTGGAAACCGTTAGCCCGGTTTTATTCCAACCGATTCCCGACAATATTCGATCGGGAATTCAAACTCTGGTCAACGGTGTGGGCGAACCTTTGTCCTGCGGAGCTACAGGAGTCGGCATCCTGATTATGCTGTGGGTGACAGAGAAGATACTCCCCAACCAAGAGGAAAAGACATTTCACGACAACCAAAGCTTGATATTTATTGGCGCGATCGTACTTTTGGCTTTGCTGTGGCTGTTTGTAGTCTGGCTGATCCGCTCTCAATACGTGGGTTTGTTGGTCAAAAGTGCGGAACGGGGGCGCTTGGGCGTCACGGACGTTGACCTTAAAGCTCTCAAGCGCGCAGTGGTGGAAACTCTGGAAAAGCCGGGGGGCGAAGATGAAAAGCGCTCTTGCATAGAACTGCTGACGCAAATAGACCCCAAAAATGTTGGAGAAGTTCTCGCTCCCATCCTGGATTCGCTGTCTCCACCCCTGCAGCGCCAGAGCTTGGAAACTATGCTGCAACACCCGAACCCGGAATATTTAGAAGCTGTCCGCGCACTCTCGCAGCAATCCTTGCCGCCGGAGGTGCTGGCCTTGGCTTTGCGCTACATCTGGCTGACGGAGGCTGAACCGAATATTGACAGCTTGCGGCCTTACTTGCAGCCGAGCGTCGATCCGGTGGTGCGGGGTACGGCGGCTGCTTTAATTATGAGAAGGGGCGATCGCCAGCAAAAGGCAGAGGCTACTAACACGCTGCGCCAAATGCTGACCCACAAGCTGGAGCGGGAACGGGTGATGGGGACGCGGGCTCTGGGAGAGGCTGATTATTTGCAAGGACTGCGGCTGTACATCCCCAATCTGTTGCAAGATGAATCTCTGCGAGTGCGCTGCGCTCTGTTAGACGTGATTTCGTCTACTCATTCGGAAGAATATTATCCTTCGCTGCTGCGGGGACTCGGTTACAAATCCACTAGGGAAGCGGCTTTGCAGGCGATAGTCAAACTTCACAACGATGCCATTCCTTTGCTCGTCTATTTGGCTGAGGATATCCACAAGTCGGATTTGGTCAGGTTGCAAGCTTGGACGGCTCTGGGTCAAATTGGGACTGTGGAGGCGATCGACATTTTGGTCAGCAATTTGATGACGGCTTGGGGAACTACCAGGCGCAACATCCTCCGCATCCTGTTGAAAATGCCTTCGGAGGCGGGGATAGAAGGGGTTCTAGACCGCATCGGCCGCAGCGGCTTGGAAACTCTCATCGAACAGGAGTTGATGTTTATCGGTCAAATTTATGCAGCTCTGGTAGATTTGTCTGGGGTAACAACCTACGGCAATTTTTCCGATCGAGATGCCAACAGCGCCGGAGCACCTGGGAACGATACGGCTCAATTGTTGCAGCGGGCTCTGGCGGGGCTGGAAGCTGATGCTAAGGATCGGTGTTTTTTGCTGATGAAGTTTCTTTATCCGCTCGACACCGTACAAGCCGCTGCTTTCAACATTGCTTCCGGCCAACCTTCTTTGGTGGCTAGGGGATTGGAAATTCTCGACAATACTGTGGATATCGCTAAGAAGCGATCGCTCATCAATTTGTTGGATCAGCACTCGGAAAGAGAAAAATTGAGCAATCTCTCTGAATTGATGGTTTACAAACCTCTAGCTCCTAGCGATCGTTTGCGCCGCTTGCTAGAATTGCGCCACTTCCTTTCGGATTGGACTTTAGCTTGCTGTTTTCACTTGGCGAGGGAAGCGCGCTGGAGCCTTACCGCCCAACAAACTCTCGTTTGTCTGCAGCACCCGACGGGTTTTGTCCGCGAAGCAGTGTTAGCCTATTTGAAAATAGCTTCGCCGCGGGCTTTGCTCGAATTGTTGCCGAGGCTGCAAAATGACCCCGATAATTTGGTATCAGCTCAAGTTGAAGAGATGATGGCAGAGTTGGGTGCTGGGGGAAAAAGGTAAAGAAGGAAGAAGGAAGAAGCAAGAAGGAAGAAGCAAGAAGGAAGAAGCAAGAAGGAAGAAGCAAGAAGGAAGAAGCAAGAAGGAAAAAGGAAGAAGGAAGAAGCAAGAAGCAAGAAGGAAGAAGCAAGAAGGAACAAACAGAAACTATCTCCAATACCTAATGCCCAATTCCCAATACCTAATGCCCAATTCCCAATTCCCTGTTTGGCCAATACCTAATGCCCAATGCCCTGTTTGCCCAATGCCCAATGCCCTGTTTGCCCAATTCCCAATGCCCTGTTTGCCCAATTCCCAATTCCCAATTCCCTGTTAAAGTCTAAATTAATCACTGCATCGCATTATGTTAACCAGCGTCGAACGCCTATTGTTTGTCAGGGAAGTTCCGATTTTTAAGGAACTGCGGGATGATTTTCTTGTGCGTCTAGCATCGGTAATGGATGAACTTTCGTTTCCTTCCAAGCACAGGATTTTTACGGAAGGACAAGAAGGCCGATCGCTCTATATCTTGGTATCGGGTACGGTGCGGGTGCATATAGGCGATCGGGATTTGGCACAGTTGAAGGCGGGGGCTTGTTTCGGGGAAATGTCGCTGTTTGATGCGGAACCTCGATCGGCTTCTATTAGCACTCTGGAACAATCGGAGTGTTTGATGCTGACTCAAATGCAGCTCTATGATGCGATCGATGAAACGCCGGGAATTGCTGTGAATATTATTCGCTTGCTGTCGCGCCGGATTCGCGAGTTGAATCTAAAGTTGAATGCTAAAGAGGCGGTTATGCCGCCGACAGATCCTGTGAGAGTTGCTGAAATGCGATGAATGTTGGGAATTGGGAATTGGGAATTGGGAATTGGGAATTGGGAATTGGGCATTGGTAATTGGGAATTGGTAATTGGTAATTGTGTTTTATTCGATTGGCAATTAGGCACAATTTCTCTTCCGTAAAGTGCTTACTGCGCCTTACGAATTGCTAAAACCCTTTCTTTTCTTCCGACTTCCATCGGACTTCTTCCTTCTTCTGCTATCAAACAATTAAAAACCCGGTTTCTTCAAGAAGAAACCGGGTTATTTTTATCGATGGTGAAGCGCGATTTGCTGTCTAAACAATTCGGAAAATAAAAGGGTAGCGGTAAGGTTGATTGGGATCTTGCAAAACGTGGAGGATAGCCATGATTGTCAGTCCCCAGTGCAGCAAATAACCTAGGGGCACTAGGAAAAAGCCGGCCAGCCCGAAAGTCACCACAGTTAGCGCCACAATCACAGCGCTGTACACCCATACATTCAGATGAAAATTGATGGCTTCTGTGGCGTTTTCTTTGACAACGGGGTCATCTGATACTAACAATACGGCGATCGGCGCTCCGATCGAGAACAGTAACGTGCTGAAAAAAATCGCCCCGTGACACACCAGTGATAGCAGCTTCCGCTTGTCGGAGTCGTACATATTACTTTGATTCCTTGACTTTAGTGATAATTTTACCTTTAATAGCAACTGTAGCACAGGCTATAATGGCGATCGGGTGATGATTCCCCTACCTAATTTGTGATGACAACAGAACTCGAAACTGAACTGCAAACTGCTGTTGAGCACCGGCGCAACTTTGCGATTATCTCGCACCCCGACGCGGGTAAAACTACTTTGACAGAAAAGCTGCTGCTTTACGGAGGTGCAATTCACGAAGCAGGTTCTGTGAAAGCGCGGCGGGCTCAGCGACACGCTACCTCTGACTGGATGGCGATGGAACAGCAGCGGGGAATTTCGATTACTTCTACTGTTTTGCAGTTTGAATATCAAAATTATCACATTAATCTGCTCGATACTCCGGGACACCAAGATTTTAGTGAAGATACTTATCGTACTCTGGCTGCTGCTGATAATGCGGTGATGCTTGAGGATGCTGCTAAGGGTTTGGAACCGCAAACTCGCAAGTTATTTGAAGTTTGTAAATTGCGACGTTTGCCTATTTTTACTTTCTTTAATAAGCTCGATCGCCCCAGCAGAGATCCTTTGGATTTGTTGGACGAAATTGAGAAGGAATTGGGGTTGCAGACTTATCCGGTAAATTGGCCGATAGGTACGGGCGATCGCTTTAAAGGTGTTTTCGATCGCAGAAAGCGCAAAATTCACTTGTTCGAGCGGACTAAACACGGTTCTCGCGCGGCGGTTGATACTGTAATTGAATTGGGCGATCCGCGCATTGAGGATTTGTTGGAACAAGACCTTTACTATCAGCTCAAAGAAGAGTTGGAACTGCTGGATGAGTTGGGAACTGAACTCGATTTAGACTCGGTTCGGGCTGGGAAAATGACGCCTGTTTTCTTTGGCAGCGCGATGAGCAATTTTGGGGTCGAACTGTTTTTAGATGCGTTTTTAGATTACGCTATGAAACCGATCGCCCGCAACAGCAGCGCCGGGGAACTTCCGCCAACTTATGAAGATTTTACCGGGTTTGTGTTTAAATTGCAAGCGAATATGGACCCGAGACACCGCGATCGGGTGGCGTTTATTCGGGTTTGTACGGGCAAGTTTGAAAAGGACATGAACGTGACTCACGCTCGAACTGGTAAAACGGTGCGTTTGTCAAGACCTCAAAAGTTATTTGCTCAGGATCGGGAGTCGATCGAAGTTGCGTATCCGGGCGACGTGATCGGTTTGAACAATCCGGGGGTTTTTGCGATCGGCGATACTATTTATACTGGGCAAAAACTGGAATATGAAGGGATTCCCTGTTTTTCTCCCGAACTTTTTGCTTTTTTGAGAAATCCCAATCCTTCTAAGTTTAAGCAGTTCCGCAAGGGCGTTTCGGAGTTGCAGGAAGAAGGCGCTGTGCAAATTATGTACTCGGTTGATGAGTCGAAACGCGAGCCAATTTTGGCTGCTGTGGGACAGTTGCAATTTGAGGTGGTACAGTTCAGAATGCAGTCGGAATATAATGTGGAAACGACGATCGATATGTTGCCTTACAGTGTAGCTCGCTGGGTTGACGGCGGTTGGGATGCGCTGGCAAAAGTTGGACGGCTGTTTAATACGGTGACGGTGAAAGATAGTTGGGGCCGGCCTGTTTTGCTGTTTAGAAATGACTGGAATTGCCGACAGGTGGAAGGGGATCATCCTGTTTTGAGGTTAAATGCGATCGCCCCTGTGGTTTCAGGTTTGGCTCTTAGCGCGGAGTGATGATGATTGGTTTGTAGCGACGCGGGATGCCGCATATGTGTCAACAATCGCCTGAAAACTTTTTATCTCTCGTTTGTAGCCTCTTGCCAGATCCCCCTCGCATACCCCCTACTCGACCCCTACTCCCCTGGTTGTAGGGGAGTAGGGGTTGACTGTCGATCGGAATCTTGTCCCACCCCCTACTCCCCTTTTGAAGGGGAGTAGGGGTCGAGTAGGGGGGATCGGATCTCGGCGGTAAACAGCAGTCTCTGAGTACATTTAACGTGTTTGTTGACACTAATGAACAGTGTTGTGTCCCTACCAAATGTTTGTATCTAGGAGGAATCGCATTTAACTTCTGTCTCCATAAATGCTCTGTCGGCTAATAGCTTCAACTGAAAGAATGCTCTTTCTTGCCCCCCTTCTTCAGCTACGGTGTACACACAAGTCGAGTTGGAAATCAAATAAACCCAAAGTCATGGAAATTTATTTTTTAAATCCTTGATTTTGGGTTAACTATTACTAGGTAAGGTTTTTAGAAGTTGTGCGTACACCGCAGGCTTCACAAGGGGGGCCACTCACGCGATCGGGCATTAATCGTCAGACAGTATACTGATAGTAGGTTTGAACTGGTTGTTGACACCTGTGGGCATTGCCGTCTCCCTACCCAGATATGCGACTTTTAACTGCCAGCCGGGAAGTCCCGGGCGTATATTCAGAGGGGATGAATCTGAGCGCTGCGCCCCGTACCCCGAATGAATTACCGCAGGGATGAAAGGCTCGTCGGATGGAGGGACGGAAGCCGACAATTAGACTTACCTACTACGAATCAATCTTCGGGAGTGTCTTGATTCTCAATGTACTTCCTAAGTGTTGAAACGGTAACACCTCCACAAGATGCAATAAAGTAAGAACTACTCCATAGAACATCTTTGTGATAAAACTCATTCACCCTTTCAGGAAATTCACTCCTAAGTCGGCGGCTTGCTACAGACTTGATATTGTTTACGAATTTTGACAAGTCCATTTGCGGGTAATACTGAAATAAGAAGTGGATATGATCCTCTTCACCATTAAATTCTATGAGCTTACACGACCATTTTTCAGTGAGGTCGGCAAACACTTCATTAAGTCGAGCCAGCATTTGAGCATTGAACACCTTGCGCCTATATTTGGTACACAGGACTAAATGAGCCTTGAGGTCTGAAACCGAGCGGGCGTTTGCCACGAAGTCGTTCTTCATGTTTTTTGTTTTCGGTGTTGCATTTTGGACATACACAGACTATACTGTGCAAAGGTCGAAAAAAAGAAGCTAAAAATGCAACTCACTTACAAATACCGCCTCAAACCCACAAAAGCCCAACTAACAACGATTGTGGCTCACTTAGAACTTTGTCGCAGGCAGTACAACTACCGACTTGGAGAAAGATTTAGGTGGTGGGAAGCAACGAGAACACCCATAAATGCTTGCCCATTGATTGTTTCGATAGTCCCGATTGAGGAAATTTATCAAAATATTCCCTTAACTAGGGTGCAAACTAGGGACGGCAGAAAAAAGGATGAGTCAGGCAATTCTTTGACCAAGAAAGGTGATGTTTTCTCGAACATTGAAGGCGGATATGTACAGTGGCAAACGATACAAATTGCCGAGCTAAAAAACACCAAAAAACTATTTCCTGACTACAAAGCGTTGGATTCTCAGGTTTTGCAAGATGTCGTCAACAGAGTTGAAACTTCCTTTTCAAATTTCACCACGCCCGATAAAAACGGCAATCGTAGAGGTCAGCCCAGATTCAAAGGGCTTCACTACTACAAATCCTTCACTTATCCTCAACTAGATAACTTAGATATTGTCAAGGACGAGCAAGATAGGATTTGTATTAGTCTCGCCAAAATAGGTCAAGTGCCTATGGTTTTCCACCGTCCAATACCAACAAAGTTCAAAGTTAAGACGGGTACAGTTATCAGAGAAGCGGATGGGTGGTATATTTCCATGACGCTAGAAGATAAAACGGTTCCCGTAACGGTTGCAGAAATTCAAGCGACGGTCGAAAATACTGTTGGTATTGATTTGGGAATAACCAATTACGTTTACCTATCCAATGGCGAAAGGGTTGAGAATCCTAGGTTTTTAAGGAAGTCGGCTGAGAAATTAGCAAGACTTCAAGCGAAGTTAGCTAATAGAGTTAAGGGTTCTAAGCCTTGGAAAGTTATCAAGGACAAGATTTCCAAACTCCATCAGTTCGTAGCTAGATCCCGATTAGATTTTCAATTCAAAACTGCACATGAGTTACTTAGCAAGTGTGAAGTTTTAGTTGTTGAAGACTTGAGTGTTAAAAATCTAACTAGACGCAGCCTAAAACTGACATTGAGAATGGCAATTTGGTTTATTTGCCGAACGGCCAGTCAGCAAAAAGTGGCTTGAACAAATCCATGCTTGATGCTGCTCACGGACAATTCGCCAGCGTTCTCAAATATGTTGCTGGGAAGTTAGGTAAAACTGTTCTATTTGTTGACCCCAAAGGCACTTCTCAACATTGCTGGGATTGCCTCAACAAAGTTCCGAAAGAATTATCAGATCGGTGGCATTCTTGTCAGTGTGGAGAATCCTTGGATCGAGATGAAAATTCAGCCAAACTTATAAAGAAGATTGGATTGAGTTACGAAAGTGGCGGGGGAACTCCGTCACTCAAAAAAGCCTTTGAAAAAAAGGAAAAAGAAGCCTGCGGTCTAACTGTACGTGCGATTCGTTTAACCTAAAGTAAGTTGAAAGGCTTACGGGACGGTTAACCCAGTTGATAAGACTGGTGATAGCTGATTACATTTGTAGGTGCGGGTTTAGCCCAAATCCTACCCCTCAAGTGCTGAGGTGAAAACATATCCCCTAGTTTGTTGGGTAGCAACTAGCAGGCTAAAGCGGGGGTAAAAGGCAGAACTACGCTTAAGCCAACCCGGTAACTGTCGAGTAAAAAGTCCATGTGTAGCGAAAGCAAAGATGTGTTTGAACCATCGTGAAGACCAATGGTGTAATGGCTGAAATCAGGATAAACCCGTTGAAAAACACGGTAAAGACCGATTAACACCAAGCCAAAAGGCAAGGATAGGGGCATAAGCGGTTTTACAGCCGACTTATAAGCACCGCCCAATAAACCCGGTGGAGAGCATCACGCTAAAGACTTTAACAATGTGTAATCGGAACGAAGTAACTCTCTTAAGTCTCTGGTAAGGTCGATAACCAGTAAGTAGCTAACGAATGATTTAAGAGAGAGGGATTGTATCAAAAGCGAATGCTATGTTGTAATGACAAAGATATGCTGACAGATACAGGGTAATTCCAAAGATGGAGTCCTAGTAGCAATATATATGTCTAATACGCAGAACAATCTGACGGTGGAATGGAAAAACCTGAATTGGCGCAAGCTAGAACGGGTAACTTTCAAGTTGCAAAAACGAATCTATCAAGCGAGTGAGCGTGGTGATGTTAAAGCCCTGGAGCAAACTACAAAAGACCCTGATTAGGTCTTGGTCTGCCAAGTGTATCGCGGTTCGTAGGGTAACACAGGATAACCAAGGAAAAAATACGGCTGGAGTTGACGGGATTAAATCGTTGACCCCAAAGCATCGTATAAAATTGGTAAATCGTTTGAAACTTACCGGAAAATCAAAACCCACTCGAAGGGTGATGATTCCCAAGCATGGTACGAATGAAAAACGTCCATTAGGAATACCCACAATAAACGACCGTGCCTTGCAAGCGTTAGTAAAACTAGCGTTAGAACCGGAGTGGGAGGCTAAATTCGAGCCTAACTCATACGGTTTTAGACCGGGGCGTTCCTGTCACGATGCGATACAGGCAATATTTGTCAGCGTCAATCAAAAAGCCAAATATGTGCTGGATGCTGACATCTCCAAGTGTGTGCGCCGTGGCAGTCAACACGGTATCCCCAATCTAATTGGGAGAGACTAAGAAGAATGTCTCTAAGTCAACCAACT